>CAYVOX010000001.1:0-74545 GCA_964453035.1 uncultured Anaerolineaceae bacterium
CAGACAGGCATGACTTAGGATCATGTGCCGAAAGGCGTGAGGGTTCAAGTCCCTCATTCCCCACCACCCCAAAAATTAATACTAGAGAAGGAATCACGACATTGAAGATCGAAGTTTCCCCCCGAGAAGACCATCAGGTTCAGATAATTGCTGAACTGGACAGCGACACGATGCTCAAGTTCAAGCAGCGCGCCGCCCGCAAAATTTCCTCCGAGTCTAAAATCCCCGGCTTCCGCCCCGGAAAGGCTCCCTACGAAATCGTCCGGCGCATGTACGGCGACAAGGCTATCGAACAGGAAGCCGTGGAAATGATGCTCGATGAGGTTTACCCGGATGTGCTCAAAGAAGCCAGGGTTGAACCTTCCGGTCCCGGCTCCCTCGAACAGATTATCAGCACTGATCCCCCCAAATTCTCCTTCCTCGTCCCCCTTGCTCCCCGGGTTGAACTGGGTGATTACCGCTCCATCCGCCAGGAGTACAATCCCCCCACCGTCGCCGAAGAGGAAGTTGACCAGATTATCCAGAATCTGCGTTACCGCTACTCCGTCCAGGAGCCCGTCGAACGCCCCATCCAGGAAGGCGATGCCATCACTGCCAACCTGGTTGGCACCTACACTCAGCCAGTTGAAGGTGAGAACCCCCAGGCTTTCAACCAGCAAGGCGTTCAGATGATTGTCGGCGAGAACGAATTTGAAAAAGATGACTGGCCTTACGAAGGTTTCACCCGCGAGCTGATCGGGCTCAACAAGAACGATGAAAAAAACGTCGTCTATACCTTCCCGGCTGAATATGAAGACTCCCGCCTGCGAGGGCGCGAGGTTTCCATTCTCTCCACTATCATGGATGTTCACACCCTCTCCACGCCGGAACTCACCGATGATTTTGCCAAATCCCTCGGCGAATACGAAACCGTTGCCCAACTGCGCGATGCCGTCCGCTCTGAAATGCTCAATGATCGCATCCACGAATACGATGACGACTACTTCACCCGCCTCCTGGATGAAATCATCAAAGTCTCCACCATCACTTATTCAAACCAAACCCTCGATCACGAAGTCGAACACATCCTGGAAAACCTTGAAAAATCGCTTGCCGAGCGGCAGTTGGATCTTCCTACCTACTTTAAAGCGATTAAGACCGACCGCGAAGCTTTCATTGAAGCTGAAGCCAAACCCGCAGCCCGGCGCCGCCTCAACCGCTCCCTCATCATGGATGAGATTGCTCGCGCCGAGAAGATTACCCTCAACATGCAGGAGCTTGAAACCACCGTCTCGGCTACCATGTCCAGCCTGCAGAGCAACCCCCAGGAGCTCAAGCTGCCGCGCGGCACCAGCATGAATGACCTCGTTCAAAACGTCACCATGGATATCGCCAACCGCATGCTCAACCGCGATACCCTGCTGCGCCTTAAAGCCATCGGCACAGGCACCGCCGACCAACCCGCCGAAGTCCCAGCTCAAGCGGAAGAACAGGCTGCCGTAGAGAACGAAGCGCCCGTTGAGCCGGTGGAGCCTCAGACCGACCCGTCCGCCTGAGCCCATTCACCTCAGGCCTACCACGAAGGAGGTAAAAATGTCCCTCAATAACTTCAAGAATCTCATTCCCATGGTGGTTGAATCCTCTGGGCGGGGCGAGCGCGCCTATGATATTTACTCGCTCCTGCTCAAGGAGCGCATCATCTTCCTGGGCACGCCCATCGATGACCAGGTTGCCAATGTCATTGTCGCTCAGCTCCTTTTCCTCAACCGCGAAGATTCCGAACGCGAAATCCAGATGTACATCAACTCCCCCGGCGGCGTCATCTATGCTGGCCTGGCAATCTACGACACCATGCAGATGATTTCAAACAAGATCACTACCGTCGCTGTTGGCGTCACAGCTTCCTTTGGCACCGTCCTGCTTTCAGCCGGAACCAAGGGCCAGCGCTTTGCCCTGCCGCATGCCACCATCCACATGCACCAGCCGCTCGGCGGCGCCCAGGGTCAGGCCACGGATATCGAAATCCAGGCGCGCGAGATTTTGCGCCTCAAATCCCGTCTCAACGGCATTCTTGCCAGCCACACCGGCAAAACCCTCGAGGAAATTGAAAAGGTCACCGAGCGCGATTTATATCTCTCCGCCGAGCAAGCCGTTGAATACGGCCTGGTGGATGAAGTGCTGAAATCCAGCAAATAGTGCCATATTAAAATACCTGATTCAGATGGGCGGGTCTTTCTGAAGCGTTTTTTCAGCCAGGCCCGCCATTTTTTATGAAAGCTTTCTCTATGAGCCTGATTCCTCCCGGCATCAAAGCCCTCATCCTCGATATGGACGGCGTCCTCTGGCATGACACCCAACCCATCGTGGATATCCCCGCCGTTTTTAGGCGCATCAACGATCTCGGCCTCAAGGTTGTCCTTGCTACCAACAACGCCACCCGCTCGGTACCCATGTTCCAGCAGAAATTGCTCCAAATGGGTGCTCGAATTGAACCCTGGCAAATCGTCACCTCACCCCAGGCAGCCGTGCATCTCCTCAGCCAGCGCTTTGTGCAGGGCAGCCGCGTTTATGTTGTCGGTGAGCAAGGTCTCATTGATTCGTTGGCTGAAGGTGGTTTCATCCACGCCGAAAACGATGTTCGCGCGGTCGTCGTCGGCCTCGATCGCACGCTCACCTACGAAAAGCTCCGAACCGCCGCCATCTTCATCAACCAGGGAGCCCTCTTCATGGGCACTAACACCGATGCCACCCTGCCTACCGCCCAGGGTCTCATCCCCGGCGCGGGCGCTGTCATCGCCGCCCTCCAAACCGCGGTTGGCTTCCCACCTGTCATCGCAGGCAAGCCTAACCCCACCATGTACCAGATGGCCTTTGAGCGCCTCAACATCACCCCTGAACAGGCCCTGGCTGTTGGAGACCGCATCGAAACCGATATTGTCGGCGGCATCCATGCCGGCTGTAAAACCGCACTGGTCCTCTCCGGTATTGCCTCCTGGGAGGATGCTGAACGTTCATCGTTTAAAGCTGATATCATCGCCCCCGACCTCGCCAGCCTGGTTGGCCTTGAAGCCTCAGTGTAGGCTTATAATATCCCTATGCCCGCTCTCATCTACGACCTCACCTTCAACGACCTCACCACTCTCCTCCTCAACTGGGGAGAGCCAGCCTACCGGGCTCAGCAAATCTGGCAGGGGATCTACCGCCAGTTCTGGTCCTCCCCGGCTGAGTTCAGCGCCCTTCCCCGCCCATTGCGTGAAAAACTGAGTCAGAACCTCACATTTTCAACCCTCACGCTCGGCCAGGTGCTCAAATCCACTGATGGAGAAACCGTTAAAACCCTCTTCCATCTGCCGGATGGTAAATCCATCGAGGCTGTTCTCATGACCTACGATGAGCGACGCACGCTATGTATTTCAACCCAGGCAGGCTGCGCCATGGGGTGCGTCTTCTGCGCCACGGGGCAAATGGGCTTCAAGCGCCACCTCACCAGTGGAGAAATCGTCGAGCAGGTGCTATATTACGCCCGTTACCTCAGATCTCAGAACGAGCGTGTCACAAACATTGTCTTCATGGGCATGGGAGAACCCTTCCACAACTACACCAACACCCTTGCCGCCATTGACCGCCTCAATGACCCGCAGGGTCTCAACCTGGGAGAGCGGCGATTCACCATCTCCACCGTTGGTCTCGTCCCCATGATCCGCCAGTTCGCCGCAGAAAAACGCCAGGTCAACCTGGCCGTCAGCCTGCACGCCGCCAATGACGAAACCCGTTCCTCCATGTTGCCCGTCAACCGCAAGTACCCCCTCAAGGAGCTGCTCGCTGCCTGCCGAGAATATGTGGACGCCACTCACCGCCGCATCACCTTTGAGTGGGCGCTCATCCAGGACGTCAATGACTACCCCATTCACGCTCAGGAGCTCGGAAAGCTACTCAAAGGCTTGCTCTGCCACGTCAACGTCATCCCCCTCAACCCCACTAGGAAATATGCCGGCCAGGCTGCCACCCGCCAGCGCGCTGAAGCCTTTAAAGCCGAGTTGGATAAAATTGGCATCCCATGCACCATTCGTATGCGCCGCGGCATCGATATCCAGGCCGGATGCGGCCAGTTAGCCACCGATTCCGCTTCATGATATAATTCCCGCGCTATGGCAGATTTCTTCAATAAATGGATGGGCGGTCTCGCTAAAACCCGAAAAGTTGCTTTCGGGCGGCTTGCCACCCTGTTTGGCGCCACCGAAATCACTTCTCAAACCTGGGACGAGCTTGAAGCCATTCTCCTTCAGGCTGATTTTGGCATCGAGACCACCGAATCCGTCATCCAATCCCTCAAGGATAACGTCAAAGAGCTCGGCATCACTTCCTCCGCTGACCTGCAAAACGCCCTCCAGGCTGAACTCATCCTGCGCCTTGATTCCGCCCCGGTCGTCCAGTTCAAAAACCACCCCGCTGTTGTACTCCTCGTCGGCGTCAATGGCTCCGGTAAAACTACTTCCGCTGCCAAGCTCGGCAAGCAATTCACCGACCGCGGCCAAAAAGTGCTCCTTGCCGCCGCTGATACTTTCCGCGCCGCCGCCGTGGACCAGTTGCAGGTTTGGGGCGAGCGCCTCAACCTGCCGGTCATCGCTGGCGCTCCCAATGCCGATCCCGGCGCCGTGGCTTACGACGCCGTCCAGGCTGGCATTGCCCGCCACATGGACCTGGTACTCATAGATACGGCCGGCCGCCTGCACACCCGCTTCAACCTCATGGAAGAGTTGAAAAAGGTTCATCGCGTGGTCGGCAAAGCCCTTCCCGGAGCCCCTCATGCCGTCTGGCTGGTGCTTGATGCCACCACCGGTCAAAACGCGCTGCACCAGGCACGCGCCTTTAAAGAGGCTGTTAATGTTTCCGGCATCATCCTCGCCAAGCTCGATTCCTCAGCCCGCGGTGGAATGGCTTTTGCCATCCAGCGCGAGCTAGGTCTGCCCATTCTCTACGTCGGTCTCGGTGAAAAACCCGAAGATCTCACCCGCTTTGACCGCGAAGCCTTTGTGGAAGGCCTGATAACCAAGAACCAGGCCTGATTCAACCAAACCTTACAGGAGCAACTATGCAAGACCTCATTGAACGACTGGCACGCTGCAGCCAGCTAACCCGCGATTTACTGGTGCATCTTTGACTTACCAGCCCGCGAAGCTGAATTAGCCGAAATCCAAAAACAGTCCGAACAACCCAATCTCTGGGAGGATACAGCCACAGCCCAGAAGCTGATGAAAAAACTGTCAGACCTTCGCGATGAAGTCGAAGGCTGGCATACCCTCGAAAAGCGCATCCAGGATAACCTTGAGCTTGCCCAGCTTGAGGATGAGAGCCTGCGCCCCGACCTGGAAGCTGAAACGATCGCCCTCGAAGCCGAAATTTCCAGGCGCGAATTGACCGTTCTACTCTCCGGTCCGTATGATCGAGGCAACGCCATCCTCACCCTCAATTCAGGCGCAGGTGGCACCGAAGCTCAGGATTGGGCCGGCATGCTCGAGCGCATGTACCTGCGCTGGGCAGAGCGGCGCGGTTTCCAGACCGAGATTCTCGACTTCAGCGAAGGCG
Organism: uncultured Anaerolineaceae bacterium; assembly: GCA_964453035.1. GTDB lineage: Bacteria > Chloroflexota > Anaerolineae > Anaerolineales > Anaerolineaceae > CAYVOX01. Next base: position 5,566 of record CAYVOX010000001.1, read on the forward strand.
AAGAAGCCGGTATCAAAAGCGTCACCATTGCCGTCAACGGGCGCTATGCTTATGGTTACCTGCGCGCTGAAAAAGGCACTCACCGTCTCGTCCGGCTTTCCCCCTTCGATTCGGCCCACCGCCGCCATACTTCCTTCGCCCAGGCGGAAGTTCTCCCGGATGTCAGCGGAGAAGACCACGCTGTTGAAATAAAGCCCGATGACGTGCGCATTGATATTTTCCGCTCGTCAGGGGCAGGCGGTCAAAACGTGCAAAAAAATGCCACCGCGGTTCGCCTGCTGCATCTTCCCACCGGCATTATCGTCACCTGCCAGAACGAACGCTCTCAGATCCAGAACCGCGAAAATGCCATGCGCGTTCTGCGCGCTCGCCTGCTTGAGATTCAACGCGAGGAACAAGAAAAACAGCTTGCCGCATTACGTGGTGATTACATCAAAGCCGAATGGGGTAGTCAGATTCGCTCCTATGTGCTGCATCCCTACCAGATGGTCAAAGATCACCGCACCGATTACGAAACCGGCAACACCGCTGCCGTTCTGGATGGCGACATCGACGCCTTCATGGAAGCCTTCCTCAGGTATAAACCCGAGTAATTTGCCCGAAAAAGATGGGGCACGACACCCGTGCCCCATTCTATGCGCTTAATATCAGGAAGTAGACTCTATCCAAACGTTCTCAATCCCTGTTAGTTGAGCGAGCCCATCATCTTCAGCAGTTCAACATCCACCGTCTTCTTGTTCGCCACCACCACCTCCAGCGGCGTTGTCTTAATCTCACCCTTTATCTGCCCTACCAATACCCCTAATTCCCCCCTCACCAGGCATTCAACGGCAGCCGCCCCCAGGCGCGTCGCCAGGATGCGGTCGAAAGCTCCAGGGTCGCCACCACGCTGCACATGCCCCAGGATGGTGTAACGCAAACCGAAGCCCAGCCGTTCGCGGTGTTCCTTAAAATATTCTGCCAGTTTCAAAGTGTTGTACTTCGCGCCTTCAGCCACCACCACAATCCCATGCGCTTTGCCAGTTTCATAAGCTTTAGTGAGGATGGCCTCAATATCTGCCGGGGTTGTATCCACCTCAGGGATCACCACCGCCTCCGCACCGCCAGCGATAGCCGACATCAGCGCCAGGTAACCGCATCCGCGCCCCATCACTTCGATAAGAAAAGCCCTCTGGTGCGATGACGCGGTGATTTTCAACCGGTCAATAGCCTCCAGCGCAATGTTCAGCGCCGTGTCTACCCCAATGGTCATATCCGACCCGTACAGGTCGTTGTCAATCGTCGAAGCCACACCCACAACCGGAAAGCCCAGCTTATGGATCGCATACGCCCCCGTCTGAGACCCGTTCCCCCCGATGACGACCAACCCAGTGACGTCATTTTCCCGCAACGCGCGTAACGCTTTACGTTGCCCCGCTTCCGTCATAAATTCAGCCGATCGGGCGCTTCCCAGGATGGTTCCCCCTCGCTGCATGATTCCCCCCACGTCGCGGTGTCCCAGAGGCATCACTTTTCCGTTGATCAAACCTTCATAACCCAGTTTTACCCCCAGCACCTCAATGCCTTTGCTCAGGGCAGTCCGCGTTACAGCCCTGATCGCCGCGTTCATTCCGGGTGCATCTCCGCCGCTGGTCAACACCGCAATCTTTTTCATTTTTCTGCCTCCTCTAGAATATCCAAGAATCTCATTATTAAAATTCTATCATAGGATATCAACTGCATGATGATAATCCTTCAAAAAAATCAAGTCAAACTTATGACACTCAGAAGTAATTTATAGGAATACTGACAGTATCACCGAAACGCTCCTTCTGATACAATTCTAAAGGTTGCTCTGTGGCTCCGGAGCAATCAATCTACTGTTTAGAATGGATATCAATGACCGGTTCACGGATCAGTCAGCATCCAATTTTATCCATCCCTCAACGCGGGGATATTGAATTTTTCTGGCAAGGGCAGAAGTTGGTGGCGAAGCAAGACGAAACCATCGCTTCTGCTCTTATTGCACAGGGAGTGACCATTTTTGGCCACCATGCCCGCGACGGCGCCCCTCAAAGCCTGTTTTGCGCCAACGGGCAGTGCTCACAGTGCATGGTGCTCGCCAATGGCATGCCGGTAAAATCCTGTATTGAGTTGGTTACGCCAGATATGCGGGTAGAGCCCCTTGAGGGATTGCCGTCCCTGCCCACCGTCACCGCTCCCCCCGTCACCCAACCCTTGCCGGATGTTCACATTCCCGTCCTCATCATCGGCGGCGGTCCTGCGGGTCTCTCTGCCGCCATTGAGCTGGGCAAGCGCGGCGTTCATGTCATTCTCGTTGATGATAAACATCGTCTCGGCGGCAAATTGGTTCTTCAGACCCACCGCTTTTTCGGCTCCTCCAGCGCTGTGTTCGCTGGCACACGCGGCATTGATATCGCCACCCGCCTGGAAAGCGACCTGCGTGCTTATCCCACCATCGAAATCTGGATCCAATCCACCGCCCTGGCTGTCTTCAGCGATAAAAAGGTCGGTATTCTGCGTGACGGAAAAGATTACATCAACGTCATCCCTCAGGTTCTACTGGTTGCCACCGGCGCCCGCGAAAAGTTTCTCGCCTTTAAAGGCAACACCCTGCCCGGCGTTTTTGGCGCTGGCGCCTTTCAAACCCTTGTCAATCGCGACCTGGTTCGCCCATCTGAGAAGCTCTTCATCATCGGTGGCGGTAATGTTGGCCTTATTGCGGGCTACCACGCCCTCCAGGCGGGCATTGGCGTAGTCGGCCTGGCTGAAGCTCTCCCCGAAGTGGGCGGCTACAAAGTGCACAAAGATAAGCTGGTGCGCATGGGCGTCCCCATCTACACTTCCCACACCATCCTCAGCGCCAACGGCACCGACCGCGTCGAATCGGTCACCATTGCCCGGGTCGATTCCCAGTTCCATGCCATTCCCGGCACTGAACGTTCCTACGAGTGCGATTCTATCCTTATCGCCGTCGGGCTCGATCCCGTCAACGAGTTTTACCTCAAAGCCCTCGAATTTGACGTCCCCGTTTTTGCCGCTGGCGATGCCGAAGAAATTGCCGAAGCTTCCGCCGCCATGTTCTCCGGCAAGATTAAAGGCCTCGAGATCTGCAAAGCCCTCGGTCTTGACGTCGGTCAAATCCCCCGATCCTGGTATCGTACCGGCGAAATCCTCAAATCCAAACCCGGTCGTCAGTTTATTGAGGAAATCCCTGAAACCGGTACCGGTGTTGTCCCCATCCTGCACTGCACCCAGGAGATCCCTTGCGATCCCTGTTCCGCCCTGTGCGACCGCGGACTGATAGATATTGACCCTGCGGATATTCGCGCCATCCCTCGCTTCATTGGCAACAATTACTCTTGCGGCTATTGTCTGCGCTGCGTGGCGGGCTGTCCCGGTCTTGCCATCACGTTGGTTGATTACCGCGCCAATCCCGATTTACCTATCGTCTCCATCCCCTACGAATTTACCCGCGAGGTCATCCAAAAGCAAGATATCATCACCGTTGAAGATACCGAGGGCATCGAGCTGGGCAAGCTGGAGGTGCTCGCCGTTGTCACCATCCCCACCTCCGACCGCACCATGATCGTTCAGGTGCAGGCACCCCGCGAAATTGCCACCCGCATCGCTGGCATACGCATTCAGGAGCAGCTCATTACCCAGCCTCTTGAGCAATATATTGAGCACATCCCCGATGACATCATCGTTTGCCGCTGCGAGCGCGTCACCGCCGGGGAAATTCGCACCCTCATTCGCCAGGGCTACCGCGATATGAACGAGCTCAAAATCGTCACCCGTGCCGGCATGGGCGCCTGCGGCGCAAAAACCTGCAATGCCCTCATCCACCGCCTCTTTCGGGAAGAAGGCGTCCCTTTCAACGAAATTGCTGAATACACCAAACGTCCAATCTTCGTGGAAGTGCCCCTCGGCACCTTCGCTGGCGAACAAAAGGACGGCCAATCATGACCGCCATCCCCCATTATGATGTGATTATCATCGGCGCCGGTTCCATCGGCACGCCCACTGCCTTCTACCTGGCCCAGGCTGGTTTTAAGGTTCTCGTCATTGATCGCGTCCCCAGCGTCGGGCAGGGCTCCAACAAAAAAGCCATCGGCGGCATCCGCGCCACCCATTCAGACCCGGCTAAAATTCGCATGTGCCTGCGCAGCATCGAGGTTTTCTCCACCTGGCAGCAAACCTACGGTGATAACATCGAGTGGTACCAGGGTGGTTACTGCTTTGTGGCCTATCGAGAGCGCGAGGAAAAAATCCTCAAGGATTTGTTATCCAGGCAAAAATCCCTCGGCCTCAACATCGACTGGCTGGACCGCGCCACCCTCCTGGAGCGCATCCCCGACCTTAATCCCAACGACCTTATTGGTGGCACCTATTCCCCTGAAGACGGCAACGCGTCTCCGCAGCTGGCCAACCATGCCATCTACGATCACGCCGTTCGTCTTGGCGCAAGGTTCTGTTTTAATGAAAGCATCACCGAAGTAATTCAACAGAGCGGCAAAGTGGTCGGCATCAAAACCGATAAGGGCCAGTACGGCGCGGATGTGGTTCTCAACGCAGCAGGCGCCTGGGCGCATGAAGTTGGTTTGTTAGCCGGTCTCGATCTCCCTGTCCAGCCCGATTCACACGAGGCTGCCATTACCGAACCCGTCCAGCGCTTTTTTGACCCACTCATCGTCGATATCCGCCCGGTTACCGGTTCTTCCAATTTTTACTTCTACCAGCACTTCACCGGTCAAATCATCTTCTGCGTTACGCCCGAGCCGCCCATCTGGGGCTATGACGACCGCGAAACCAGCTCGTTCCTGCCGCTTGCCGCCAGTCGCATCGTGGAAGTGATGCCGCGCCTCAAAAACATCCGCGTCCGGCGCACCTGGCGCGGTCTTTACCCCATGACGCCCGACGGCAATCCCATCCTCGGCTGGGCTCCCAACCTGCAGGGTTATCTACTGGCAGTCGGCCTTTGCGGACAGGGCTTCATGCTCGGTCCCGGCATGGCAGAATTGCTCGTCCGGCTTCTGCAAAACAACCTCACCTCTTCCGACCAGGAGATTTTAGCCGCCCTTTCGCCCACCCGCTCTTTTGCCAATAAGGAAATGCTTAAGTAAGCCCTGTTTGACCTTTACCAGTCGCTGCCTGGCTGACTTACCCAATGCAACCTGATTGAATTAATCAGCTGTTTTGTGGCACAAAAACTTTTCCCGAATTAACACCCTTCTCCTCCTCCGACAGGAACCAGAAGGACGCCAAACCAATCTAAGGAGTTTAGAATGCCATCCGGAACCACTTATTACCTCCCAGTTGATCTCCTGCAGTCCTTCATGCGGGAAGTATTCATCAAAGCAGGTGTCTCTGCAGAAGATGCAACCGTCTGCTCTGAAGTGCTCATCACCTCAGACTTGCGAGGCATCGAATCTCACGGCATTGGCCGCCTCAAAATGTATATTGACCGTATCCGCACTGGCCAGATTAATGCCAAATCCCAGTTTGAGATTGTTCGCGAAGGTCCCACCACCGCTCTCATTGACGGTCATTACAGTATGGGCATGGTCATAGCCACAAAAGCCATGCAGATGGCTATTGATAAGGCCCGCGCGTATGGCATGGGTTCAGTGGCCGTTCGCAACTCCACTCACTTCGGCATTGACGGCTACTACCCCCTCATGGCAATCCGCCAGGGCATGGTCGGTATGAGCTTCACCAACGCCCGCCCTTCCATCTCGCCCACCTTTGGCGTCCAGCCCATGCTCGGCACCAACCCCATCGCTTTCGGCTGTCCCACCGATGAGGAATGCCCCTACCTCTTTGACGCCGCCACCTCCATCACCCAGCGCGGAAAATTTGAGGTGCTGCAGCGCGCTGAAAAACCCGGTAATCCCGGTTGGGTCACCGACCAGAACGGCAATGGTCTTACCGATGCCTCCGCTGTCATCGCCGGTCTCGGCAAGGATACGGTTGCCCTGCTTCCCCTCGGCGGCGCAGGCGAGGATTTAGGCGGGCACAAAGGCTACGGTCTGGCTGTCATGGTCGAGATCCTTTCCTCCTCCATGCAGATGGGAGCCTTCATGCACGGTCTTCTGGGTCATGATAAAGATCATAAGCCCATCCCCTTCATGGTGGGGCACTTCTTCATGGCGATAAACATCGAGAGCTTCGTCAGCCTCGACGAGTTCAAGCACAACACTGGTGAGATTCTGCGCGAATTACGCGCCTCACGCAAAGCGCCCGGGCAACCGCGCATCTACACAGCCAACGAGAAAGAATTCGAAATGGAAAAACGCGTCCGCCAGAACGGCGTGCCAGTCATCCCCAACCTGCAGAAAGATATCATCGCCCTGCGCGAAATGCTCGATATTCGAAACTACGACTTCCCCTTCTAAATTACTATTCCAGAGTATTTCAGAGCACTAAAAAACAATAAACCAGCCTCTCTCCCCTCACTCAACGAGAACCTTGCGAGTCAGGGAGCGAGGCTGGAAAAATTTCTCTGCCTTCGCTCAAGAATTGGCTCGAAAAGCGGGCCGAGTTCCCATCTCCCCACATCTCTTTTTGGCTAATTTTTATCCCCTTCTGCTTAATCTATGGTAAAAATGGGTACAATGTCTCCACGCCCACCCAGGAATTTAAACCATGCCCATTAAAGCCCTCATTTTTGACTTTGACGGCCTCATCCTCGATACCGAAACGCCCGAATACCATATTCTTCAAGAACTGTTCCAACCCTACGGTCTGCGCCTGCCCATTGAAGAATGGGCTAAAGCCCTCGGCGCCTCCCCCGGAGCGTTTGACCCCTTTGCCTACCTCGCCGCGCAGACTCCACTCCCCGTTGATCAGCCAGCGCTGAGAAAAATCTTTCTCGAGCGTTCCCTTGCGCTCATTGATGAACAACCGCCTCTGCCCGGTGTCCTTGCCCTTCTCAATCGCGCCGAACAGCTCCATCTCCACCTGGCGGTCGCATCTTCCTCCCCCACCGATTGGGTTCACCGCCACCTCAAACGTCTCGGGTTGTTCCAGCGCTTTGCATCCATCCTCACCCGCGACGACGTCACCCATGCCAAACCGCACCCCCAGCTCTACCTGCGCACACTTGAAGTGTTCAATCTGCAACCTCACGAGGCAATCGTCTTCGAAGATTCTCCCAACGGCATCACCGCCGCCCGGGCTGCCGGCATCTTTTGCGTCGGCGTACCCAACCACGTCACACGCCTGCTCGATACCTCTCACGCCAGCCTCACCTTGCCTTCACTGGCTGCTCTCACCCTCGACGAACTCATTCGCAACGTTGAAACCAAGGAGGGATGACATGTCCCAATTTGTTAAGTTCCCAACCAACTTCATGTGGGGCGCAGCTACCTCTGCCTATCAAATCGAAGGCGCCTGGGATCAAGACGGGAAAGGTCCGTCAATCTGGGATACCTTCGTCCACCAACCCGGGCACGTCTATCACAACCAGACTGGCGACACCGCTGCCGACCATTACCACCTTTGGCCGCAGGATATTGACCTGATGAAGGCATTGGGTCTTAAAACCTATCGCTTCTCCACCGCCTGGAGCCGCATCTTTCCCACCGGGCGCGCTACTGTTAACCAGTCTGGCATAGATTTCTACAACCGCCTGGTAGATGGCCTTCTCCAGGCTGGCATCCAGCCGTTTCTCACCCTGCACCATTACGACCTGCCCCAGTCTCTCCAGCAGGAGGGTGGCTGGGCTAACCGCGCCACCGCGCAGGCCTTTGCCGACTATGCCGGTTTTATGAGCCAGAAGCTCTCAGACCGCGTCACCATCTGGACCACCATCAACGAGCCCCTCGTACTCACCGCCAACGGTCACCTCCTCGGTGAACATGCGCCAGGCGAACGGGATATTCAAACCGCGGTCTCCGTTGCCTACAATCTGCTCCTGGCTCACGGCCTTGCCATTCAATCCATTCGCGCCAATGCTGCCCGCCCTCTCCGTCTCGGAGCGGTCCTCAATCATACTCCCGTCCACCCCGCTTCTGATTCGCAGGAAGACCTGCTCGCCGCTCAGCGGGCTGATGCCATCCTTAACCGCTCCATGCTCGACCCTATCTTCAAAGCCACCTTCCCCTCTGACCTGCTCGACCTCATCGCTCTCCTCCTGCCCCCCAGCTTCGATGATGATCTTAAAATCGCTGCCCAGCCTCTTGAATTTCTCGGCATCAACTATTACACCCGTGCTGTCATCCGTAACGAGCCCGGTATTCCCTTTGTGGAATTTTCCGAGATTCGCCCGTCCGGCACCCCTTACTCCATGATGTGGGAGATTTATCCGCCCGGTATCTACGAAATTATCACTAGGATCTGGACCGATTACCACCCCGCTGAGATTATCGTCAGTGAAAACGGTATGCCCCTGGCCGATGATGTTGACCTGGATGGTCAGGTGCGTGACCCGCGCCGCATCCAGTACCTGCAGGATCACCTCATCCAGGTCCACCGCGCCATCTCCGAAGGCGTTCCCGTTACTGGCTACCTGGTTTGGTCCCTCATCGATAACTTCGAATGGCATCTTGGCTATCGTATGCGCTACGGCCTCGCCCACGTCGATTTTGACACCCAGAAACGCACGATTAAATCCTCAGGGCACTGGTTCAGGCAAGTCATCACCCAGAACGGATTTATACCCCGGCCTTATTACCTCGAATCCGGCCTCTAATCTGGCCTGAAATATCGGAGAGTAATTTTTTGTCTCTCACGGCTACGCGCAATCAATCGCTGAGCCATAATCCCCTTATCCTCATAAAGCAACTCCTTACCTGGTCATCATGAGCAAGCCTGCTTTCTGACGGGAATGACATTATCGATTCACCTTAATGTCTGGCAGCCAAAAAAGATCGTCTTCTTGAACCCGTGGCATATTCACTTCCTTTTCTAAATAAATTTAGCGAATCCCATATTTGCCATTCACCCACGATTAACTTGACAGTATAACTTGACAGTGCTATAATTACTGTAAAGTTAGGAAATCACCTATGTCAAACGCCACCTACTCCATTCAAGAGTTATCCGATCAATCCGGCCTCCCTCGCCGTACAATTCACTTCTATATCCAGCAGGGCATCCTACCACCTCCTGCAGGTGCGGGCCTCGCAGCCACCTACGATGAAAATCACCTCACCCGACTGCGCCTTGTGCCCCTTCTGCGCCAGCAAGGCCTGCGCCTGGATGCCATTCGTCTGCGCCTCAACCAGCTTCCACCGGTTGAACTTCCCTCTCTACTTCAGAACCTTTCTGCTGGGCCCGCGCAGCCGGCTCTTTCTCCCCATCCCGCGCACAGGCTTCCTCCTTCTCAACCCTGCCTGCGCTATGCCCTTCCAGCTGGCATCCAGCTCATCGCCCCTGCCGATCTTACACCTGCCAACCTGACCCGCCTCGAGCAGCTTCTACACGCTGCCCGGCAGATCTTCAACAACGAGAACCAAAATAACTAACCAAAGGAGTCTTCTCATGCCGCGCGTCAAACCACAACCCGCCCTGCCTCAAGAAATCCCATTTGGGATGATCATCATCCCCTCACAGCCTGCCTCCCCACTCCCCCTTGAAAAAACCACCATCACCGGGCAGATTACCGGTCCGCTTGCATCCATTGCCATCACCCAGGCTTTCACCAATCCCCTCACCAAACCCCTCGAGCTGGAATACCTCTTTCCAATTCCCCATAAAGCCTCCGTCACTGATTTTGAAATCCGCATAGCCGACCGCATTATCCGTGGTGACTTGCGCGAAGTTGAACAGGCGCGTCAGGCTTATGAAAAAGCCATCTCGAATGGTCAACAGGCAGCGCTCCTCGAAGAACGCCGTCCCAACCTCTTTGCCGTTCGCCTGGCTAATATCCGCCCTGCTGAACCCATCCTCGCTTCAATCCGCTACCAGGAGTCGCTAAACTACCGCGAAGGCGAATACGAACTGGTCATCCCCATGGGTCTCACGCCGAAGTTCACTTCCCCCGACCACCCGCAAGAAAGCACAGGCGTCACAGCCCCCGTTGCCCTGCCCGGTGAAAAAATCGGCCCGGTCGAAATATCCATTGGTGTGGATGCTGGCGTTTCCCTGGCAGATCCCACCAGCCCCAGCCACAGGCTCAGCATCACCCGACTCGATGAGCGCCGGCTGAATCTTTCCCTATCTCAGCCCTACATTCCCGATCACGACTTCGTCCTCCGGCTGCCTGTAGCCCAATCCGCTCTCAAACTGGCTTCATACTGCTCTCCGCACGCTGCCGGCGACGTTTTCCTCGCTACATTGCTTCCGCCCGCTCTGCTAGAGTCTGCTGCCGCTCCATCCCCCCGCGAGTTCATTTTCGTGCTCGACCGTTCCGGTTCCATGTCCGGTGAACCCATCTCCCAGGCGCGCAACGCCCTCCGCGCCTGCCTCCGCACCCTCAACCTCACCGATACCTTCGCCATCCTCCTTTTTGACAACGATTTGGAATGGTTCAAGCCTGCCTCCTCGCCGGTAACCCAGGCCAATATTGATGCCGCCGATCAATTCTTAGCCGGAGTAGAAGGCCGTGGAGGAACCGAAATCATCCCCGCCATTCAGGCGTCCCTCGCCATCCCTCGCGATGTGGAACGCACCCGCTTTGTCGTCTTCCTCACCGATGGTGCCGTCTCCGCGGATGAGCGCGCCATTTCCGAAGTCCGCCGCAGATTAGGAGATGCACGCTTCTTCACCTTTGGCATCGGTCCATCCGTCAACCGCGCCTTGCTACAAAAATTAGCATCCATCGGACGCGGTACGTGCGAGTTTCTCCAGCTCAGAGAGGATATCGAAGGCGCTATCATGCGTTTTCAGGATCGCGTCTCCTTCCCCGTCCTGACCAACCTAAAAGTCGAGTACCGCCACGCAAAATTCTGGGATACCTATCCCTCCATCCTGCCAGATGTCTATTCCGGCACCCCCTTGCAACTGGTCGGACGCATCCAACCCACCTCCGGTAAGACGCCGCGAATCATCCTGCGCGGTGTACGTCAGGGTCAACCTGTTGAAATGGCAGCCGACCTCGTCCCCCTCTCCGCGCCAGAACCAGCCGTGCTGCGCGCCTGGGCTAAAGCCCGCATTGACGATCTCGAAGAACAGGCCGAATCGATGGGAAAACCTTTTCACCAGATAAGAGATGAAATCATCGGCCTGGCCCTTGAGCACCGCCTCGTCACCCGTTTCACAGCATTTGTGGCAATCGATTCAGCCCAGGTTAATCCGGATGGCAAACCCATGCTGCTCATGGTCTCTCAGCCCCTGCCAGAAGGCCTTGATCCTTCCGGGTTTGGTATTGCGCCTCCCATCCAGTATGCATCAATGTCGATGCCAATTCCTTCTGCCCCGGTTCGCTACATGAAAATGCGGCACCTCGCTGAACAATCCGACGACGCTTTCATTTCCGCTGATAGCTTGATGGCCTCAGACGTCCCGTCCTTCCTTCGTGTTGGTGCCAGAGGATCCGCCGCACGGCCTTCAATGCCTCCTGCTCAACCTGAGCTCTTACCAGTCGACCAGTCCGATCCGGAATCGACATTACGCTGGTTGGCTCGCACCCAGAACCTGGACGGTTCCTGGCCTGCCGGTGCCGAATTCACTGCGCTTGCCCTGCTTTTCATGGTACGCAACGGCTGCACCCATAGCCTGGGGCATTACCGCACGCAGGTTAAACGGGCAGCCCACTGGCTGGGCAACACAGACCTGCTCGATTTTCCGGCCTTCCTGGCAGCCCTGGCCCTGCATGAACTGGCTTCACGTACCAATCTCTACGAGCACCTCAGCATGGTCAGTCACAAGGTTTACAGCCTTCCAAAGCCATCAACTCCTTCTCAAGAAGCCGCCCTGGCGCTGGTGAAATCACAAAAGTTGCCGGTCGCGCTGCCTGCTTCCATCGCCAGCCTGGACGACCTGCGCCTGGCTCGCCTGTGCGGTTCGACCATGGATTGCCCCGCTGCTTTGCTTTCCAGGCCAGATGCCGATTTAGCCCGTCTCTGGTCAGCCCTGCCCGTCTGATTTGCCGGTCTCCCTTCTCACCCTCTGCCTGTTCCTGGCAGGGGGTGTTTTTGCTATAACTCTTAGCCCATTCCCCTTGTGCCTGCCTGCCAGGCAAGGGTATACTAGGGAACATGAAAATCGAGAACCTGATGGAGGCTTTGCCTGAAATCTACTCGCCTGCCGACCGCGAGCTGGTTTTACGCGCCTACCGTTTTGCCGAATCCGCTCACGAAGGGCAGTTTCGCATCTCAGGCGAGCCTTACATCAGCCATTGCGTCTCGGTTGCCTTTATCCTCGCTGAAATGCGCGTTCCTCCCACAGTGATCGCAGCTGGCCTGCTGCACGATACGGTTGAAGACACCCCCGTCACCCTGGCAGATATCCTCACCCACTTTGGCGAGGAGGTGAGCAATCTGGTTGACGGCGTCACCAAGCTCACCCACCTGCCCCGCGTCTCTCGCGCAGACCAACTCCTCACCCAGCCCAACCCGCAAGCGCCAGAAGAAGACGAAGATGAAGCCAACCTGCCTGCCTCCACCCGCGACCGCAACAAAGCCCTGCGCAATGAAACCCTACGAAAAACCTTCATGGCAATGGGCGATGATATTCGTGTCGTTCTGGTCAAGCTGGCAGACCGCCTGCACAACATGCGCACCCTCGGTTACCTGCCCGAAACCAAGCGCAAACGCATCGCCCAGGAGACGCTGGATATTTTTGCTCCTCTTGCAAACCGTCTCGGCATCTGGCGCATCAAATGGGAATTGGAAGATCTCGGCTTCCGCTACACCAATCCCGAAAAATACAAAGAGATCGCGGAAAATCTCGCCGAGCGCCGCTCCGACCGCGAAGTTCAGATTCAACACATCATTGACCACCTAAAAGAGGTGCTGGAGCAATCGGAAATCGTGGCTGAAATTACTGGCCGCCCCAAGCATATCTACTCCATTTACCGCAAAATGATGGAGAAAGGCAAGCCTTTTGACCTCGTCCGCGACCTGCGCGCCGTCCGCCTGATCGTAAAAGATGTTCCCGCCTGTTACATAGCCCTCGGAGTCATTCACACCCACTGGCGCCCCATCCCAAACGAATTTGACGACTATATCGCCGCCCCCAAGGATAATTATTACCAGTCGCTTCACACCGCGGTGATTTACGACGACGGCAAATCCATCGAAGTGCAGATTCGCACCGCTGAAATGCACCAGAACGCCGAATACGGCATCGCCGCTCACTGGCGGTATAAGGAACGCGGCAAAAAAGATGAGGAATACGAACAGCGCATTAACTGGCTGCGGAAATTAATGGAATGGCGCCAGGAGGTGCAGGACGCGCAGGAATTTGTTGACGGCATGAAAACCGATGTCTTTCAGGACCGCGTCTACGTCTTCACCCCCCGCGGAGATATCATCGACCTGCCAGCCGGTTCCACCCCCATCGACTTCGCTTACCACGTCCACACAGAGATTGGCCATCGCTGCCGCGGCGCAAAAATCAACGGCAAGCTGGTCACCCTCGAATATACCCTGCGCACCGGAGACCAGGTTGAGATTCTCACCGCCAAGCAGGGTGGTCCCAGCCGAGATTGGCTGAATCCCAACCTCGGCCTGGTCAACACGCAGCGCGCCCGCTCAAAAATTCGCCAGTGGTTCAAATGGCAGGATCGCGAGCAAAACCTGCTGCAAGGCAAATCCATTTTTGAGCGCGAACTGCGCCGCCTCGGCATCTCCAGCGTCAATCTTGAGGACCTGGCCCGCCGCTTTGAAGTGAAATCCGTTGATGACCTTTACGTTGAAGTCGGCTGCGGTGACCTTTCTATGAGCCGTGTCATCACCGCCCTCTCAGAAGCCGAGCTGGGCACCCCCTCACTCATTGAGCCAATTCCCACCAACGAACCGGTCAAACCCACCGCCAGTGGCACACAGGTCACCGTCCTGGGTCTCAAAGGACTGCTCACCGTCATGGCGCGCTGCTGCAACCCCGCCCCTGGCGATGATATCATCGGGTACATCACCCGCGGGCGCGGCGCTACCATCCACCGCCAGGATTGCCCCAACATCCTGCGCCAGCCTGACCGCGAGCGCCTGGTCAAAGTAACCTGGGGCGAACCCGTTGCCACCTATCCCGTTGCGGTGCTCGTCAAAGCCTACGACCGCCAGGGGCTAATGGCGGATATCTACAACATCCTCAACAATGAAAACGTCAACCTACCCAATTTCACCGTCAAGGTAACCCACAACCTGGCAGCCATCAACCTGGTGCTTGAAGTTAACTCCATTTCGCAGCTCAGCCGCGTCCTCACCCGCATCGAGAACCTCCCCAATGTGATGGAAGCCAAGCGCCTGCGCGCCGGATGACCTAACTCAAATCAGTTGATGGGGGATAATTCTGGTTGCAATCCTCAGAATAGTGGTAAAATCAGCGCAACTTTATGCGGGAGAAAATCAAGAGGTTTACATCGTCCGTTTTTTGTAAGGGCTTTACGGTTCACCCTGTCTGGAGTAAAATCGCTCCCTGACAAGCCTTCGTCAAATCAATGCCGCCCGGACCACAAGGAACATGAAAATAAAAGCATATTGGTGGATCTTCGTAATAACCTCGATTATCGGCATTTTGAACGGCCTGTACCTTACCTTGCTAAAACTCTCCAACAATAAAAGCCTCTGCATTCAAGGGGTAGGAGATTGCTGGTCGGTCAACACCAGCATTTATTCGCAAATTTACGGCATCCCTGTGGCGCTTTTGGGTACCCTCGCCTTCCTGACCTTGTTGCTGCTCTTTCTGTATGAGTCCAGGTTTGCTCTGCTGCGCGATTATTCCAGGCACATCTTATTTGGCATCAGCCTGGTTGGCGTTCTCTACTCTGCATACCTAACTTACCTGGAATTTGCCGTAATCCAGGCCGTGTGCCCGTTCTGCATCCTATCTGCAATTTCTATGACGGTTCTCTTTATCTTATCGGTAATCCGACTGGCTCGCAGCCAGCCTTAATCAATCAACAAAATGAGGAGGTAATTACTGATGCCGCGTATCCGCTGCCATTACTTGGACTGCCAGTTTATCGACGAAGGATATTGCAGTGCTGCTGCCGTTGAATTCGATCCCGACACAGGTTGCATGACCTACTCACCCAACGCTGAATCATCCAACGAGGACGAGTGGGACGAAGAAGAAGAATTGGATGAATGGGAAGAACTGGAAGACGAGGAAGAAGAGGACGAGGACCTCTGGCCTGACGAAGAAGAAGAGTTTTAGAATCAATAAAATCTGAGCGCAACAACAATCGCCGGGGGGCTTCACAGGGTGTAGCAGGCATAAAGCCGGGTCCGGCAGGGGTGTGATATCCATCAAGACATGTTTTTCACACCCCTGCTCTTTTTTTCCTCAGGTTCGTCCTAAAGCTTTGTGGCTTTTTCCACCGCTGTTTCTGACATTCATCCTGAGAAATAGTGACTTAATATCATAGCATCACCCTGCAAGATTGATTAGGATAATAACAGTCCGAATTGTAAATACCAGGAGAACGAAAATGAAAAAGCTTTCCCGCCGCGCATTCCTGAAAAAATCTGCCCTCGGTATTGGCGCATTCACATTGGGCCAAATGCTTGCCGGTTGCGCCCCACAGGCAACCCCTCTCCCGCCCACCCAGATGCCCCCAACTACGGCGCCCAGCCAGGCTCCTTCTGCCACTTTGCCTCTCCAACCCACCTCAACCTCTGCTCCCCTCGCCACCGATGCGCCGAAACCCACCGTCACCATCACCAGCGCGCCAACCAGCACCTCCAACCCGCCGGAACTGGTCGTAGCCCGCGGCGCTGACCCCGAACAATTGGTTCGCCAGGCGCTGCTGGCAATGGGTGGTATTGAACGTTTCATTAAAAAGGGTGCCAAAGTCGTCATTAAACCCAATATCTGCGTCGCCTACCACACCTACGAATATGCCGCCACCACCAATCCCTGGGTGGTTGCCGCCCTCGTCAAGCTGTGCAAAGAGGCTGGAGCAGCCACCGTTCGAGTTTTTGATTACCCCTTTGGTGGTACCGCCAAAGACGCCTACATCAAAAGTGGTATTGATGCCCAGGTCAAGGCTGCCGGCGGTGAAATGGTCATCATGTCCGATTACAAATTCGTGCCCACCACCATTCCGCGCGGCAAAGACCTCAAGAACATCATGATTTACGATGAGATTCTCAAGGCTGATGCCATTATCAACGTCCCCATTGCCAAGCACCACAATCTGGCGCGCTACACCCTCTCGATGAAAAACCTGATGGGCGTCATTGACGACCGCATTGGCATTCACCGCAACGTTGGCCAACGCCTTGCCGACCTGGCTACCGTCATAAAACCCACCCTCAACGTAGTAGATGCCGTCCGCACCCTCATGAATAACGGTCCCACCGGTGGAAACCTCGCGGATGTCAAGAAGCAGGATACGATTATTGTCTCCCCCGATATCATCGCTGCGGATGCCTACGCCTCAACCCTCTTCGGCAAACAACCCTACGATCTTACTTACGTTGTCGCCGGCGCGGCCATGGGAATCGGCAAAATGGATCTTAAAGCCATTCGCATCCAGGAGATCAAAGTTGGCGGCTGAAAAAGCAGTGGTCAATGCTAAGCGCAAGGCGCCCCGTCAAAACACATGGGTGCTCATCCGCAAATGGGTTCAGTGGATTTCACTGGCGCTCTTCATCTTGCTCTTCATCATGTCCAGGCGCGGCGGCTGGCCCGCTGAGCTTGTCAACCTGCCCATGCGCTTTGACCCGCTCATCTTCTTCTCCAATCTCCTGGCTTCAAAAACCTTTATCCTCAGCGCCAGCCTCGCTCTGATCACCATTGCATTGACGGTTGTCGTCGGTCGAGCCTGGTGCGGCTGGCTTTGCCCGCTTGGCACCACCCTCGACCTCATCTCCCCCGCATCCACTCGCAAATTGCCTCCCCCACCTTCCGAGCAGTGGCGCAAAGTAAAATATGGATTGCTCACCACCATTCTTGTCGCCGCGTTCTTTGGCAATCTCACCCTGCTCATCCTCGATCCCCTTACCATCGTTTTTCGCACCCTCAGCCTCGTCTTCTGGCCCGCCACCGACCAGGTTGTTACCGCTTTCCAGTACGGTCTCAACCAGTTGCCTTTCCTTTCCGATGCCATGACCTCGCTTGATAGCACCCTGCGCGGCGTCATCTTACCCGCGGGCACGCTTTACTATCGAGATGCCATCGTCTTCCTGTTCGTCTTTATTGCCATCATCGCTCTCAACTGGATTGCGCCGCGCTTCTGGTGCCGCTATCTTTGCCCGCTTGGTGCCCTGCTGGGTTTAATCAGTAAAATCTCCATTTTTCGCCGCGTGGTTGGAGAGGATTGTAAGAAATGCGGTGTCTGTTCCAGCCGCTGCCCGACCGGAACCATTGATCCCGACCGAGGCTACGAAAGCGACCCAGGCGAATGCACCCTGTGTATGGATTGCCTGGATGCCTGCCCCCGCAGTTCAATCAGATTGACCTCAGGCTTCAAACCAGCTCCCCTGCGCGAGTACGATCCCAGCCGCCGCCAGTTTCTCGTCTCGCTTGGCGCAGCGGTTGCAGGGTTGGTGCTCTTCCGCGGTGATATGCGCGCCAGGCGAGATGATTCTCACCTCATTCGCCCCCCCGGCGCGCTTGAAAACAAGCTCCTCAACAAATGCGTTCGCTGCGCAGAGTGCATCCGTGCCTGTCCCACCACCGCTCTGCAACCTGCTATCTTCGAGGCTGGCGTCGAAAGCCTCTGGACCCCCGTTGTCATTCCCCGCCTCGGCTATTGCGACTACTCCTGCAATGCCTGCGGCCAGGTTTGCCCGGTTCAGGCTATCCCGCCCCTCAGCCTGGAAGAGAAACGCCTTGCTGTCATCGGACGCGCGTACATTGACCATAATCGCTGCATCCCCTGGGCCGACCATTACGACTGCATCGTTTGCGAAGAGATGTGCCCCGTGCCGGATAAAGCCATCAAACTGATAGCTTCAGAATATCAGCGCCCCGATGGAGAGACCGTCACCATCCTGCTGCCCGAGGTCAATCGCGAGCTGTGCATCGGCTGCGGCATCTGCGAATATAAATGCCCCGTCAATGGCGATGCCGCTATCCGCGTTTACGCTAAAGAGAAAACCAGCCTGTATTAATAGGGCGAACAACAAAATCAATCCAAAATAAAAAGGTGGAAGTAGCTACAGTCTGACTTCCACCTGCGGTTCCACATCCTGCTGAGATTATCACCCCAGAAAAAGAATTAACTGTTAATCATTTTGTTCACTTTGGCAGGATCCAGTAATCCTTCCCATCCCCCTCAGCCGTCCAGCCCGTCAAGCCATTCGGCATCTTGATTTTCCACCAGATCCACCCCTCCGAACACGCCGGTCCATCCACCGTGTCGGCTTCCTCACCCGGTTTGATTTGCCCAATGATGGTTGATTTGGTGTTAGGTTCTTTGCGAATGCGGTTCGGTAAATCAGGATACAGGCTGGCGTACACTCGAATGCCTACTTTGAGGTGAGTTGGATAGGTATTCGGGCATACCAGCCCGGTTTTCGTTCCTTTGAGCGTGGAGGTTAGAGATGGCGTGATGGTTGCCTTCGGCGGCAACGTGGCAGAGAGTGTGGGCGTTACCAGTGTTGGCGTTGACTGGCGGGTTGGCAGAACTATCGTAGGTGTGGGCGTCTTTGAGGGTTCAGGCAGCCAGCCGACTGCCCTCAACGCATCTGGCATAGCCCTCGCATCCACCAGGAACCAGGTTCCCACCAGCACCAGGGCAAGCCCACCCACACCTGCGAAAATCAACAGAACTGCGCTAAGTTTCCTTGAGCTGTTGCTCATTCCGCGCCTTTACCTACTCCTTGCAGCAATCACAGGAGCACTTCTCCTCAACACCCGCCTTTTCCAAGGCGCCATCCACTGCCTGCTGGACGACGATGGCCATCACTTCCAGATCCTCTTCTTCATAATCATTCGGCCCTTCCACGAAGAACGACCAGATATCATTGTGCAGGATCTTACCAGCAACCATGCCCGCGATAATGGTCACCAACACCCAGCTAAAGCTGCCAAAGAGGAATTGCAGTAAGAAGCGACCAAAATCAACCAGCCAGGTCAGCGAGGTCAGCAGGCTGATGCCAAAGACCACCCCAATCAGGATGCCAATCATCTTCCAGTTGGGTTTTTGGCGTGCGTAGAGCGTCCAGCTCACCGAAAGGTCCTTCCCGACGGCATTGATGTGAGTCGCAACCGTCCCCGCGCCCGATTGAATGGAGTGGAACAGCCGCCTCGCCTTGCCATTTGAGAGTTCCAACGGCGCCAACCGTGTTTGCGGAATCGGGCGAGCTTGCAACTCTGCGATGAAGGCATCCTCAACGGCTTTTTCCTTATCGCCTGCGCCTTTGTAAACTTCTGTCCAGCTCTCGATCTTCACGCCCAGGTTCTTGAGCGTGGGCAATGCCGGAGCCGCCGGCATAGGTGGAGGCGGTGGTGGGGCGTAGAAGCCCGGTTGCGGTGCCTGCTGCGCAGGAATTCCCTGGGGAGGCATCCCTTGCGGCGCAGGGGGAGGCGGCACGGGTTGAACGGGCGGCGGGGGAACTTCTACCGTCGCGGAAGGCGTTGAGACAACCGTTTGCGGTGCGGTCATCAATGGTTTCCCGCAGGATTGGCAATAAAGGTTTTTTGCCGGGTTCGGGAAGTTACAATTTGAGCAAATGATGGTGGGTTGATCCATGTGAAACCTCCTTGTTTCTGATTGATGGAATCGATATGGGTCTCAACGCGTTCGCTTTGCGCCGCAGCGCGGGCAGAACTGTTGGTTGTTGTTTTCATAAGCAAAACCGCATTGCAAACAATACGTCGCGGGCGCAGCCTTAGCCTGGTCGGCGCCTTTCAAAGCCGGGCTGGTTGGGGAAGGGTATGTGGCGGCAGGAGAAGAACCTGTCGGATACCCTGCTTGAGGGTTCACCAGCTGCCCGGTAATGGGATCAATCGGGTAGCCTGGCTGTGCAGTCTGCGTATACGGCGCTCTGGATGGACGCGCAGGAATATCTTCTGGTACATACGGCACGCCGTAGCGCCCTTTATCCGCAGCGTCGCTGTTCCCTCGCCCCAAAACCAGGTATAGACCAATCGCGCACACCAGGATGAAAACAAACCCAATCCCGATCATCGCGAATGGCAGCCAGGCAAAGGCAGAAAGTTGCAAAGCGCCTCCTTTTGTGCTGTCCGGATAGATGTGATTCCTTGCCTAACTTTACATCAAATTAATAAAAAAAGCAATTAAGTGCGGTAACGTTTCTCCTGGCCCGCCCGGGGTTAGCGCCTGCCCGCTACGCGAAAATCTCCCTCGCGTCGCGTGATTCCTAGGGTATCCAGGTACTCCAGAAAACCCAGCACATATTTTCGGCTGGAGTTAAACTGATCCCTGAATTGCGCAACCGTCAGTTTACCTTCGCGGCTCAGGTGCTGCCTGACAAACTCAACCATCACGCCATAATCCCTGGATGCAAACACCACCTCAGGCGCAACCTGGATCAGTTCCCCACCTTCCAGCAATGCGCCGTAGAGTTCCTCGCCCGCTTCCTCCACGCACTCCTTGACCGATGGCGGTGTGAACGGCGCCGTGGCGAATTTGCCCATCAAGCGATCCACCACCTCTTTTTGTTGCGCCGAGAAACCGACCGTATGACTGGACAGCGCCACCAGCGCTCCCCGTTCCACCAATAAGCTGCTCTCTACCCACAGGCGCAGAGCGGCATTTAACGCCCGCCCCGAGAGCTTAAGTTTATTTTTAAATTCTTCGCGGCTCATCCCTTTTCGTAATGAGAAGGTCCGGTGATATTGCTCAAGTTCGCGCTGAGCCAGTTGTGTAAGCCTCGCCCACTCTATGGAGCTGACCATTAATATATCCGCTACCTCCGTCAGTTTACCCGGCTCCAACTGGATGAGGTCCCCGCCCTCAACCAGTTCTTCCAGGGCTTGCTGAATTGCCACCGGGGTCAATCGCGACCTGGCAGCTGCATCCCGGGCACTTACAATCCCGCTCACCATCCACGCCTGCAGTAGAACGTCGCGCGGTGAACCCACCCGGATCGACTCGAGCCGCTCGATCACTTCCTTAGCATTGCGTTTATACCGCTTGGCAGGATGCGGATCCACAACCTCGCCACCACCCAGCGTTTCCCCCGGTGATGGTCGCCGCAAAATATAACGGTCTCCTCTGGCAGCCACAACAGCTTCAGCCAGTTCTAACTGCAACCAGCCCTCCATCCCGGGTTTACATTCATCCAATCCCCCCAAAAGCCTCACTCTTCCCGTTACCTCCGCAGCCCCCAGAAAGAATTTCACCTCACTATTATGCTTTAGGCTTGCAGAAGCATCCCTCTGCATCACAAAATGTACATCCACCATCTGCGTCGGCGTGTACTTACCCGGGATGGAAAGAACATCTCCCCGTTTGATCTTTTCATGCTCCACGCCGCTGATGTTGACTGCCGTCCGGCTACCAGGCATTGCCGATTCCACCTTCGTTTTATGGGTCTGCAGGCCTCGCACCCGCCCGCGATGCGTAGCTGGCAGCACCACCACTTCATCCCCCACCTTAAATTGCCCATCCAGCAGCGTGCCTGTCACCACCGTGCCAAACCCCGCCATCGAAAATACCCGATCAATGGATAATCTCGGTCGCCCAAAATCCGGTCGGATAGGCTGTGTTGCCAGGATTTCCGCCAGCTTGTGCTTCAGCTCAACCAACCCCGCGCCGCTGCGTGCCGAGACTCTCAGGATGGGCGCTTTTTCCAACACTGTGCCTTCCGCAGCCTGGCGAATATCCATTTCCAGCAGGTCAAACCACTCTGCATCCTCAATCAAATCGCATTTCGTTAAAACAATGATTCCCGCAGGAACCTGCAGCAAGTTCAGGATAGCCAAATGTTCGCGCGTTTGCGGCATCACACCTTCATCTGCTGCCACAACAAACAAAACTGCGTCAATTCCCCCCACACCGGCCAGCATATTTTCAATAAAATCGCGGTGTCCCGGCACATCCACCACGCCTGCGGTTTCACCATCCGGCAAGGTCAACCAGGCAAAACCCAGCTCGATGGTCATCTCTCGGGCTTGTTCTTCTTTCAGCCGGTCGGGGTTGATTCCTGTCAACGCGGTTACCAGCGTCGATTTGCCGTGATCAACATGCCCCGCTGTGCCTATAACCCGCATCTTCCGTTATCCCTTGTTTGGACGTCCGAATACTCGTTCGTACTCTTCAATCCACTGGTGCGCGGCGGCCACAACGCTTTGCAGCCGCTTTTCCGAATCCTCGATCACCAGTTGCAACTGGTCGCGCAGTTCCTGAGTTAAATCCTCCAGAAGCACCAGCCGCTCGTTGTATTTCTCAAAACTGCGGCTCATCTCGCGCTGCTGTTCTTCCTGCGCCAGCGATGAGTTCGTCCACCGTTTCTGCACATCTGATTTAAATGAAACCCACTCCTGCCTGAAACGGTCCTCAACCAGCCGCTGCATCTCTGAAATCTCGTTCACCCTGCGGTCAAACCGCCCGGTGATTTCCTCAAAAGCCTCCTGCGAGCGCTTAACTGACCGCTGCGTTGCATCCAGCGCTTGAAGCTGCACCTCCAGGTTGGTGGCCAGGCGTGAACTTTCTTCAAACTTCGCCTGCATCTCCTTCCAGGCCCGGTCGCGCTCAAATTGCCACAAATTTTGCTTTTCAATAAAGGCTGCCTGGCTCTGTCTTCGTTCATTATCCGTAGCCTGGATTTCGCTCAGGCGTATTTCTGCTTTACGCAGGCTCTCGCTGTTGACATCAACTTTTCCGCGCTGCTCCTCTTGCCGTTTCCTCAGAGCGGTTACCTCGGCCTGCAAGTCAGCCACACGCTTGCTTTCTTGCTTGTTGGCCTCATCCAGCATACGTAAGGTCCGCCTGAATTCATCGTCCGACCTCTGGTAAGCGACCAGCTTTTGTTCAGTTTCTTCAATCAGGCGGCTCAGCCGATAATCCTCCTCCACCCGCGCCTGGATATTCTTCCTCAATTCGGCAATCGGTTCCAGGTTTCTGCGCACTTCGGCGATGGATTTATTAATCCCTTCCAGATCCGAGCGATACGCTTTTTCCACTTCCCGGTCATGCTCATTGCGCGCTTTTTCAGAGCTCTCCAGGTTACGGGTGGCCTCTACCCTTACCTGTAGAATATTCGATTCAATTTGGTCCAAACGGCCCAAAATTGCCGTGATCCGTGTCACATTTGAATCAAGCTCTTTGATTTGCTGCGGTAATCCCGCCGTCCCCCCCTCAATGTTAGCCAGCCGTTCTTCCAACGTAGCCAGCGCCAGTTTATCCTTGCGGCGCTCATCTTCCAGCCATTCCAGACGTTTCTGTAACTGGTCAAGATCCATAAAAAATTCCTTCTAATAACAAGATGGCTTCAAATCATTATACCAATTTACTTCAAACGCTCAAACACTTGCGCCAGGTTCAACCACACCGGTAAAAACACCTGCGGGAACAACCCTACTACCAGAAGAATTCCCACCCCAACCACCAGCAAGACGATTTCCAGTCGGCTTTCGCTGATTCGCGGGGTTGTCTCTTCACCGCCAATCATGGTTATCAGCATGCGCACCCCGCCGATGAGAAATCCCAGGTTCCCCGCGAAGATCAAGATAGCAGCATCTCTCGCCTGCTCCGCCAGCGTCTCATAAATAACCTGCCGCACTGGGAATCCTGCCAGCAAAGGTATCCCCGCGGTTGAAAAGTATGCAATAACGATGGCTGCCGAAGCAAATGGAAACTTCTTAATCGCCGCCCTCACCCCGCTGAAGATCAGCGGTACCTCTTTTCGCTCAAAACTCGCCAGTCCCAGCGCCCACACCGCAATCCCAATCAGCCGCGGAACAAGCGAAACCGCGAAAAGCTGTACTCCCAGCGGCGGTTTCAAGCTCAATGTGACCAGCGCAAAACCAATTTCAAGGATAACGCCGTACCCCAACAACCGCTTCAAGTCCGTCTGAAACGCCGCCCAGACGCCCCCCGTCACCACTGTTGCCACACCGCCAGCTTGCAGCAGAACCGATATGATGGGGTTTGTTCGCAGCCAGGTGTACCCATCCAGGAAAGATAACCCCAGGAAAAACACCGCGCTGAAAAGAATGCTCAAGATGAACCCGCCCACATAAGGATGCACTTGCGCCATCAGCACCGGAATCCAGGTGTTGAATGGAAAAACCGCCATCCAGAAGGCAAACCCCAGCGCCAGCAACAGGGTTGCCTGGGTCAGCAAAGGCGATGCGCTCGGGTTAAGCTCCACCACGCCAGAAGCCCACCCCGCAAGCAAAATGAACGGTAGCGCCAGAGTCTGGAACACCACAAACCGCTGAACACCCTGCACATGCAGTCTATCTGATGATGCCAGCATGGGCACGCTTAACAAAATGCCAACCTCAATCAACAGCGCCGCGTAGAGAAACGGCTCAACCGCCTGCGCAGCAACCATAATCGCCAGGAACAGCATCCCCGTGGGGACGAAATTGGAGCGTGTTCTGGTTACTGGTGCAGCAAAAAACCACATTGCGCCTACCAGGTAAATCAGAACCAGAAAGTACCTGTCTCCTCCGCTCAAGATGAAGCGCCGCCCCAGCACTAACAGCGTTGCATCCAGGTTAATCGTCAATGGTCCAATCCGGGCAGAGCTGCCAATGGGAACCTGCCAGGCCAGCAAGGCCAAAAGCAGGCACACCCCCACCGCCAGCCCGGCGGTTAATCGCTCCTTTTGCTGCAAAAACCACAGACCAATCCCCACTGCTGCCGGGAATATAATCCAGATGATTGGGGCGCTCAAGGCTCCACCTCGCCTTCCGGCAAGGCCGCCAGGTAAACCCCCACCAGCGCAATCGCAAGGTTAATCACTGCCAGCAGGCCGGCTACCAGCACTGAGGATTCCAGCCCGGCGAATAACACCTCAAAACCAGATAAAAAGGTCAGCAAACCAATCGCCACCCGCACCGGTTGAATGGTCATCCCCAGTTGAATGAGCCCCACACCCGCCAGCACCAGTCCTCCCCACAGAATCTCGCGCTCATCCGTCAACCAGGCTTCAATTGTTGGGGTGGTGAGGTAGATGATAATCCAGATAAATACAGCCACAAGGCTTCGAAACAAGGCACCTACTCGGTCAAAAGCTTTGGATTCATCTTGCTTCCCGGTCAGGGATGAGGTCAACACCCCACTCGCCACCAGCCCCACCACCACCTTCACCAGCGATAATCCCAGCGGCCAGTTCTCAGCCACCATCCAAAAGACGCCCAGGTACTGCAAGATGAGCGCTGCCAGAGTCCATCGCCAGGAGAGCCTCCAGAGCAACACCAGCGTGGTTGCCATCACCAGCAGCACAGGCACAAAACCCAGGCTCTCCAACGTCATCGCCCGGCTCCCGTCAGGCTGACGGATAGAATAATCGCCAGCAGCACAAACACCCACAACACCCCACCCTCACCCTCGATGATCGTTGTGAATGTCGTCCCAATCGCCTGAACACCCCCAAAAATCCAACTCATCAGGCGGTAAAACCACCCCATGCTGAACACCCTTGAAGCCACTCCTCCGGCGCGCCGCCCAATCACCACATACCAGCGCTCTTCAAGGTTGCCCTTTTCCCCGGCAAGCACGTTTCGGTAAACAACATACCCTCCCACCGCCAGTAAAACTGCCGGAACGCTAGCCCACCACACCCCAATTGATAACGACCCCGCCCAGCCCAGTGCCGAAATCAGCCCCGCTGAACCGAAGATGAGGATAAAAGCCGCCGGGTAAATCGTTTGAATCCATCGTTCCAATTTTTGCGGCGATTCGAGCCCTTTAAATCCATACCTCAGGTATCCAAAGATGAGCAGAGCCTGCGCTAGAAAAAATAACAGGTCCGGAAAGTTCAACGGCGGCACTACCAGCCCAACCCAACCGCTTGCCGCAGGCGTAAACGGCAACCCGCTCAGCATCAGCGCCCCCAGGATGGGAATAAATAATAATCCCTTACTGCGTATGGAATACAGGAAAATCATCCCACCGGAAATTGCCAGGGTCACCCCCCAGGCTGTGCTCGCCAGCGGATATCCACGGATAGAACAAGCCAGCGCCATCCCTGCCACGGCAATCAGCCAGTAAGGCCGCCCGGTCACCTCTTCCCCCGCTGTAGCCCACATCGCCGCCCCGTACAGCGCAGCAATTGATGAAAACCCCAACAGAAGGGGTGATAATTCCACCGGAACAACGCTCATCGGCAGCCGTGCCAGTAAAATCAGGCTCGCCAGCGGGGCTGTCAGTCGTAAAATGGTGCCCAACCCGCGCCGCATGGGCACTTCCTGCGTATATGGCAGGTGCAGCGGAATCACTCCCAACCGCAGCCCCACCGCGATTAATATCATAAAGCCCACGTCCATGCCGGCATCAACCAACACCAGCACTTTCCCTTCTGCCCGGCTCAAAATCATTGCCAGAATGAGCCCTAGCGTGCCGATGACCCGTGCCGTAAAAGCCACTGCAGCCTGCACCCTCACTTGCCGCGCTTTAACGCCCGTCTGGATTACAACCAGTTCAAAAACGTCAATCGCTGTCCATGCCAGCACAATCGCCAGCGGTGTCGCCGCCAACATAGCCAGGTTTCCAACCCCGGCAATCGCCAGGCTAGAAGCCCAGGCTCCCGGGTTAGATTGGTTCTGCAGCCGCGCCGCTGCCGTGAGGATCACCAGCAGCAGCACGCTGCTTAACCCAAAGGTATAAACCCAGGCAATATCATCCATTTGAAAAACAATCGACCCTGAGACACCCCCCAGCGGCAGCCACGATGAGAAGATCGCCGCGGGTGGCGGCGAAAACCGGTAGAAAATCAACAATCCCCAGTTTGCCAGACTCACCAACACCGCTGCAATCCACGCCAACCCAAAGCCGGGCCGCACCCTTTGAATGGTGAGCACCATCACCGCCCCAAAAACCAGCAGGATAAACGGCAGCAGCAATTGGATGGTATTTATAGGATCGGCGCTCCGGGCGTCCGGAAAAGATACTTTCCCATCCCGGCTCGCCCAAGCCAGGTGTTGCCATCAACAATCAGGTTTCCCCTTAAGAACACCTTCTCCGGGTAACCCGTCAACGACCAACCTTCGTACAGGTTGTAATCCGTTCGGTGCTGCGCAACCCCAGCCCCGTAGTGCACTTTTTTCTTCGGGTCCCAGATGACGATATCCGCATCCCCTCCCACTACCAGGTCACCCTTGCGCGGGTATAACCCAAAGATTTTCGCCGGATTGGTGCAATTCAACTTCACAAACTGGCTGAGGGTAAACTTTCCAACACCGTAGCTCCATAACACCGGCATCCGGTCGCCCACTCCCGGCAACCCGTTGGGAATCATCCTGAAATCTTCTCTACCCAGTTCTTTACCGGCAATCTGAACCGGTTTCCCCTCATAAAGGATTGATTTGCTGCCGTCATAGAAGAATGCGCAGTGGTCGGTTGCGACCACCTGCAGGGTTCCCTGCGCCAAACCTTGCCACAAGCACGCCTGATCCTCTGCTGTTCTGACCGGCGGCGAACATACCCATTTTGCCCCGTCTTCCCTTTCCAGATCTTTTTCTGAGAAGAAAAGGTACTGCGGGCAGGTTTCCCCCATCACCTTCAACCCTTTATCGCGCGCATAAGCCAGTTGATCCACTTCGCCCGCCGCGTTCATGTGAACCACATACAGCGCAGCGCCTGCCTGCGCCGCCAGCGCTGCCCCCCGCAAAACAGCCTCCACTGCCCCCCAGGCTGGTCGCGTGCGCGCATGCCAGATTGGAGCGGTTCTTCCAGCAGCCACAGCCTCGCTCACCAGCAAATCAATCACATCCCCGTTCTCCGCGTGCAGCATGGTCAGCATTCCAGCTTTCTCGGCTATGCGCATCACTTTAAATATTTCCGCATCCGAGATTCTCAGTCGGTTGTTGTACGCGGTGAAGACCTTGAGCGTTGTGATCCCTTCGTTTACCAATAAAGGTATCTCTTGCTCCACCTCAGGCTTTAGCTGCGTGATATTCATATGAAAACCAAAATCCACCGCTGCTTTGTGATCTGCCTTTGCGTGCCAGGCTTCCACGTTGGTGCGTAAATCCAGAACGTCCTGCGGCACAAAATCAATCACCGTCGTCGTGCCTCCGAACGCTGCTGCTTTGTGCCCGCTGTAATGGTCGTCAGAGGAAACCGTTCCAAACATCGGCAGGTCAAAATGCGTGTGCACGTCCACCCCGCCTGGCAGCACCAATTTCCCTGCAGCGTCAATCACCGCTATGCCTTCTGGCGCCGCCAGGTTTGGTTCCACCCGGCTGATGCGCTCCCCCTCCACCAGAATATCTCCCTTCGCCACCCCCCGCTCTGTGACCAGTTCACCATTCTTAATCAAAAAAGCCATCGCTCAGCCGTCCTCAATCCATTCTCGCCAGTTCGCCCAGCATTGCCAATAGCAGGGGGTCCAGCGCCAGTTCAGGTAGTTCATCCGGGCGGTATTGTCCAGTGCGTAAAGCTCGCTCCCGCAGCGATCGCCAGAGCAGCACGCGCTCCTCCGAGCGCACCACCAGGTCGCTCAATCTCATCGCAGAAAGCAGCAGCGCCCCGGTTGAATAAAGAAAGGTCAGTCGCTTCCAGTTCTCGGATGTGATGGGCCGGGCCAGGGGCTGCAAGCTGCCGATTGCCAGCTTGTAATATTCCTCGTTCGCCCGCGGGTGGTCGGCCTCATCCCGGAACAGCTCTTTGCGAGTGGTCAGTTCATGCCCCCGCACCTCGGCGAAAAATTCAATTTTCCAGCGGTGTTCCGTTCCAAACGAGCCCGTCTGGTAAAACGCCAGGTAATCTACCGCCAGCACCTTGGGGGCATGCCGCAGGGGTATCCGATACCACCCCAAAAGCCGCGCAATTTCCAGATCGCGCGGCTTTGGGGTTACCGCGATCAGCACCAATGATTCGGGAGAAGGCTGCATATTCATCCTCTCCACATCGCATCTGGCCAGGTTATATCAAGCCAACCCGCTGATTGAATTCTTCAATAAGCCCATCAATCTCTTCAACCTGTCCCTGAACTTCGGTCCAGTAATTCGGATCGTACCACTGCGCCTGGATTTCTTCGTAAGATCTACCCTGTTGTTCTACCCAGGTGTAATACTTCAGGTTGTGGATTTGCTTCCGATCCGCGTAGCTCAATTCCTTCATGTAGTCCGTGGTAACCCCTTGAAGGTAGCGCGCATACACCTCGGCTGCGTCAAATGCCGTGAAATCCCCAAACTGCTGCCGCATTTCCATGATGCGGCTGCTGTAGAGCTGCATCGAATCGGTCAATATGGTCACCACAACATCATTGGCGCCCATTTCGTAATACTTCGCCATCTTCACAGCCGAAAGCACATTGGCAATGCCCGAGAACCCCAGTAAATCCAGTTGTTGAACCAGCTCAGCGGGCACGCCTTTGCGCACCAGGTATTCCCGCCCGATCGGCTCATTGAACAGGCGCATGATTGCCACCACAGCATTGTCGTCAATTGCTGTCACAATATCGGTATTTGCAATATTGTGAATCCACGGCACGTGCTTATCGCCGATTCCCTCGATGCGGTGCGCCCCGAACCCATTTTGCAGCAGCGTGGGGCACTGCAGCGCCTCGCTGGCGGTAATCTTGCTCGTTGGGAACATCTGCTTCAGGTAATCGCCGCAACCAATCGTCCCGGCGGAACCCGTGGTCAATGCCACCCCGCGGAATTCATCCTGTGGGCGCAGCTCCCGCTGCAGCACGTCTTCAATCGCATGCCCGGTAACGTCATAATGCCACAGGTAATTGCCAAACTCCTCAAACTGGTTAAAAATCATCAAATCTTGTCCGCTGGCGCGCAATTCTTTGCACTTATCAAAGATTTCCTTTACGTTGCTCTCGCTGCCCGGCGTCGCAATAACCTCACCTGCAATTCTGGAAAGCCACTCAAACCGTTCGCGGCTCATCCCCTCTGGTAGAATCGCAATCGAGCTGCACGCCAGCAGCGCCGAATCATACGCCCCACCCCGGCAGTAGTTACCGGTGGAAGGCCAAACCGCCTTTTGCGTGGTCGGGTCAAATTGCCCGGTCACCAGCCTGGGAACCAGGCAGCCAAAAGCCGCACCCACCTTGTGCGCGCCGGTTGGAAACCATTTGCCCACCAGGGCGATCACCCGCGCTTTAGTGCCCGTCAGGGATGATGGAAATTCGATATAATTAACCTCCCCAAACTGCCCCCCGGTTTCAAGTGGTTGGTTTTTCCAGGTAATACGGTAGAGGTTACGGGGTGCAACGTCCCACAGGCCGATTTTCGCAAGTTCTGCCTTAACCCTGGCAGGGATCAGCTCTGGGTTTTTCATCTGGGCAAAGGTCGGCACAATGATGTTGCGTTCTCGCGCCCGCCGAACAGTGCGCTCCAATCGGTCAACGTGAATGGTCAGGTCAATTTTGGTCACTTTGAAATCTCCTTTGAGGTTTCTTGCTGGTTTTCAACCGGTGCCTCGCTGACAATATAAAGCGGGCGGCCCTTAACTTCGTCGTAGATTCTCCCAATATACTCACCCAGGATACCCAGGCTGATGAGCTGCACGCCCCCTAGGAACAAAACTGCGATGAGCGTGGAAGCCTGACCCAGGAAGGTTTCGTTCCCCCACGCCCGCGCCGCAATCACAATCGGGATCGTGATGATACTCAATCCCGCTGCAATAAATCCCAGGTAAGTTGCCAGTTGCAGCGGAAAATACGAGAATCCCGTAATGGCATTCAGCGCCAGCTTAAACATCTTCTTGAACGGGTACTTGGTCGTTCCAGAGTATCTCGCCGCGCGTTTATAGGAAACCCCAATTTGCTTAAACCCCACCCATGCCGACATACCCCGCAAGAAACGGTGCTTTTCCCGCATTGAATTCATCACATTGACCACCTTCCGGTCCATCAGGCGGAAGTCGCCGGTATCCAGCGGGATTTTTACATCTGTGATCTTGAAAATGATGCGGTAGAACAACGATGCCGTCGTCTTCTTAAACCAGGTTTCACCCTCACGCTCCGACCTGACCGCATACACCACCTCATTCCCTTCCCGCCACCTGGCAATCATCTCCAGGATGACCTCTGGTGGATCTTGCAGATCAGCATCAATGATGATCACAGCCTTTCCCCGGCTGTAATCCAGCCCCGCCGTGACGGCAATCTGGTGACCAAAATTGCGCGCAAATATCACCGGGCGCACCCGTTCATCCTCCTTTGCCATCTTCCGAATGACATCGGTAGAGCCATCTCTCGAGCCGTCATCCACCAGCACCAGCTCCCAGGGTTCGCCAGTCGTATCCATCACCTCGCTCACCCGCTGAAGAAGGATGGGCAGGTTCTCCAGTTCATTAAAAACAGGAGCAATAATTGTAAAAGTTGGCTGCATGATTCTTCAACTCCTCAAATCTTGTTGTTTTCCATTCTTCATCTGGCTAAATGCTTCTTGAGCGCCTCCAGGCTCGGCTCGATCACCGGCGCTTCTGGAACTGCCTGCATGGCTGCCCGCGTATCCTTTAGCCCGCTGCCGGTATTAATCACCACAACCGCATCGCGGGAGTTTATTATACCCAGATGCAGCGCCTTTTTTAAGCCCGCATAAGCTGTCGCGCCGGCGGGTTCAGCGAATATCCCCACCTTGCCCAGTTCTGCGATCGCGCCTAAAATATCGCTATCTCGAACGGTCAGGTAAGCGCCGTTGGTTTCCTTTGCAGCCCGCACCGCCCGCACCCCGTCGCGTGGTAAATCCACCGAGATGCTGTCAGCAATCGTTTGCGCCTTCACTGGCTGGATGCGCTCCGTGTCACCAAAAAAGGCATTCGCCACCGCCGCCGACCCTTCCGATTGAATTCCAAACAGCCTCGGCATCTGCCCAATCCAACCCAGCGCCTTCAGATCCTTGAAACCCTTGTGGATCCCCGAGATGATATTACCATCCCCCACTGAGACAAACACCACCAGCCTCTCTCCGTCTGGCTCAAGCTCGCGCATCACGCTCTCCCATATTTCCAGTGCTGCGGTCTTTTTACCCTCCGCGGTAAATGGATTATAGCCCGTGTTCCGGCAGTACCAACCAAATTCATCGGCAGCCTGGATGGTCAGATCAAAGGCCTGGTCATAATTTCCATCCACCAGGATCACCTGCGCCCCGTAAACCAGCAGTTGCGCCACCTTTGCCGGAGGCGCAGTTCTGGGTGCAAAGATGATAGCCCTCTGCCCCACCGCCGCCGACATTCCCGCCAGCGCTGCCCCCGCGTTCCCGGTGGATGCCGTCACCACTACCGGCGCGTGGATTTGCATGGCTCGCGCCACCACCACAGAGCTAGCCCGATCTTTAAATGATGCAGTCGGGTTGCGACCCTCATCTTTTATCCACAGCTTTTCCAACCCCAGCACCTGTCTGAGCGCTGGTGGACTAAAAAGCGGCGTCCAGCCCGCGGCGCGCAGAGGCGTGCCTTCACCACCCGGGTCAGCAACCGGCAGCAAAGGCAGGTAGCGCCACAACGAAAAATCCGTTCTACAGGTGATATCTGCCGGTTGGTAGTGCCTGTTAATGGCGGCATAATCCAGAATGACGTCAAGGTTACCCCCATCTTTCGGGCAGGTATAAACCACCTGCCCTGCCAGGTATTCCGTCTGGCATAGCGAACAACGATATCCGACAAATTCACCCATGACGAATCCTTTACTCCTATTCATTTTCAAAAGGGATGCCCAACGACGCCGGTGGCGAAGTTCGCATTGACCGTAAAACCCTGGCGGCAATTCGCCGCATCCTCTCCGGCATCGCAGCCAGCGTGCGCTCCACCCACTCTGCATTCCCCAGGTTCACCAGCAACAGCGTCAATATCATCAGCGGAAAAGGCGCCACCTGCAGCACTTGCGAGGGAATCGAAGGTAAACTCGGCTGTAAAACCAATCCCAGCCATTGCAGCAACCCAAACAGGTAAGCCCCCGCTGCAGCCCGCAGCGGATTCCACCCTCCAAAGATGGTGATTGAGAGCGCAATCCAGCCAATGCCATCTAATCCAGAGATGGTCCCCTTCCAACCAGCTTTCACGCTCAGTGAGTACATCGGTCCTGCCAGCCCCACCAGCGCCCCACCCAGAATAGTATAGATATACCGCAACCGGTTCACGTTGGCCCCGCGCACAAAAGCGGCTGCCGGGCGCTCACCAATCCCCTGCAACATCAGCCCAGGCCTGGTCTTGAAAATCCAGACGTACGCGCCCGCGATTATGATAAAGCTGGCATACACCAGCGGATCCTGCTTGTAAAAAAAGGTCCCCAGCACCGGCACCTTTTCCAGCCAGCCAATTGTCACCGGCTCGATGATAGGGCCGGATGCCCCCATGATGGGGTTTCCCAGGAAGTAGGCTAGATCAGCGCAGAGCAGCGCCAGGACAAAGCCCACCGCCACCTGCGATTGCTTTAACGTGATGCTGGAAAATGCGATTATCAGTGCCACCAACGCGCCGATGGCTGCCCCTGCCAGCAAACCCAGCAAGGTGCTGCCCGTCGCCAGCGCCATAGCAAACCCACCCATCGCAGTTAAAAGGATGGTGCCATTCAACGATAGGTTCGTGATCCCCGCCCGCTCGGTGATGGTTTCGCCAATCACCGCAAAAATCAACGGCACCGTGCTTGCCAGGATGCCGGCCAAACCAACCAGGATTGTTTCGTCCAAGGCAATCTCCTTATTGCTGGCGCGTCAACCGGCGCCGAACGCCGTCCATCAGCAGCACAAAAATCACCAGCGAGCCCTGCAGCACGCCCGCCAGCGCCGAATCCAGCCGCAGCACAACCGGCAACTGGATGCTGCCGATGTTCAATGCCGCAAAGAACAGAGCTACCGGCGCAATCCACAGCGCCTGGTAATTAACCAGCATCGCCACCAGCATCCCCAGGAACCCGTATCCCGAAGAAATAGATGGTATCAACCGGTGAAACACGCCCGTCACCTGAATTGTCCCGGCCAATCCCGCCAGCGCCCCACAGATTAAAAACGCCGTCAGCATATAACGCGCAGTTGGGATTCCCATCAGCGCCGAGGCTCTCGGATTTAACCCAACCGCTTTAAGCCGCAGGCCAAAATAAGTGTTCCCCAGCAAAATGGTGATGACCACCAGGCATAAAATACCAATCAGAAGCGACCACGGGCTTAAATCATACCCTTCAAAAGTAGGCAGCCAGAATTGCGATTTGAACTGGTCCGTACCGCTCATCGAGCCGATTCCCGGGCGCTTCCACGGGCCAAAAATCAACCAGATGGTCAGCGCAGTTGCCACAAAATTCATCCCCAGCCCGCCGAAGATTTCGCTTACCCCGCCGTAAATCTTCAGTAGACCCACAATGCCCGCCCAAAGCGCCCCACCAGCTGCCCCTGCCAGAAACGCACCGATTAATATCAAAACAGGTGGTAAATCTGTGTTCTGCAAAGAGCGAATCAACCAGTAAGAAAAGATGGCTCCCAGCGTGATTTGCCCCTCAATGCCAATATTCCACAGCCCCGCAGTGAACGTCGCAAGCAGCCCCGCCGAAACCAGCAGCAGCGGAATCCAGGCGCTCACCACCAGCATCATCTTGATATCTGACCCAACCGCCCCCTTGAGAATATTCTCGTAGGCCTCAACTGGCTGCGCGTTGGTGATGAGCAGCACCACAGTGGTAAAACCCAGCGCCAGCACCACTGCCAGCACCCTGAACAGGATATCCATCGAAGTACGCTTGTTCTTGGCAGTCATCATCGGCTCACAACCCTTTCCCACCGATCATTAAACCCAACTGGTCTACGGTCGTCGTAACTGAATCAATCGGCTGGGAGACTTTCCCGCCAAAAAACACCAGGATCCGGTCGCTGTAATGCAACACCTCTTCCAAATCCGAAGAAATAAATACAATGGTCGCGCCCTGGTGACAGCGTTCCTTCAGCTTTCCCCAGATCCAGATGGTCGATTCAATATCCAATCCGCGCGTGGGATGCTCCAGCAGCAATAAATTCAGCGGATCGCGCAGCAGTGCCAGAAGTGCCCGCTGCTGGTTGCCCCCCGAAAGAGCCTCAATCTTCGATTCAGGGGTCCCTCGGATTGAAAATCCCTTGATCCGTTCTTCAGCCAGCGCCCTGGCCTTGCTGCGGTTGATAAAAAAGCCCGCTTGCTTTTCAGCCAGGATGAAATGCTCACTCAACGACAAACCTGTCACCAAACCCTCCTCCAGCCGCGCTGCAGGAACATACGCAATGCCAGCATCCTTAAATTGCCGGTAAGGTTTTCCGGCCAGGTTTTTGCCATTGAACACCAGTTGCCCGCTCACCGGGCGCATCAACCCACCCAGCATGCGTAAAAATTGGCGCTGCCCCGAGCCCTCCATCCCCGCCAGGCCAACAACTTCTCCCCTGCGGAGGGTAAGGTTTACCTTTTTAATCCTCAGCCGGAAGTCCTCAACCGCGATATCCTCCAGCTGTAAAAAGCTGCCTTCATGGCGGGCGTCATCCCGCCCCTCTTTTGCCACTACCTTGCCGAACATCATCTCAACCAGTACTTCCGTTGAATATGGTGGAACAGCCTCGCCCACCAACCTCCCGCACTGGAACACCGCCACCCGGTGGCACAGTCCTTCCACCTCCTCCAGTTTATGCGAGACGAAAATCACCGTCATGCCTTGCTCCGCCAGCTTCACCAGGGTTGCAAACAGGCTTTCTTTCTGTATTGCGCTGATACCCGTCGTCGGCTCATCCAGGATCAGCACCTTTGCCCCCATCCACAACAACCGTAGAATTTCAAGCTGCTGGCGCTCGCCCACCGTCAGCGCATCAACATAAGCCTCAGGGTCAATCTCAAACCCAAACTTCGCCTGCAGGGACCTGAACTCACCCGCCGCATTCTTCCGGTTTGGGAACATCCCCCCGCTGGCCCCGATGATGAAATTATCCAGCACCTTCATCGGCGGAAAGTCTAGTGGATCCTGGTGCAGCATCCCAATTCCGTACCTTAGCGCCTGCGCGGGATTTTGTAGCTTAACCGCTTCCCCATTCAACAGGATTTGCCCCTCATCCGCATGGATGAATCCCGAGAGGACCTTCATCAACGTGCTTTTACCCGCCCCATTTTCTCCCAGGATGCCCTGAATGGTGCCCGCAGGGATGACCAGGGAAATATCATTGTTTGCGTGAACTTTTCCAAACCGTTTGTGGATATGCCTCAGTTCAACATCCATGCTGTTAGCACCTGTCTTTTTATAACAACGGGATTCACTCAAGAGATACCAGGCACGGGGTTTGTCTTACGCCATTATCCGGCTGCAAACCCCGTGCTTAAGTTACTCAATCCTCATCGGAAAGGTCAATCGCGCTATTTTTCTACGCTCTGGCCTTCCATGCCAGCCAGCAGTTGTGGCAGGTACCAAACCTTGAGATCGTTGCCTACTTCCTTATCTTTCAGGAAGACGTCGCCATTCTGCAGCTTGATTTCGCCAGTCCACAGGTTCAAACCGCCAGCCAGTTCAGCAATGAACTTGTCAACATTTGCGCCCGCATCCTTTGAAAGCGCAGCGCCCTTGTTGAAACCAATCATGCTGGTTTCAAGGCTGTTAATGTTCTTCCAATCCGGACCCAGGAAGTCAAACGTGGGTTTGTAGGTGCCGTCCATGATGGCCTTGAGGTAAGTCACGTAGCTCGGACCCCAGTTAAAGTATGGAACGCCCAGGCAGACCTTTTCAGCTTCCTTGCAGGCTTCACGATAATCATACGGGATGGCCCAAACCTCTTTACCCCCTGCGGCGGCTTTATTGGCCTGTACCAGGGCTTCGGTGGTGTCAATGCCCGAGATGACCACATCGTGACCGCTGTTGATGAATTCATTCGCAACGGTCGTCGGGTCGGAGGTAAAGCCGGGGATATTGAACCAGAAACCAATCCATGTCACCTTGAACTTCAAATCTTCGGCTTTCTTTCCGGCGTATTTCGTCCAGCAATACTTGGCGCCCAGGTAAGCTGAAGCCGCCAGCCGCCGCGTTTCGTCATTGATCAACGGACCAAGGTAGCCCAATTTGCCAGTTTTGGTGGTCAGGGCAGCCGCGCAGCCGGCAATCATCTTGCCGATTTCCATCCGACCCATCACGTTGGTCATGTTGGGCAGGTTCTTGTAATCCTTGCCTTCTTTCCAGGCGCTATCACCAGAAGCATGAATGACGATAATATCCTTGTGCTTCTGGGCAAATTCGATGGCGTCCGCTTTCATGTCATCCGAGTTGAAGATGATAACCTTGGCGCCTTTCGAAAGCAAATCCTCAGCCAGTTGAACGCCTGTAACGCCTTTGCGGTCGGCGGAGTTGACCTTATCAATATAAAGCATCTTCGCGCCGGGCAGCTTTGCCTCAACGTAAATGCCGGCGTCGTAGTGCGCCTGGCTCCAACCCCGATCATTGTAGGGGCCAACCATCAGCAGGCCAAAGATTAATTCTTTCGGCTTTGCCGTAGGGGCAACAGTCGGTTTTGCCGTCGGTGCTGCGGTGGCAGGCACAGCCGTCGGGGCTTTCGTGGGTTCTTTTGTGGGGGGGATTGCAGTCGCAGGTACTGCGGTGGGGGCAACCGTTGGGGTTGCGCAAGAGGCTAACAAAACGCTCAAAACAACAACCAGGCTGACAATCAGCCAACCAGTCTTCTTAAACATTTCTCCTCCTTGGAACTTGAACAATGGATTGGTTAAGACGATATCAGTATTTCTGTACTGAAACTGTCGATGACGAGGGCCTCCTTTCCTAATAACCGCCAGGCTTACGCCAATTCGAATGGCGCTCCATGCTCCGCGCCGCCAATCTCACTATTTTACACCAATCTTTGTATTTGTTCAGACAACTTCAAGAACTCATCGAGCAGGAGAAAATGTCTCCCGCAGACTCATTATACAACTGAGTCTGCGGGAGGAGTCTTCAAACCCTTTATGAATGACTGATCCAGGTGCCGGTCTCGCCGCGCATCGCCCGCCCGATATTTTCCGGGTTGGTGATCAGCGCCTGTTTGCCGCCAGCCTCCAGGAAGCGCAAAATGGCCTGGATTTTTGGCAGCATGCTGCCCTTGGCAAAATGCCCTTCCGCCAGGTACGCTTTGGCTTCATCCATCGTCATCTTGCTCAGCCACTGTTGATTCGGCTTGTTGAAGTTGATGGCTACCTTCTCCACCGCGGTGCTGATGACGAACAGGTCAGCTTTGATCATCGTAGCCAGCAGAGACGAGCCAAAATCCTTGTCAATCACCGCCTCAACACCCTTCAGGCTGCCGTCTTCCTCCTCGATCACGGGAATACCGCCGCCGCCCACGCCGATGACCACAAACCCGGCTTTGATGAGCGTATCGATAGCGTCTGCTTCCACAATCCGTTGCGGGATCGGAGAAGCCACCACGCGGCGCCAACCGCGCCCGGCATCCTCCACCACCACCCAACCCTCTTTCTCAGCGCGCATTTTTGCCGTATGCTCATCCATGAACGAGCCAATGGGCTTGGTGGGATGTTCAAAAGCCTTATCGTGGCGGTCAACCACGGTCTGGGTGACAACCGCAGCCACTTCTTTACGCAAGCCACGCTTCAAAAAGATGTTGTAAAGCGCCCGGTCAAACATATACCCGATCGAGCCCTGCGTATCCGCCCCGCAATAATCCAACGGAACTTCATGCAGTTCATGAACGGATAACTCCGATCGCCGGTGAATAAAGCCCACCTGCGGGCCATTGCCGTGCGTCACAACCACATCCCAGCCCGCCTCAATCATATCCGCGATATGATTCATTGATTCCACTGCGGCATCGTACTGGTCTGGAATGGTCTTTCGTTTTTCGTCTTTAATCAGCGAGTTACCGCCAACTGCTACGACTGCAACACCTTTTTTCTTCATACATCCTTCTCCATAATCTTTTGTTGAAATGCCCGTGTATGTATACCCCGGGATTATCCCATCGTCAATGCCATCACCGCTTTTTGAGCGTGCAGGCGGTTTTCAGCCTCATCATAAACAATCGACTGCAACCCGTCAATCACCTCATCGGTCACTTCGATATTCCGGTCAGCCGGCAGGGGATGCATATAAATGGCGTCTTCTTTCGCCAGTCTCATGCGCCGTTCATCTGTGATCCAGCTCGAATAGCGTTTGATAATCTCCGCGCCTTCCTTCTCATCCGCAGTGTGCACCATCGCCCCCCACGACTTGGCATAGATGATATCCGCATCCTTGAAAGCCTCGTCCATATCCGTTACCACCTCAAACCCGGTGTTGAACTTCCGCGCCTGTTCGCGCGCCTGGTCCATGATGTCTGGCATCAGGCGAAACTCCGGCGGGTGCGCCAGCACCACATCCATGCCAAAACGCGGCATCTGCAAGATTAGAGATTGCGGAACCGACATCGGCTTTTGATACGAGGCGGCATAAGCCCAGGATACCACCATCTTCTTCCGCCTCAAATCCCGTCCCTTTTTCTCGATGATCGCCATCAAATCTGCCAGGCACTGGAATGGATGATAAACATCGCATTGCATATTGAGCACCGGTACCCGCGAATACTTTGCCACTTCATTCAAATATCCGTTGCCCTTGCCCCAGTCCACATGCCGGATAGCGATCCCGTCATAATACCGTCCCAGGATCTCGCCAATCTCCTTTGCCGTGTCGCCGTGCGAGATTTGCGTCGTGCGCGACTCGATGAACGCCGCGTGCCCGCCTAGTTGAGCCATTCCAGCCTCAAACGATCCGCGCGTCCGCGTGCTGCTGAAGAAAAACAACATTGCCAGCACCTTATCCCGCAGATAGGCGTGCGGTTCATTCAACGCCCGCTTTCTTTTCAGGTCAAATGCCACATCCAGCACGGTCTCAACTTCTTCCCGGCTAAAATCCAGGTCACCAATTAAATCACGACCATGTAAAAAAGTTTGCATTTTGCTCTCCTTTTGAAAATTTCCTTATTCCACGGCGCCTAGCACCAGCGCCAGCAGCGCCATACGCATCACCACGCCGTTGAAAGCCTCCTGCCAGTAACGCGACCAGCGCGTGATATCCACATCCACCGGAATTTCATCCATGCGCGGCAGCGAGTGCAGCAAAATTGCATCGGACTTGGCTTTCGTCGCCAGCAGCTCGCGCGTAATCTTGTAATTCGCCGGGGTTAAACCGGCATCACCCTTGCGCTCATCGCGCGATTTAGTGTAGTCCGGTTGCACCACCGGCTCAACCAGGATGACATCCGCTTCGCCAATCGCCTGTTCAACATGATCCGCCTCTTTAAAGTCAAGGCTGTACTGGCGCAGGTCGGCCTTGAATTCTTCGGTCAGGGACATCCCTTCCGGCGCCACGTAGGTGATCGGGCAGTCGAACTGGGTGAGCGCATAGGAAAGCGAATGCATCGTCCGCATGCGCATATCACCAACCGCCAGCCACTTCAGCCCATCAATGCGCCCTTTTTCGCGTAGCACGGTGTAGAGGTCTGTCAGAATCTGGGTGGGATGCTCGCCCCAGCCGTCTCCGCCGTTGATGACCGGGATACTGGCCCATTTTGCCGCCTCGTGCGGCGCCCCCTGCTGGAAGTGCCGCATGACGATGACATCGCCGTAAAATTCCAGCATCTTAACCGTATCCTTGATGGATTCCTGGTAAAAATCACCCGCCCGGGTCATCTTCGCATCCGAAAACCCCGTCACGTGCCCGCCCAGGCGGTGCATTGCCGCCTCATGCGCCAGCCGCGTGCGCGTGCTCGGCTGATAAAATGCCGTCACCAGCGTTTTCTCCTTCAACATGTCGCTGTTCCGACGGTTACGCGCAATCGGCTCCAGCATTTCAGCGATCTCAAAGACTCTGAAAAACTCCTGCCGTTCAAAATCCCTCAACGATAGGATATCTCTTCCGGCAAAACTACGCATAGGCCACCTCCATCATCAAAATAGGATAAGAAATTAATCCCGCGTCTCTTTTCCCACCCGGCGCACCACGTGAAAGCGGAAATAACCGGGTAGAAAGTACGACAGCGAGTAGTCCACAATTTTTCCCGTCGCATCATTTAACTGCGATTCGAACATCAACAACACATCTCCCCGCTGAATTTGCAGCGCTCGCGCAATTTCCGGTGATGCCGCCGCCGCCTGGATGTGGGCAATCGAATTCTCCAGCTCCGGTGTTTCGCGCTTAAGCAGCAAATCCAGAACCGAGCCGGTGAAACCCTCCTGCAGTTCTGATGTCGTCAACACATCCTGCGGTAGCACGTCCACCAGGTACGCCACCGGGCGCTTTTCTGCCATGATGACCCGCACCACCTTCACAACAACCACCCCTTCATTTACACCCAGTTTCCGTGCTGTGTTCCGATCAGCGGTGGTTTGCTCAATGTGGTGATCGCCCATCGCAACATCCAGTTGAATCTTGCGCGCCAGTGTTTCAATGCTTTGCAGAACCTCCAGCCCGCTCTCGATGACCTGCGTATGCTTTACCACAAACGTCCCTACCCCTTGCCGCCTTCGGATGAGCCCCTGCCCCTCAAACGAGCGCATCGCCTCCCGCAGCGTCGCCCGCGAAACGCCCAACATCTTTGCCAGTTCCGGTTCAGCCATTAACCGCTCACCCGGCTTGCTTTCCGCGATGATTTTAGCCAGCACATCCTGCAGCCGCTCATAAGGATGGCTCCCTGTTTGTTTTGATGATGTCTCCTGACGCCTCATAACCTTAGCCTCTAGTTTCCACCCCTCACTCAATCACAGGGATAAAATTAAACCGTGTTGTATCCACCAGTCCCAGGTCTGATATCCGCAATTCCGGAATCACCACCAGCGCCAGCAGGCTCAACTGCATGTTAGGGTTATTCAACCCGCACCCGCACGCTCTGAAGCCCTCCAGCACCGAATCGGCTTTTTGCGCCACAAGTTCAGCCCGCTCACCGGACATCAAACCTCCCACCGGCAACTCCACGCTCCCAATCACCTCCCCTTCGCGCACCACCACCTGTCCGCCCCCCCATTCCACCAGCGCGTTTGCTGCTATCGCCATGTTATCTTCATCGGTGCCCACTACTACCATATGATGGCTGTCATGCGCCATGGTGGTACCCACTGCGCAAGGAACTTTGAA
Source organism: uncultured Anaerolineaceae bacterium (assembly GCA_964453035.1). Lineage (GTDB taxonomy): Bacteria > Chloroflexota > Anaerolineae > Anaerolineales > Anaerolineaceae > CAYVOX01. The sequence continues at coordinate 47,763 of CAYVOX010000001.1, forward strand.
TCCGAATCCCTGCACCAATCCCACCTGCACCCGGCCTGTGCTGTGATGCCGCTCAATCAGCGCAACCTTCGCCAGGTCAGCCTGCATGTCAACATTCACGCATCCCTTTTCCACGGGTACATTCATGCGAATATGCCGCGTGGGCGCCTGGTTTTCAATAATCCCGATGACATTTGCCACCGCTTCTGTATGCCCTACTGGCGCCGCCAGCCTGAAATCACCGGCAACCATCGGGCGGTGCAGGTGAACCGACTGCCGAGCCCATTCAGGGTAAGTCATATGCGGCATCTCAATCAACAATGTGCCATTTTCAGCCGCCAGCTTGCCCTTAACAATTACTTCTTCCGCTCTAAAATCATCCAACCGGCTGGTGATGACGATATCTGCCCATCGACCGGGCGCAATTGAACCCAGCTCGCGCCCCAGGCCAAAATACTCAGCTGTGTTAATCGTCACCATCTGGATAGCCATCATCGGCGGCAGCCCGTGCGTGATGGCATGCCGCAATGCGCGGTCAACATGCCCCTCTCCCACCAGCGTAGAACAGTGCGAATCATCCGTGCACAGCAAAAAATGCCGTGAGTCCATCCCCTGCTCGGTGATCGCGCGCATCTGCTCGACCACATCATGCCACGCCGAGGCATAGCGCATCATCACCCACATCCCCTGCCGGGCTCGTATGACCGCGTCTTCAAAACGCGTGCCCTCGTGATCATCCGTCGGTCCCCCCGCCACATACCCGTGAAACGGCAAACCCAGGTCCGGGGAAGCATAATGTCCCCCGATAATTTTCCGCGCCTGGCGCGTCACCATCATCTCTGCGTGAACCTTTTCATCTCCCAGGTACACCCCCGGGAAGTTCATCACCTCCCCCAGCGCAATGATTCCAGGCCAGGTCATCGCTTCAGATACCTCCGCCGGGCCAATCACAGCCCCGGGTGTTTCTAATCCAGGCGCGGATGGCACGCAAGAAGGCACCTGCACAAAAACGTGGATGGGCTGTAAACCAGCCTCATCCACCATCAGGCGCACGCCCCGCAGGCCAAACACATTGGCAATTTCGTGCGGATCAATAAACATGCCGGTCGTTCCGTGCGGAATCACCGCTCGTGTAAATTCCGTGACCGTCAGAAGACCGGATTCCACGTGCATATGCGCATCCAACAATCCTGGAACCAAGAAGCGGTCATTTGCCTCAATGATTTGAGTTTCCGGGCCGATGGTATGGCTGGCATCCTCACCCACATAAGCGATTTTTCCACCCCGCACCGCCACATCCATCCCCGGAATGATTTCGCCCGTCTGGACGCAAACCCAGCGCCCGTTACGAATCACCAGGTCTGCCGGGCTGCGCCCCATAGCACAATCCACCAGCAAACGCGCATCCTGTAGCCAGAACGAGTCAGCGCTCATCTTTTCTCTCCATTCTATTGCTAAGGGGATTATCCGCTTGCTGCCAGTCTGGTTGCCGCTCGATGATGCTTCTCGATGAGGCGGGGGATATCCAGGGTGCGTAGTTCTGCCCCCATCACCACCACCCGCCCCCCAACCACATTCACATCCACATTTTGTGGCTCGCAAAAAACTACCGCTGCCACGGGGTCGTGGAGAGCGCCGCTGTAAGCCAGCTTATCCAACTTGATGGCGATAAAGTCGGCACACTTACCTGTCTCCAGAGAACCGATATCCCTTCTTCCCAGAACAGCCGCCCCACCTCGCGTAGCCAGTTCCAACGCCTGGCGCGCTGTCATCAACGGAGAGGCATCCCCGCTGGAAAGCGAGGCGCCTTCCAGCCCGCTCTTCAGCCGCGCCAGCAGCATCGCCTGGCGCGCTTCTGCCAGCAGATGCGAACTATCATTGCTTGCCGAACCATCCACCCCCAGTCCTACCTTCACCCCAGCCTTCAAGAACTCCCTCACCGGCGCAATCCCCGAAGCCAGGCGCATATTGGAGTTGGGGCAGTGCGCCACCCCGCAGCCCGTCCTGGCGTACAGGCTGATTTCATCCTTGTTCACGTGAACCGAGTGCGCAAACCACACATCCTCGCCAATCCAGTCCACTGCCTGCATGTATCCCACCGGACGGTAACCAAATTTTTCAATGCAAAACTGCTCTTCATCCTGCGTTTCGGCCAGGTGCGTGTGCAGGTGGACGCCATACTGCCTGGCTACCTGCGCCGACTGGCGCATTAGCTCACCTGTCACGCTAAATGGCGAGCACGGCGCCAGCACAATCTGCACCATCGCTCCCGGTTTACTGTCATGGTAGCGCTCAATGAGCCGCACGCTGTCCCTCAGGATTTCTTCCTCTCCGTCAACCACGCTGTCTGGCGGCAGCCCCCCTTTGCTCTCCCCCAGGCTCATGGAACCTCGCGAAGCATGCAGCCGCAGGCCAACCTCTCCCGCAGCCGCAATTTCATCATCCAGCTTTGAGCCATTCGGGAACAGGTAGAGATGATCCGATGCTGTGGTACAACCAGACAGCGCTAGCTCTGCCAGCGCTGTCTGTGTTGAAATATAAATATCTTCAGGCGTCATTCGCGCCCAGATGGGGTAAAGCGTCTTCAGCCAGTTGAACAGGTTAACGTTTTGCGCCGCCGGGATAGCTCGTGTCAACGTCTGGTAAAAATGGTGGTGCGTGTTCACCAGTCCCGGCAGCACCAGGTGACCGCTCAAGTCCAGCACCTGGTCAGCTTCTCGCGGCAGGTCACCGCTCACCCCCACCTGTTCAATAAAGCCATCCCTCGAAAATAATCCCCCTCCGGCAATTTCTCGCCGATCACCATCCATCGTCACCAGAATTGCTGCATTCTTAACCAGAAGTGTGGGCATATAATTTCACGGGGTTCTCTGAGTGGAAACTTATTAAAAGTCTAATCCAATTCATGCCAAAAGTCAATTGTCAGACAACGTTAACTTCACCGGTCAGTTAATTGTGCCGCGCGCAAGGTATTGCGCAGCAGCATCGCAATCGTCATCGGCCCCACGCCACCCGGCACAGGTGTGATCACACATGCCACATCCTTCACCTCATCAAAAGCCACATCCCCAACCAGCCGGTAACCTCTTGGACGGCTGGCATCTTCCACCCGGTTAATGCCAACATCAATCACCACCGCGCCGGGTTTCACCCAGTCGCCGCGCACCATCTCCGCTTTGCCAACCGCCGCCACCAGCACATCTGCGCTGCGGCAAATCCCCGCCAGGTTCTTGGAGCGCGAGTGGCAAATCGTCACCGTGGCATTAGCCCGCACCAACAACAGCGCCACCGGCATCCCCACAATATTGGAGCGTCCCAGCACCACTGCATTGGCCCCATCCAGCTTCCCCGCCGATTTTTCCAGCATGTACATCACGCCCGCCGGCGTGCAGGGAATGAATAGTGGATCTCGCCCCTTCTGCGCCAGTCGTCCAATATTGAGGGGATGGAAGCCATCCACATCCTTCTCAATGCTCACCGCGTTCAACACTCGTTCCTCATCCATTCCTGGCGGCAGCGGTAGTTGAACAAGGATACCGTTCACTTTTGGATCCTGATTCAGGCTTCGCACCAGGTCTTCCACCTCGCCCTGGCTTGCAGTCGCCGGTAACTCATATCCGAAGGATTCGATTCCAACCTCGGCGGATGCTTTTCGTTTTGATTTGACATAAACATGCGAAGCCGGGTTATCTCCCACCAAAACCGTCGCCAACCCCGGGCGGGTTTTCCCCCCCTCCAGGCGCGCTTTCACCCCCTCCGCCACTTCTGCTCGCAATTGCTCAGCAATCGCCACACCATCAAGGATTGTCGCAGACATCGGTCTCTCCTTACACCATTTTTCTCCATTATACAGGAGGATTAAAAATAAGCTATAATACGCGGGTAATAAAATCTCAGGAGGAATGATGAGTAAAATTTGCGTGATTGGTACCGGCTACGTCGGTCTGGTTACCGGCACATGTTTTGCGGACCTGGGCAACGACGTCACCTGCATGGATGTTGATGAAAACCGCATCAGCCGCCTCAAGGAAGGCATCATGCCCATTTATGAACCAGGTCTCGAGCAACTGGTTCTGCAAAATGTTCGCGCTGGTCGTCTCACCTTCACCACCGATTACGGCGTTGCGCTCAAAGATGCCGAAATTGCCTTCATCGCCGTCGGCACACCCTCTGGCGAGGAAGGTGAAGCGGATCTGCAGTTTGTTCGCTCCGCAGCTGAAGCCATCGCCGACCGCGTCAAAGACTCTATCGTCGTTGTCAACAAATCCACCGTTCCCGTCGGGACTGGCGATTGGGTTGCCGACATCATCAAAAAGCGCGCCAACAACGAAGACCTCCAGGCCATTGTCGTCTCCAATCCGGAATTCCTGCGTGAAGGCTCAGCCATTAATGACTTCATGAATCCAGACCGCGTGGTGCTCGGTTCCACCGACCGCAACGCCGCTGCCAAAGTAGCTCAGCTTTACATCACCCTGCGCTGCCCTATCCTCATCACCGACCTGCGCACCGCCGAGATGATTAAATACGCTTCCAACGCCTTCCTCGCCACGCGCATCTCCTTCATCAACGAGATTGCCAACATGTGCGAAGAGCTCGGCGCTGATGTGCGCGAGGTTGCCCTCGGTATGGGCTACGATAAGCGTATCGGCATGGCCTTCCTCGATGCCGGCCTCGGCTGGGGCGGCTCATGCTTCCCCAAGGATGTTAAAGCCCTGGCTCACATGGCTGTTCTGAGGGGCACGCACCCCCAACTCCTCCAGGCCGTCATGGAAATCAACCGCAACCAGCGGCGCCGCGTCGTCTTCAAACTTCGCCGTGCCCTCGGCCGCCTTGATGAAAAAGTGATTGGTATTCTCGGCCTCTCCTTCAAACCCAACACCGATGACATTCGCGACGCCCCTGCGCTTGAGGTTATCCATCTCCTGCAAAACGAAGGTGCCGTCATCCGCGCTTATGACCCCCAGGCGATGGAAAACGCCCGGCAGGTTTTGCAGCGCGTCACATTGTGCAAAAACCCCTATGAGGTTGCCGAAGGCGCCGATGCCGTCGTCCTCGCCACCGAGTGGAATGAATTTAAGCAGATTGATTTTGAAAGGCTTCGCAACCTCATGCGCCAGCCCATCATCATGGACGGGCGCAATGCCTGGGATCCTGAACAATTGCGCACTCTTGGTTTCACCTATTTTGGTGTTGGTCGCGGCACGCCTCCTAAATAGACGCGTGATATAATCATTTCACTATCCCTTACCCTCATGGAGGAACGTATGGAGATTAAAGCTACCCAATATAAGCACTGTGACCTGGTTCAGGTCACCGGTCGTGTGGATAGCGCTACCGCTCCCGCTTTTTCCGAGGCTCTCGGAAGGATTACCGGTGACGCGCGCTATCGCATCGTTCTCGACCTTAGCCGGCTGGATTTCATCTCCAGCGCCGGCCTGCGCGTTCTGATTAACACCCAGAAAGAATGCAAGCGCTACAACCGCGGAGAATTAGTGTTGGCCTCCGTCCCCTCCAACATCCAAAACGCGCTTGATTTATCTGGTTTTGATGAGCTCTTCAAATCCTTCCCGGATGTCCTCACCGCTGTAGGTCATTTCTAACCCGGTCTGGCAACCCGATGAAAACCCTGACCTTGCCAGGTTTGTACGAAAACCTGGCAATTATTTGTGAATATGCTCGCCAGGCCGCCGCAGAAGCTGGCCTCAGCGAAAAGGCCGCCTACGAGGTTGAAACTGCCGTTGACGAAGCCTTCGCCAACATTATTGACCACGCCTACGGCGGCGAAGGCAAAGGCGATATCGAATGTTCCTGCCAAGTTGACGAAAAAGGCCTCACCATTCGTCTGCGCGACCATGGTCGTGAGTTCAAGCCCGAGAAGATTAAACCCCCCAACCTAAAAGTCCCGCTAAACAAGCGCAAAGACCACGGACTTGGTCTTTATCTCATGCGCCAGTTGATGGATGTCGTCACCTTCGACTTCTCCAAAACCCAGGGAAACACGCTCACGATGGTCAAATACAGGGAGATTCATACCTGATGGATTTCCCCGGGCTGGCTGCTGAACCTGAGTGGAAGCAGTATTTGCGACTGGGGGAGCAGCTGCTTAACCTGCCTGACATGGCAGCGCAATGCCGCCTGATTGAACAATCCCTTACCAACTTGCTCGGTTGCCAGGCCGCCGTCTGGTTGGCTCAACCAATTTTTCCACTCCCCGGTCAAACCCAGACCCTCCTCCTCCCCCATCCCGATGCCAGCGAGCTGGTCACCGAAGCCTTTACCCGCAGGCAGCCCCTCTTCCGCGCCCCACAAAAGCCCATCACGCCCTCAAAAAGCTCCCGCAACCTGCGCTGGTCAGCCTTTCCCCTCATGGCGCGCGATATGTTGCTTGGCATAATCGAGGCCAGCCGTCCCACCGGTCCGGCTTTTCGCCCCGAAGAAATCGCCTTCCTGGAGGGTCTCTCGGCTCACGTTGCCCTCTCCATCGAAATCAACCGCCAGGCAGCCCTCAAGAATTGGCGCTACGAACAGCTTTCACTGGTGCGCTCCGTCAGCGCCCAAATTGCCAACGTCCTCGATCTTGATGAACTGTGCAGCCGCGTGGTCCATTTGATTCAAGAAACCTTTGATTTCTACCACGTGTCGCTTTTTTCGGTGGATGATCCTTCTGGAAGCCTGCGCTTCCGCGCCTGTGCCGGACGCCAGGGAAGCGACCACACCACCGCGATGCCTAACCTGCACATCCAGCAAGGCCTGGTCAACCAGGTTGCCGTCCACGGCATTGAGCGTATTGCGCATGATGTCAAAGCGGACCCGCTCTACACCGCCGATGATACCCTCCCCAATACCCAGTCCGAAGCGGCTCTCCCCATCAAGCTCGAAAACCGCATCCTCGGGGTGCTGGATGTCAAGTCCGACCGCCTCAACGGCTTCCATGAGGTTGATATTCTCGTTTTGCACGCCCTGGCTGATAACATCGCCCGCGCCATCGAAAGCGCCCGCCTCTACACCGACCTGAAACGCCGCGCCGAACAAATCTCCGGCGTTTTTGAGATCACCCACACCCTCACCTCGCTCCTCGATCTCGACTCGCTCCTGGATGCGGCCGTCCAGGCCATTCACAAACACTTTGGCTTTTCCTTTGTCCACCTCTTTGCGGTTCACTCCGGCCGCCGCAAGATTTTTTACCTGGCGGGCAGCGGCACCCGTTCCGAGGCTATGCGCAACCTGGAGATTACTTACGAGCTCGATGACCCCACCGGCCTTATCCCGTGGGTGGCCCGTAATAACCGAACCCGCCTCGCCAACGACATCTCCTCAGACCCTATCTACCGCCCCAGTGAGCTTCCCCCCGATGACACCCGCTCAGAGCTGACTATCCCCCTCACCTTCGGCGGTGATGTTCTCGGCATCCTCGACATCCAGAGCGACCGCGTAAACGCCTTTGACGAGGATGTGCTTCCCATCCTGGAATCGCTGGCTGCCTCCCTGGCTATTGCCTATCACAACGCCCGCATCTACAAAGCCGAACAATGGCGCCGACAGGTCGGTGACAGTTTCAGAGATGTAGCCTCGTTACTTTCCTCTAACGTTGCCCTCGAAAAACTGCTCGAGACCATTCTCAACGAACTCGAACGCAATCTCCCCTGCGAATCAGCCGCCATCTGGCTCTCTGACGATTCCGAGGATGCCGAATCCGCCCTCTACCTCGCCGCCGTTCACGGCGTCGGCGCGGAACAGGTCACCCGCGCCCTGCAGGAGTCGCCCCAGGCCCACCAGTTCATGCACATGGCGCTCACCAGTGACCAGGCCACCATTCGCCTGCCCGACCACCCTTCTGGACCCCTCGGACTGGCGCTTAATTACCCCCCCGATTACTCCTCCATCGCTGCCCCCCTGCGCATTGGCAGCCAGCCCATCGGCGTGCTCACCCTTGCCCACCACACCGCCGGTCGTTACGGCAGCGAAGCCTTCTCCATGACCACCACCTTCGCCAGCTACGCCGCCGTTGCCATCCAGGTGGCCCGCCTCTACGCGCAGGCCCAGGAACAGGCCTGGGTCTCTACCATTTTGCTGCAGGTGGCGGAAGCCAGCCAGTCGGTCAACTCGGTGGATGAGCTTCTTTCCACCATGGTACGCCTCTCCCGCCTGCTCGTTGGCATCAAAAAGTCCGCCGTCTTCCTCTATGACAACGACCGCCAGTCCTTTGAGTTGCGCGCCTGGTATGGCATGGAAAACCTCCCCGCCGATCTGATTTTTCCCCCGGGGCGTGCCCCCGCCCTCGATCAGCTGCGTGCCATCCGTGAAACCACCTTTGTCACCGACCCCGCCGCCGAATTAGATCTACCCGCGGCAGAGGTTCCCTCCGATACCGGCACCATCGTCCTCCTTCCCCTGCTCAGCCGTGATGAACTTCTGGGCGTGTTTCTCGTTGCCCACCAGTCATCAAACCATCCCGGCGCTATGCAGACCTTCGACCAACAAACCCTCTCCATCTACCAGGGCATCGCCCATCAAACCGCCGTCGCTCTCGAAAACCTCATTCTGCTTGAGGCTCGCCAGGAAGAAGCCTACGTCACCGCGGTTCTTTTGCAGGTTGCCCAGGCAGTTGTCAGCCAGAACGACCTGGTTGATATCCTCGACACCATCGTTCACCTCACCCCCATCCTGGTCGGCATAGATGCCTGTATCATCTACCTGTGGGATTCCTCCGTTCAAGCTTTCCGCACCGTGCAGGCCTTCACTGGTTCGCTGCAGACGGAGATGATGATCCTCGAACATCAATTCAGCCCCGGCGATTTCAACCTGCTGGATAACATCCTCAGGGATGATTCCGCTTACTTTGCCACCCTCCCTCAGGGTGATTTCAACCCCGCCGAGTGGAACACCCTTGAGTGCATCCCCATTGAAGAACTGGAAAAACACACCCTTCCTGCCGGAACGCACTGGGTGCTTGGTTTTCCATTATCCGTCAAAGGTGAGCTTGTCGGCGCTATGCTCACCCAGGAACGCACCACCCTCAGCGCCTCACAGCAGCGCCGCCTGGAAATCATGAACGGTATTGCCCAGCAGGTCGCCCTGGCGATCCAGAATGACCGCCTGCGCCAGGAAGCCATCGTCCAGGAAAGAATCAACCGCGAGGTTCAACTCGCCCGCCAGATTCAACAAACCTTCCTGCCCAGCCGCCTGCCCAACCGTAAATCCTGGGAAATGGCAGCCCGCTGGCAACCTGCCCGCGAGGTGGGCGGCGACTTTTATGATATTTTTTCCCTCACCAAGGAACGTCTTGGCATCGCCATCGCGGATGTCTCTGATAAAGGCATGCCCGCTGCACTCTACATGACCGTCGGACGCACCCTCATCCGTGCTTACGCCAATAATGCAAAAAACGCCTCAACCCTTCTCCAGCGCATCAATACCCCCCTCGTCACCGACACGCCCAACAGCATGTTCATCACCGCCGTTTACGCCATCCTCTGGCCTGAGACCGGTCACCTGCTCTACGCCAACGCCGGTCACAACCGCCCCTACATCTTGCGTCCCAACCGCATGGAAATTGAGATATTGCCTAAGGGCGGCATGGCGATGGGCGTCCTCGAAAGCATCCGCCTTGAAGATTCGCTCCACATCCTCGAGCCTGGTGATTGCTTTCTTCTCTATACCGACGGTGTCACCGAGAGCTTCTCCCCCTCCGGCGAGCCTTTTGGCGAGAATCGACTGCAAAACATCCTGCGCCTGAACATTCATAAAAGCGTGAATGAACTGCTGGATATCCTCGAAGCCAGCCTCATCGCCTTTCGCGAAGGCGCACCTCCCACCGATGATGTCACCATGGTTGCCATCCGCCATCTACCCCCTGCCCAGAGCGAAATCCGCCCGGCTCAATCAGATTGAGCCGGGCTCTTTTCACGTATTCTTATCTCTTTTTTACAATAGAACCTGCCAGCTATTGGAACTTCCCCGCTGCCTGCTACTTACCAAAAAACAAAGCCCACCAGCGCTCCCAATGCTGCACCACCCGTGCCGTCGGCGTAGGCAGGGTTTGCGGCTGGGGGGTTGCGGCGCTGTCCACCAAAGGAATGATAGGAATATTCCCGGATTGCCCCTGCTTTTGCATCCCCGCCCAAATTTCCACCGCTGCCTGCGAGGTCGCGTAAGCGATTTTGGTCACATACGCGCTTTGAGTTTCTTCCATACCAGCCTGCTCAGTCGCCATCGTATCCCTCTGGCTGGTCAATCTGAACAGGTCACCTAATCGCGAATTCAAATCCATCAACAGGAAAAATGCCAGCACCAGCAGCCCAATAAAAATGATTTGCTTCTTATTTCCCTGAATTTTTTCCATATCGCTATCTTACCTCAAGGTTTAAAACCGGACAAGGTAAAACTGCATGCAAATCAAGCACTGACCGTAGGCGGCGCGAGCCCTGCTCACCCTGGGCGCTCCGACCTGGTATGATTGGTGCAACAAGTGTACCGGATAACAAAATCCCCGGAAGTAATCCGGGGATGGTGTGCCGAAGGAGGGATTTGAACCCTCACGAGGAAATTCCCACTACGCCCTGAACGTAGCGCGTCTGCCAGTTCCGCCACTTCGGCTTGCTGCACAGTATTTTACCTAATTATCCAGTTTTGTCAACCCTGGCAGGTCGATTTGCCCGGGTCTCATTCAGGGTATGGCGGCGCATCAGTGCTATAATTTCGAATAAACATGGATAAAGGGCATGGATAGCATTCTCCAGCAAATTTTTGACCTTCTCACCACGCCTCCCGGGAACCTCGTCTATCACCTGGTGCTCGGTTTTGCCGTCATCGCTGCCCTCCAGGCTATCCTCATGGCGCGCCGCTTCGCCCCGTCCATCCCCTCCAGCCGTCCCATCCTCGGCCTTTCGCTTCTCATCCTTAGCCAGGGTGCCATTTTCATTATCACCGGCCTGGCGTGGCAAGGCTTTGCTGACCTGCGCGCCGTTCTGCCCCCCTCCGACCGTTTCATCACTGCCAGTGGGCTGCTGCTCATCATCTGGCTGTGGGCCGTTCCGCGCCCCTCGCACCTCTGGGATGCCCTCACCGCAGTGATCTTTACCCTCATCACGGTTGCCTTCCTGTTCACCCTGGCCAACTGGAGTGCAAATCCCCCCTCGCAAAAGTTCAACACAACCTTTTATGACCAGGTTTGGGAAGTGCTCTCCCTCTCCCTTACTGCGCTCGGAATAATCATCCTCATCATCCGCCGCCCTCAGGGATGGGGTGTCGGCCTGGCTGTGCTGTTCGTTAATCTCACCGGTCACGCTGTTCAATTCTTCTGGCCTGCCCCGGAAGGCGACCTTTCCGGTCCTGTCCGCCTGGCCCAGTTGTGCACCTATCCGCTGCTTCCTTCCCTGGCTCAACGGTTCCATCCTACCCTCACTCCCTCACAGCCCGCATCTGTTGCACCCACATCAACGTCCACTGGCGTCTTTAAAGAACGCCGCAAGCACAGTGCTGATCCGCGCGCCGTATTCGCCTGGATGCAGCTGGCTATTCAGACCGACCCTGACCAATCCTTCACCAATCTCAGCCGCGCCATCGCACAGACCATGCTCGCGGATTTATGCTATATCGTTTCCGCTCCCACCGCTCAGAGCGACCTGGTTCTTCACGGCGGCTACGATTTGATTCGCGAAGAACCTTGTCCTCCCACGCGCATCAACCGCGAAAGCGTCCCAAACTTGGCCAACGCCGCCTACCGTGGCCGCTCGGCGCGTCTTGGCAGTGATTCTGCCCCCGCGCCGGACTTGCAGGCCGTAGCTGAAGCGTTGGGTTTGCAGGATTGCGGCAACATTCTACTCATCCCCCTGGCCTCCACTGAACACTCCTTCGGAGCAGTGCTTTTACTTGCCCCCTACAGCAACCGAACCTGGACACCGGAAGACCAATCCTACTTCCTCACCTCCATCGATTCGATTGTCCGCTTCCTGCAACGCTCCTCCACGGTTGAGCCTGAAGTGCACAGGCAACCTTCACCCACCTCTGAGCCCCCCGTTACCACCTTGCACTCAGCGGAATTGGAATCCCTGCGCAGCCAGGCGGAAACGTTACGGCAAGATAACCAGCTGCTCCTCTCTGAGCTCGCCGACCTTCGCCTCGAAGCCCCGTCATCTCCAGCTGCCCCAGAGCTCAAGCAGGCTCAGGAAGCCATTTCGCGCCTGCAGCAGGAAAATCACCGCCTGGTTTCTCAACTTCAATCGCAATTCCCGGCTGCCTACGCTGAAAAATCCCTGGAAGTGGAACAACTCGAACAGGAAATCCGTCACAGCCTTGAGGAGTGCGCCCACCTGCAAAATAGCCTGGCTGAAGCCAATATGCAGATTCTCACCCTGCAAAAACGCGCCGACCAACCCATTCGCGCCGTCAGCGAAGACCGCGAGGTGATTGCTTCCATCGCCCAGGAATTACGCCAGCCCCTGGCTTCCATCACCGGCTATACCGAACTGCTCCTCTCTGAATCCGCGGGCATTCTCGGTGCCCTGCAGCGCAAATTTCTCGAACGCGTCAAATCCTCCACCGAACGCATGCGCTCCATCCTTGATGAACTGGTGCGCCTCACTAATATCCAGAATGTTCCCCTTGAATTGATTATCCAACCCATTCACCCCGCCGAGGTGATCGACCAGGCTGTAGCCGATACCCGCGCCCAACTCCAGGAAAAGAGTATCACCCTTCAAATTGACCTTATCGAGCAACTACCGGACTTATTCACCGACCGCGATGCTTTTTGCCAGGTGGTCACCCAGTTGCTGCAAAACGCCATCTCGGCCTCTCCAGCGGAAGGCATCATCAGGCTGCGTACCGCTCTCGAAGGGCAGGATACCTCCTCGCCATACCTGCTCCTGCAATTTACCGATTCCGGTGGGGGTATCGATCCGCAGGATTTGCCCCGCGTCTTCTCGCGCCGCTACCGGGCAGACCATGCCCTCATTCAGGGTGTCGGCGATAGCGGGGTTGGCCTCTCCATCGCCAAAACCCTTGTCGAAGCGCACGGCGGACGCATCTGGGTGGATACCGAACCGGGTAAAACCACCACCTTCAGCGCATTGTTCCCCATCCGCATAAAAGGAGCCACAGGCGCCGGCGCCTCAGATGAAACCGTTGCGTGAGGTTTTAGCGGGCTTTTTAAGCGTCATCATCACCGCTCTCATTGTTTTCGGCGCGGCGTCGGCTGGCATTTCCGAGGGGCTGCTTTCCGCTGTTTATGCCACGCAACCGGTTGATGAACTCCGCATCCTAACCATCCTCCCCGGCATGCCCACCCCCAAACCCAGAGCCACACAGCACCTCAAGGTCATCACCAACACACCCACCACCGTGAACGCCTGTCCTATCCCCAGGAATTGGCAGCCCTACAGCATTCAACCTGGTGATACCCTCGAAGAGCTGGCAACTTCTCGCAAAGTGTCGACGGCACTGATTATGCAGGGCAACTGCCTGGTGAGCACAAGTCTTCTCACCGGTACCACCCTCTACCTGCCCCGGGAACCCCAGCCCACACTGACTTCTTCCGCAGCGCTTATTCCAACGCTAACTCCGCAACGTTGCGGTCCCCCGCGCACCTGGATTCGCTACATTGTGCAACCCTCCGACACCCTCTTCCGCCTGTCCTATTTATACGGCGTGAGCGTTCTTGAGCTTCAATTTGCCAACTGCCTCACCGATAGTCTAATTCGCGTAGGAGAGGTGTTGTATGTCCCCAATGTCGCCACCCGCACCCTCAGCCCAACGCCTGTTACCCCCACCAACACGACAGTGCCCACCCGCACCTACACTATAACACTGACCCCATCCATCACCCTGACGCCCACCATCACCCTGACCCCATCCAAGACACCTACGCGCACCATTACGCTGACCTTCACCAAGACTTTATCTCCCACGCCCACGCTGACTTTCACAAAAACCTCCACGCCTACCCGCACGCCGACCCCCACCTCCACCTCAACCCGTACACCTACACCCACCAGCACGGCTACGCCCACCATCACCCCCACTGGTAAATCCGCCGGCGCGCCCGAGAGTTGGCTTTGGTGGATACCCTGAACCACCGCAGATAGGATTTTTTATGTTGAAAAAGCTCATCGTCATCATTACCCTGTTAGCTTCAACACTGGCATGTAACCTGCCGATTCTTCCCGATGCGCAGGAGACGGCTACCCCCGTTCCTGTCTCCTTCCTCAACGTCACTCCAGACCCTAATGCCACCGCCACCGCCACACCTTTTCAACCGCTTCCACCCACGGCTGTCGTTTCACCCACTAATCTAAAACCCTCCGGAGCTGCCCCCACCGCAACAACCAAAGCCGCGCAACCCACAAGAGTCTCTCAGCCAACACAACCTTCCAAACCACAGTACGGTAAGTATCCCGAAGGCCAGGTGCGCATCATGGTGTTGGGCTCGGATAGCCGCGGAGAAGCCGTTGCCCGCACCGATGTTATGATGATGGTCAGTATCACGCCTTCTACCGGTTCCGTCACCGTTCTTTCATTCCCCCGCGATCTGTGGGTCAACCTGCCCGGCGTTGGCATGAATCGCATCAATACCGCCATGGTATTCGGGGGTTTTAACCTCCTTGCCGCCACCCTTGATAATAACTTCGGCATTCGCCCCGATCACTACATCATGACCACCTTCAAAGGCTTCATTAGCATAGTGGATAGCATCGGCGGTATTGATGTCAACGCTGCCTCTACCCTCACCGACCGCTGCGCCCTTCCACAGGCTGTACGTGGTTACTGCACCATTAAAGCCGGCGTCAATCATTTGAACGGCTCCACAGCCCTCTGGTACGTCCGCTCACGCTACTCCTCCAGCGACTTTGACCGCGAGCGCCGCTCTCAGGAAGTGCTGCAAGCGATCTTCCAAAAATTAATGAAACTCAACACCCTCACCAAGATTCCCCAGTTCTTTGATATTTACAAGAAAAATGTGGTAACCAGCCTCACCCTCCAGGATGTCGTCGGCATGGCTACCATTGCCCCCGGGTTGATTGCCAATCCCTCCAAAATCCGCCGTTATACCATCACCTCAAAGGATGTGTATAATTACGTCGTCCCCGGCAGCGGCGCCCAGGTACTAATCCCCAACCAGGCCAACATCAAAAATATTATCCAGCAGGCCGTTTTCACGCCATAACGCCTGTTTCACGAGCTACACTGCTCTCCATCTTGATTGCTTCCATCAGGGTAGTCTCTCCCACTCACTGAATTCATTTATCTTCATTAGTGAACGCATAGCGTTAAGTCACAACAAAAAGGAAGAGAAATTATGCCGCCTCAAGAAAAATTCTCTTTATTACGGTCAATTCTTAAAACCTTTGGGCTGTCTCCAGAGGCTATCGATGATATCACCGATCGGATTGTTGACCTGCTTTCGGAAAAAGATCAGAAAACACCCTATAGACAAGATTACCCCTACATTCTGCGAGATGATTTTGTCAGTAAGGCAGAACACAGCTTCTTTCTGGTTCTAAAATCAGTGGTGCCTGAGACATTGATAATTTGTCCAAAGGTTGCATTAGGAGATCTATTCTACGTAAATTCTAGCGATCCCAGTGAATACCGCACAATGACCAACAAAATCGACCGCAAACACGTCGACTATCTTCTTTGCGACGCAAAAACTTTACGGCCACTTGCGGGTATTGAATTGGATGACAAAAGCCACAAGCGGCAAGATCGCCAGGCTCGTGATGAATTTGTTGAGAAGGTCTTCTTCGCGGCCAAGTTGCCTCTGGTGCGATTCCCTGCTCAATTTTCTTATTCTGTGGCTGATGTAAGGTCTGCTGTCGCACCATTTCTAGAAAATATGGAACCAGCTATCAAACCTGAACCCGCAAACCAGCCATTAGGGAAGAACACTCCTGTCTGTCCCAAGTGCGGCAACCCAATGGTGTTACGCACGGCTAGAAGTGGTTCTACCCCAGGTGAGCAATTTTGGGGTTGTCCAGATTACCCTAAATGTCGGGGGATGTTGAAATACGAAAAGATATAGTTTTTTACACAGTTCAATGCTCATGGTTTTTATTATGTGTCCGTCTATTCAAAGCATTGGATTCTTGCCTTCTCGGCAACTTTTCTGAAATCTCATCAATAAATTGACATTTTCTCCGAAATCATTTACACTAAATCAGTAATATCTATACGCAAACCCTCATTTTAGGAGGTTCCCATGCCCACCGACCGTCCAATCATCGCCACTCATATTACCCCCTCCACGCATATCATCCCCGCACTGGGCGCCTGGGAAGTGTACCTCAAAGACCAGGGGCGTTCTCCATATACCGTCAAAGCCTTCCTCAACGACCTGCAACTGCTCACCTCCTACCTCCCACCTGATCGAACCCTCGGCGCGGTCTCCACCAAAGACCTCAATAACTTCCTGCAGTGGCTTCAGAATGGGCGCAGCATCCCCTGTAGCCCCAAGAGTCTCGCCCGCCGCATCACCTCCATTAAATCGTTCTTTCGCTGGCTCCACCGCGGTGGCGTCCTCACCGTTGACCCGGCTGAAAAAGTGGTGCAACAATCCGTCATCAGCCCCCTGCCTGAAGTTCTCACCCCAGAGGAGCAGGTTCGAGTGCTTGAAGCCGCCGCCAGAATGCGCGCAGCAAAAAAGCCGGATGCTCGCCCCTACACCCTGCTAACCCTCCTGCTTGCTACCGGCATTAAAAAAGGTGAATGTCTCGCCATTAACCTCAACCATATCGACCTTCAATCCCCCAACGGTCCAATTCTCTTCGTCCGCTATGCCAGTCCTGCCAACCGCTACAAGGAGCGCAAAATTGACCTCCCCACCGAGTGGATTGGTGCCTACCAGGAATTCCTCACCCAGTACCGCCCATCAGACCGCTTTTTCGACTGGTCTCCACGCCGCCTGGAATATCTTCTTGCGGATATTGGTAAGGCCGCCCAGCTCACCAAGCACCTATCTTTTGATATGTGCCGCTGGACTTGCGCCCTCAATGACTGGAACTCCACCATGGAGCGCGACCACATCCGCCAGAAGCTGGGTATCTCCAAGATTCAGTGGCGTGAAATTTCCACCAAACTCCGGCAATTAGCCGAATCCCACTAAGAAAAAGCTCTCTGGAACCTCAATTCCAGAGAGCTTTCTTCAATGCAAATATTCGCAATATCTTGCGGTTGTTTTTATCCGGTGGTTGCTGCCAGTGTGACTTCAAGCTCAATCTGTCTCGTCCCCCTCATCAAGATAAATTTCAGAGTCTCTCCCGGCGCATAGTTAAACAGCGCATTAAGATATTGGTGGGTTTCATCCAGATCAATTGACCCGACCTTAATGATGATATCACCTTCCTGAATTCCGGCTTTCGTCGCCGGGCTGCCCGCGTCAACATCAGTCACGTAAGCACCCCACTCCACCGGCAGGCCAAAACGCTGCGCCAGCGAAGGATCAATCGACTGCGTTGTTACGCCCACATAAGGGCGCGTGACAAAACCCTTCTCGATAATCCGGGCTGCCACCTCTTGAGCAGTGCTGGATGGCACTGCAAAACCTAATCCTTCAACCACTGTCGAAGAAGAACCGCTTCCACGCACAATCATCGTATTGATTCCGATGACCTGCCCGGCCAGGTTGATGAGCGGACCGCCTGAATTACCCTGGTTGATGGCTGCGTCAGTCTGGATTAATCCGTCCATAGTATAGCCATCGCCCGTATCCAGGCTGCGACCAGTGGCGCTCACCACGCCCACAGTCACCGAATTCATAAAGTCACCCAGAGGCGAGCCAATCGCAATCACCGATTCACCCCGCTTTAGAGTATTGGAATTTCCCAGCGTTGCCACAGCGGGCATTTCGCCCTCCGCCTTTAATACCGCCAGGTCAGAGTAAGCGTCCGTACCGATGAGCTTCGCGGGTTGCTCTGAGCCGTTTGCCAGGATGACTGAATACTCGCTTCCGCCTTCAACAACATGATTATTGGTCAAGATGTACCCTTCCGCCGAAATAATCACGCCCGAACCGCTCGATGTGCCGCCCGTGATGACCCTGAATCCCATGCGCCGGTCTGGAATCTTGGTTAATACCGTCACAACTGCAGGTCCAACCTGATCAACCACCTTTGTAATGGTCGTCTGGATTTCCGTGCTCGAAATGTTCAACGAGGATTCGACCTGATTGGATTGCGATGATGATTGCATCAACTGGTAATCTTTCTGATTGACCTGCGCCAAAGCCTCATCCAGTTGACCTTGCATCGTTCTGTAAACTACATACCCACCTGCCAGCGCTCCACCAAACCCGGCAGTGACCATCAATATCAGCACCAGCAATCCAATCAGAATGTTGCGACCGCTATTATTCTTTGGTTTTTCTCCATAATTCTCTTGTGGAGGGTACGAATAGTAACCCATAGCTCCTCTTATTTACTGGTTTGTACCGTCGTCAGTAACTCAACCGCCTTGTCCAGCTGAGGGTCTCGTCCGGCGGTCATATCGGCTTCGGTGTATTCCACAACCACATCCGGAATAAGTCCCTCTCCGTGAATCTGGCGGAGATTGGGGGTCAGCCAGCGCGCCACGGTCACGCGCACGGCGCCCGCATTATCTTTAAGAGCAATCCAGTTCTGTACCGATCCCTTACCGTAAGTCTTCATGCCGACCAATTTTCCGCGTCCCAGATCCTGGATAGCCCCGGCAGTAATCTCTGAGGCGGATGCTGAACCTTCATCCACCAATACCACCAGTGGAATCTGTGTAGCCGTTTCGCCGCCTTTGGTTTTCAACGTCACCTTTTCGCCGTCACCATATTGCTCATACATCACCGCCGTACCGGACTTGAAGAACTCCGAAAGCACCGCCACCGCGGTATCCAGGTATCCGCCGCCGTTCCCGCGCAAATCCAGCACCAACCCGACCGGTTTTTTGGCCAGTAATTCTTTCAAACCTTTGCGTAGTTCGCTGGCAGTCAGATCGCCGTAGGTGTACAGGCGGATATAGGCAACATTGTTGTCCAGCATTTTGCTTTCTGTCTGCGGGGTAAGGATTTTCGCGCGCTGGATGGTGACATCAAACGGCTCATCTGTTCCCTTACGCATAATCGTCAAGGTCACCTTTGAACCTGCCGGTCCCAACACCTTCTTGAGCACCAGGTCGCCGGCAACCCCGGTCATGTCTTCCTGGTTTACCTTTAAAATGACGTCCCCGGTTTTCAAACCGGCTTTCTCAGCCGGAGAGCCTGGCATGGGCGAGATGATTTTTAAGTAGTCCCCGGTGATATCCACCCAGGCGCCAATCCCTTCATACTCTTTACCTTCCAGGTGCTCATTGGCTGTCTTGAAAGAATCAGGGTCCATGTAACTGGTGTGCTCATCACCCAGCGCAGAAAGCATCCCATCAATCGCGCCGCGCATCAACTGCAGGTCATCCACCGGCTGGTCAACATACTGGTCGTGGATGATGCCCCACGCTTCCCAGAAGGGTTTGAAAAGTTGGTCGGTATTCGAGTTGCCCGGCACAGCCGTCTCTGATATTAAAATCGGTGAATTTTGCCCATCCTCACCGGAGACAATCCGGTTGACCGGCATGAACCAGCCCAGCAGTAAGCCGCTGGCAAATGCGCCGCCCAGTAAGATGATGGCTAGAAAACCAATCAATAAGTATTTAACGGTTTTAGATGGCATGGTAGCTCCTGAAGTGTGCTAAAGATAGCATCACAATCTTAAAATGGGATGAAAAACACCGCTTTGTACAATGTTACGTAGAATCTTTTTTATCGCTTCCTAAGGTACGCACCCGCTCCGAAAGCTCGCGCAACTGTTCATCTTCCTTCTTCCAGGCTGCGGTGAAGCTCGGAGTGCGCCCTTTCATTAGAATAGACTGGGAGCCTTTCCCCCTTTGCCGCCACGCGGAAAATAACACCAGCCCACTCACCACCACTGTGCCTGCCAGGCAAATCAACGCAATCCACGCCCCGCTCGAAAGCTCAGGTAACATCACTGTTCCATCCTCTCAATCACATCCCCTAGCTGCATGATGGAATCAATGCAAGCGTCAAATTCCTCACTGCCACCGTTCCCCCCGACCCGGACCGTGGAGAATCCCAGCCCCCTGGCCGCCGCCAGGTTCTTAATCGAATCCTCCACCAGCATGCTGCGGCAGGCTTTTTCTCCCATCAACCCCAGCGCAGCCTCAAATGCCTCAGGCATCGGCTTGCAATACGGCGCAACTGACCGGATGTCAATGATTTTCTCAAAACACCCCTCAACCCCAAGCAGACTCAGCACCCGCCGGGCATGGCGTGTATCCGCATTGGTCAGGATGACCTTTCGCTGCGGCAGGTGGCTTAACATCTCACCAAGCTGCGGATTGGATTGAAGAAAATTCTGCAGCGGTACATCATGCACGTACTGCAGGTAATCCTCCTCATCCAGGTGATACTCTACCTGCAGCCCCCGCATCGTGGTGCCATATTTCACAAATAGCTCATCTCTCAGCCTGAGAGCCTCTTCCATTCCCAATCCGAAGCGGTTGCAAATAAAAAGGTTGATACGCTCCCCGATGGCATGCCAGATTCCCGTTGATGCAGGATAAATTGTATCGTCCAGGTCAATGTAGAGCGTATGTATCTTCATAGTCCGAGTATAACCGAGATGGCATTATTCATGCAATTTCTCTTTAAGCGCGCGATCCTGCCTGTGAGATACCTTTCGGTAGCCTTGCGAACCTTTCAACAATGAAATGTCCTTTTCAGCCCTCCGTTCTTGACACAGGTATTTGCATATGTTAAAGTAATATTCAGCCGCTTAGATTTCCATCTAATTTACATGATTAATCAAGCAGCGGATGCCTCTCGGTGGGATCGCAGAAAAACAAAAATGCATAAATCTTACCCCTCCAGCGAGCATCGCGACCTAAAAGATATTTCTCAGATCCAATTATTTCCGAGGGGAACCCTCAAAAAGGAGTGCAGCCTTGACCAAATCCCGCACCCAACTGATGGTTGAACGTCTACGTGAATTACAGGCGTCCTCACCAGATATTGAAGCCTCAGCCATTGTCAGCGTTGATGGATTAACCATTGCCTCCGCCCTCCCTCAAGGCGTGGAAGAGGATCGCGTCTCCGCCATGTCAGCTGCCATGCTCTCTCTCGGCGAGCGCATCGCCGGAGAACTCGGTCGCGGTTCGCTTGAACAGGTGTATATCAAAGGCGAAAACGGATACGTCGTGCTCATGTCCGTCGGCGAGGAAGCCGTCCTCACCGCCCTAGCCCGTGAGCAGGCTAAGCTCGGGCTAATTTTCCTCGATATGCGCCGCGCCACCGACGACCTCAAGAAACTCATCTGAAAGGCTATCCCAGCATGGAACCCATCGCCAAAAGCGGATTTTACTATCCCAACAAGATTGCGCGTATCGCGATCCTCGCTTTAGATGAGGTTATGGGGCGCAACGGTCTTAACGCCATCCTCAATCTCGCCAGCCTCCCCAATTTGATTGATAACCTACCTCCCGATAACCTCGAGCGAAAATTCGATTTCGCCGATTTCTCAGCTATCAACGGCGCACTGGAGGAAATGTTTGGCCCTCGCGGCGGTCGCAGCCTGGCCCAGCGCGCCGGGCGCGCCACCTTCAACGATGCCCTCAGAAACTTTGGCGCTCTGGCCGGCGCTGGAGATTTAGCCTTTCGCATCCTCCCCCTGCCCATCAAGCTGCGCATCGGCCTGCCTGCCATGGCCAAAATCTTCACCACCACCTCCGACCAGCACTCCACCGTTCAGGAAACGGATACCGATTTCATCTACACCATCCACCGCTGCCCGGTTTGCTGGGGCCGCCATACCGATAAACCCGCCTGTTTTATCGCCACGGGCCTGCTGCAAGCCTCACTGGTATGGGTCTCGGGCGGCAAGGAATTTCGCGTCTCGCAGACCGCCGCCAAATCCTGCGGTCACGAAAACTGCCAGTTCATCATCAATAAAGAACCGATTGCTTAGGTCGCTGTGGTGAACGAAGAAAAAGCCACCATCCTCATCGTTG
Organism: uncultured Anaerolineaceae bacterium; assembly: GCA_964453035.1. Lineage (GTDB taxonomy): Bacteria > Chloroflexota > Anaerolineae > Anaerolineales > Anaerolineaceae > CAYVOX01. The sequence goes on from CAYVOX010000001.1 coordinate 69,762, forward strand.
AAGATGACCTGGATGTTGCGGATATGCTCAACGCTTACTTCCGAGTCCAGGGCTACCAGGTGCTCACCGCCAACTGGGGTGAGGATGGTTTACGCGCAGCCCAGTCTAGCCACCCGGATATCATCATCCTCGATATCCGTCTGCCTGATATTGACGGCTTCGAGGTGGCCCAGCGCCTGGGCGCTAATCAACGTACCTCCGCCATCCCCATCATTTTCCTGACCGAAAAACGCGAGCGCGTTGACCGCCTAAAAGGACTTGAATTACGCGCCGTTGATTACATCACCAAGCCCTTCGATATCCAGGAACTGCGCCTTAAAGTCCGTAACACGCTCCTTCGCATTCGCCAGGGCACCCTCACCCACCCCGTCACCGGCCTGCCCGAAGGTCAACTGATTGATGAAAGGCTCACCCGCTGCCTCCAGGAGCCGGAATGGGCTATTTTGGTTGTCTCGCTCGTCAATCTCCAGCCGTTTCGCGAGGCGTACGGTTTTGTGGCTGCTGATGACCTGCTGCGCGCAGCGGCTATCATGCTGGAAGACACCCTCCGCTCCGGCGGCTTATCAGCCTTCCTCGGCCAACTGCAACCCGACCAGTTCATCATTGTCACGCTCCCCCGGCACGTTGAATACCTGGTGGAACATGCCGCCAAACGCCTGGAACAATCCTTCGATTACTTCTACCGCGACCAGGATCGCACCACCGAGTTTTACACCAGGCAGCGCCTATCCATCAAAATGTCTCCGTTGCTCTCATCGCAATCCACAGCCGTATCACTCGATCAACTCAAGCAACAGCTCACCCGCTTGAACCACTGACACCCCCTTGAGGAGCTGCGCTTGAACATCAAGATTGTCATTCCCACCTACAACGAAGCCGAAAACCTCCCCCGACTGGTCTCAGCCATCACCGCCTTGCCGCTTCCCAATCTGCAGCTCCTGATTGTGGATGATAACAGCCCCGACGGTACCGGCCAGATTGCCGACGATCTATCCCTGCAAACTTCAGGCCAGGTTGAAGTGCTGCACCGTGCCGGTAAACTTGGCCTCGGTTCTGCCTATATCCAGGGATTTAAACATTGTCTTTCTCAAGATGTGGATGCCATCATCCAGATGGATGCGGATTTCTCTCACCCGGTTGAAAAAATCCCGGTACTGGCCCAGCTCATTCAATCCTGTGATGTCGCCCTCGGTTCTCGTTACGTTCCCGGCGGCAAATTAGACGACCGCTGGCCTTTCTGGCGTAAAGCTCTTTCCGGTTTTGGCAACTTCTACGCCCGCACCATCCTCGGCGCCCCCGTCCGTGATATGACCGGCGGTTTCCGCATCTGGCGCCGCCAAACCCTCGCTGCCATGCCCCTGGACGCCGTGCGCTCCAATGGTTATGTCTTCCAGGTCGAGATGATTTACATCGCCCACCGTCTCGGATTCACCGCAAAAGAAACCCCCATCTATTTTGCCGACCGCCGCTGGGGCAAATCCAAAATGTCCTTCCGCATCCAGGTGGAAGCTGCCTTCCGCACCTGGAAGCTCTTATCCATGTACCGCCATCTTAAACCGCTAGTCTAATTATCCATTTTCCCCCCGCGCTGTTGATTCTAACCCTCTCGCCTGAAGCAGACCTCCACCAGCCTGCCCCACTCCTCCATCGAAACTGTTTCTGCCCGCCGTTTGGCGTCAATCTTAGCCCTCCCCAGCAGCAGCGCGGCTTCTTCCACCGTCCAGCCCATCCCACCCGCCAGTGAATTCCGCAGCGTCTTGCGCCGCTGGCTAAATCCCGCCCGGATCAAAGCAAAGAATCGCTCCAACTGCTCCCCCGCGATCAGCGGTTCAGAGTAAAGGTCAATGCGCACCACGCCCGAATCCACCGCCGGAGCCGGGTAAAACGCCCCCGCAGGGATTCGCCCCACAACCTTTGCCTTGCCGTAAACCTGCACGCTCAGCGCCAGCAGGCTCATCTCACCCGGCCTGGCGCAGATTCGCTCCGCCACCTCCCGCTGAACCGTCAGCACCAATCGCTCTGGTTTTAACCTGGCTTCCAGCAAATGCCGGATTAATGCGCTGGTGATGTAGTACGGAATATTCGCAACCACCAGGTAGCCCTCCCGGTGCATCAAATCCATCGGGTTAAGTTCCAATATATCCCCCTGAACCACCTCCACGTTATCAACATCCCCTAACACTTCGCGCAGCGGTGCCAGCAGGTCTTTATCCAGCTCCACAGCCACCACCCGCCCCGCCTTCAGCGCCAGGTAACGCGTCAGGCTACCCAGTCCCGGGCCAACTTCCAATACCTCCGCCCCCTGTGGGATCTCTGCCCAGTCAACAATGGCGCGCAGGGCACTTTCATCCAGCAGAAAATTCTGCCCCAAACCCTTTTTTGGGGTCAGGCCGTGGCGTTTTAAAAGACCGGTCACATCCAGGCGCGGCAGGCTCATGGCGGCAAAATCCAGGGGATATTTGCCGGCACCGGCGTCAGCCAGTACAATGTGGTGTTACGGTGCCAGTTGATGAAATCAGCATCACTGTAGCCCAGGTCAACCCAATACCCGCCCACGTAACCCCAGTCGCCAACGATGGCTTTCCCGTACCCCTCTACATAAACGCCCTGGTTCACCATCAGCCGGTACCAGGCTTCCCCGGTGCCAATCACACCCTTTTGCAGCTTTGACCCGTTCGCTGTGGTGTACGAGCACCGCCCAATGGTCAGTAAAAAGTTGCACGGTGCATACGAAGTTGCATACACCCGCGCCGACCGCCAGTACTGAATGGGACCATCCGGCGTATCCATCGTCCGGATAACGATTTTCGTCCCATAGCCTGTTTTTTGCGTAAGCGGTTCAGCCGCGGTCCATTCCGCTTCGGTGGTGCGCTTCACCTCTTTTCCGTTTTCGTACCGCACCAGTACCCGCGTTACCTTGATACCCTCTTGCCCCGCCTGGATTATCCGCCGCTGATCCAGTTCCAGTTCAGCATCCGCCACCAGTTCGGTTTTAAAAGGGATCGTGGTCTGTTTGAGTTCAATTTCCTCCCTCACCCGCACCACTTCGATCACCCCGTTCTCTGGCACAGGTTTATCCTCGGTTGGCGCGCTGGTATCCAGCCCCTGCAGCGGAATGCCTGCATCTGCCAGGGCTTGCCCCACCGTTGTCGCCGCCGAATGGGCTGTCACTTCTTTACCATCCACCTTGATTTTCACCACCCGGCTGCGCAATAAGCTCACCTGAGGCGTATCCTTCACAAGGTCCAGGTAACCGCTCGATAATCTATCCGCCAGGCTTAACCGGATTCCTGCCTTCCACAGGGCTTGCCCCACGCTCGCCGCTGAGCTGGTCAGTGCCTTCTCAAAGCCATTCTCGTTCAGCGCGATTGCCTGGCTTCGAATCACCTGCAGCACGTAAGCTGGGTGTTCAGGCAACTTGCCGGTAAGTTGAACAGGAATACCGTTGACCCGCACCTCATCTCCCCCGCTCACCGGAACTCCCACCTGCGCCAGCATGCCCTCAGGCGTTCGCTCTGTACTCAAAATAGTTGCTCCGGGTCCCTGGGCTTCCATCCAAACCGTTACCGGTTTTGCCGTCACCACGCTGATTTGATCCGTCCCCCCCAACCAGGCATTGATTGTCGGCGTCACCTTATCCGCGCTCGTCACGCGGATTGCCAGCTCCTGCAGAGCCGCGCCGCTCGTCAATGCAGCCGTATCCACCACTCGCGTCACGCCGTCCACATTTACGGTCACCGGCCTGCGGATGAGCAGCAGCCCTGCTGCAATCCCCACCACCAGAACCACCCCCAGTAAGGTTGCACGTTTCTTATCCATAGCGCGATTGTAACAGGAAATTAGCCCCCCGGAAACAAAAAACACCCCTCACGAGGTGCTTTCTGTGCCGAGTCGCAGAATCGGACTGCGGACACTGCGATTTTCAGTCGCATGCTCTACCAACTGAGCTAACTCGGCATCGCTTTCTAAATGCTGCTAGATTTTAATGGCGTTATCCTCTCCTGTCAAGCCATTCCCCGCCTTTCGATTCCCCAACACCTTCCCATCCCAACGCCCTTTTGTTTGACATTCTCGCCCTCAAAGGCTAAAATGGAAAAGGTTGATCCAGGGATTCAGTCATAAAGGAGCGCATGTGAGCAAGTGGGCTGGTAAATTCGTCATCGGACTTACAGGCAACATCGGCACCGGTAAAAGCGTTGTTCGCCGCATGCTTGAACACCTCGGCGCCTACGGCATCGACGCCGATACCCTCGGTCATCGCGCCATTGCCCGCGGCGCCCCCGGCTACGCTCCCGTCGTTGCCACCTTTGGGCGTTTTGTCCTCACCCCTGAAGGTGAAATTGACCGCTCCAAGTTGGCCCGTGTCGTTTTCAGCGACCCCGAAGCCCTCGCCCAGCTCGAACGTATTGTTCACCCCCTGGTTGAACATGCCGTTGACCTGATGGTGCAACGCGCCCCCCAAAAAGTGATCGTTCTTGAAGCCATCAAGCTTCTTGAGACGGACCTCCGAAAAACCTGCGACAGCATCTGGGTCACCTATGCCCCACCTGAGATTCAAATGGCGCGCCTCATTCAGATTCGCAAACATACGGAAAACGAAGCCCGTCAGCGCATCATGGCGCAGCCCTCACAGGAACGCAAAATGGCCGCAGCGCAGGTGGTCATTCGCAACATCTCCACCTTCGAAGATACCTGGCGCCAGGTAGCCATCGCCTGGCAAAAATACGTTTCCGCCGCTCAGACGGCTGCCCCCGGGCATCACCCCATCTCCGCCCCCACCGGCG
>CAYVOX010000002.1:0-64417 GCA_964453035.1 uncultured Anaerolineaceae bacterium
GGACAGAATGGCAAAAATTACAAAAATGAACCATGTTGCAATTGCTGTGGCTGACCTGGAAGCAGCTTTACCCTTCTGGCGCGATGCGCTGGGCCTGAAACTGGATCACATTGAAGATGTTCCCAGCCAGAAAGCTACGGTAGCATTTTTGCCGGTAGGGGATACGGAGGTTGAACTGGTCAAACCCACCGCCGAGGATACCGGCGTTGCCAGGTTCATCGCCGAAAAAGGCGGGGGCATGCACCACCTGTGTTTTGAGGTAGATGATATCGAGGGGATGCTGGCGGTGCTCAAGGGCAAGGGAGTGCGCTTGATTAACGAAACGCCCCTGGTTTTACCAGGCCGCAAGATGGCTTTTGTGCATCCCAAAAGCACCGGCGGCGTGCTGGTTGAGCTCTACCAACTCACTTAGGGAATAGTGTTCTAATAATTCAGGAAAGTGCCTTTGAAAATGGCCAGGGTACTTTCCTGAATGGTTATTAAACAGGGAATGGGTGCAACCAGAATGCGCCAGAGGTGGGCGGCACTTGGAAAACTCAATTTCTGGATGATAGTCACGAATTTTTACCGCTTTTGTCATATTGTGAATAAAATCACAATTAGTCCCCTTTTTAACTGGACAAAAATCAAGTCATGCTGCTAGAATGATTCCGGCTGGAAGTCGGTTTAGTTCTGCTGGCCAGAAGTGGTTACGAATTTGTAAAAAAACTCATTGCGGAGGATAAAATGCAGGATGCTTATGACATCATTATCATCGGCGGAGGGGTGGTGGGGAGCATGGTTGCCCGCTTCCTCTCTCGCTACAAGCTTTCCATTCTGCTGATAGAAAAAGATGCAGATATCGGCACCGGTGCAAGTTGTGCCAACTCAGCCATCGTTCACGCCGGTTACGACCCGCTTCCCGGTACCCTGAAAGCCAAAATGAACGTTGCTGGAAACCCGATGTGGGACGCGCTGGCTGGAGAGCTCAACTTTCCGTTTGAGCGGCGCGGGGATTATGTAGTGGCGGTTGGAAAGAGCGAGCTGACCGGGCTTAAGCTGCTGCTGGAACAGGGCAAGAAGAACGGCGTGCCCGGCATGCACCTCATTTCCGCTGAGGAGATGCGCCACCGTGAACCCAATATCACCCCGCAGGTCAGCGGGGCCATCTGGGCTCCGACCGGGGGAATCTGTGATCCCTTCATGGTGACCATCGCGGCAGCTGAAAATGCTGTCCAAAACGGGGTGGAAATTCTGCTGGAAACGGAATTTCAGGATTTCATCCTGGACGGAAAACGCATCATTGGCGTCCGCACCAACCGGGGTGATTTTACCTGCCGCTGGGTGGTCAATGCGGCCGGGATTAACGCGGATATAGTGATGCATCGAGCGGGAATCCGACCCGAGTTCAAAATCACGCCGCGGCGCGGTGAATATTGCGTTTTTGACCAGGCGGAAATCAAGATTAATAACGTCCTTTTCCCCACGCCTTCGGCTGCCGGGAAGGGTATCCTGGTTACGACGACCATCCACGGTAACACCATCATTGGCCCCAATGCCCAGACGTTGACGGATAAGGAAGATCGCGCTACCAGTCCCGAAGGTGTTGATGAAATCTGGCAGGGGGCGCGCAAGCTCGTTCCGGCGCTGCAACCAAAGCACGTGATTGCCATGTTCGCGGGATTGCGGGCTTACGGCAATGCGGCGTGCGATGATTGCATGATCGAATATGCACACGATTTCATCATCGAAGTTCCCCGGCAGGTACGCGGGCTGGTTAACCTGGGAGGGATTGAATCACCAGGGTTGACCTCCGCGCCGGCAATTGCTCAGCGGGTGGTGGATTTACTAAAAGATGCCGGCGAGCCGTTGAAGGAGAAAAGAGGCTGGCAGCCGATCCGCCCACCTCGCCCGCGCTTCCGCGACCTGACGCACGCCGAGCAAGCCCACCTTGTGGCTGAAGATCCGCGTTACGCGCGGGTGATTTGCCGCTGCGAAATGGTGACGGAAGGCGAAATTGTCCGAGAAATCCATTCCCCCATTCCCGCCCACACCTATGACGCCATCAAGCGCCGCACGTGGCTGGGGACGGGGCGCTGCCTGGGCTCATTTGATATGCCGCGCGTTACAGCGATTTTAGCCAGGGAACTGGGCGTTTCACCCCTGGAAGTTACCAAAAAGGGTGAGGGGTCAGGTTTCCTTGTGCGCACAACGAAGGAGGTGGCGTAATGGCGTTCAAAGAGATTTATGATGTGGTGGTGATTGGCAGCGGTCCGGGCGGACTGGCGGCGGCGATCGCTGCCAAAAAGCGCGGCGCTGAGGATGTGCTCATCATCGAGCGCGATGTTGAGCTGGGCGGCATTTTGCTGCAATGCATTCACAACGGGTTTGGCCTTGAACTGCTCAAGCAGGACCTTCCCGGCCCGAGTTACGCGGAGCGTTTTGCCAAAGAAGCGCTGGCTGCGGGCGTTGAGGTGACTCTGGATACCATGGTGATTGATATCACCCCTCAAAGGCGCATTTTTGCCACCAGCAAGCGGCATGGCATTATTGATATCCAGGCGCGCGCCATCGTTCTCTCGATGGGTTGCCGTGAACGCACCCGCGCTCAGATTCGCATACCCGGGACGCGGCCTTCAGGCGTCTATACGGCAGGAACCGCTCAGCGCTGGGTAAACGTGGAAGGATTCATCCCCGGCAATAAATTCGTCATCCTGGGCTCAGGGGATATTGGCATGATTATGGCGCGCCGCCTGACGCTTGAAGGCGCAAAAGTGGAGCGCGTTCTGGAGGTGATGCCTTACCTGACCGGCTTGACGCGCAATTACGTGCAATGCCTGATGGATTATGACATCCCGCTGCAGTTGCGCCACACGGTTAAACGCATCATCGGACAAAAACGGGTTGAAGCGATTGAATCCGTGCAGGTGGATGAGAAATGGCAACCCATCAAGGGCACCGAAGAAATTATTCCGTGCGATACACTGCTGCTCTCCGTTGGCCTGATCCCGGAAAACGAACTCAGCCGCAAAGCCGGGGTGCTGATAGACCCCATCACGGCCGGGCCGTTTGTGGATGACCGCTTTGAGACCAATGTGCCCGGCATTTTTGCGGCCGGTAACGTGGTGCATGTTTACGACCTGGTGGACTGGGTGACCGAGGCTGGTTTTGTGGCAGGGGATAACGCGGCTCGCTTTGCGCTGACGGAGCGGAGGAAAGAAATTCGCCACATTCCGCTGGTGCCGGGCGCTTATGTGCGCTACATCGTCCCGCAAACCCTGTTCAAGGACAGCCTGACAGAAGGCGACGTGCGCCTGCAACTACGCGTGAAGGAGCCGATCGAATCGCCGGTCTGGGTTGAGGTACACAATGAGGAGCGCATGGTGATGCGCAAGGCGGAACCCTATGTGAGGCCGGGCGAGATGGTGACGGTTGTGCTCACCCCCAAGCATTATGAGGACTGCGAGGTTTCTAACAAGCTGATTGTCAGCGTGGTAAAGCGCTAGGAGGTACACATGGAAGAATTGACTAAAATCATCTGCATCACCTGCCCTAAAGGCTGTTCATTGGATGTGACCCGTGATGGCACCACGGTGCTTAAGGTTGAAAAAGGAGGGTGTAAACGCGGCGCCGAATACGCTCAGCGCGAGTTGATTGACCCGCGCCGCATGGTTGCATCCACAGTGCGCGTGCGCGGTGGGCTGCATCCCCTGGTGCCGGTGTTTACGCAAACGCCTTTCCCCAAGCCGCGTATCCGCGAGCTGCTGGCAGAATTGCGCAAGGTAGAACTGGCTGCTCCGGTGCAGGGGGGCTCGGTGGTGCTGGCTGACGTGCTGGGCACGGGGATTAACATCATTGCCAGCCGGGATATGCCCGCAGGATAAACGTAAAAGGCTGATTAAATCAAATCAAAAACGGAGCTGCCCTTGGGCAGCTCCGTTTTTTAAAGGGGTTATTCAGGGAGCATGGCCTGCTCTTCGGTTTCAGCGACGTGGATACCCTCGCGCTCGTTGACGCGAGTCAACAGCAACCCGCCGAGGATGAAGAAGATGACCAGGGAGATAATTCCAACTCGCCCGCCGCCCAGCCACTGCGTTGCCAGGCCAAAGACCAGCGGGCCAACCATGCCGGCCACTTTTTCGCTCACGCCAAAGAAGCTGAAGAACTCAGCGGATTGGCTTTTGGGCAACATGCGGCTGAAGAGCGAGCGCGATAAAGCCTGGCTGCCGCCTTGCACGGTTGCCACCGCAAAGCCCAGCAACCAGAAGTGCAGTTCCTGCATCATAAAGTAACCGGCGATGGCGATGAGGGTGTAAATAGCCAGGCTCAGGTAGATGGCTCGCTTGGTGCCCATCTTCTTGGCCAGCCATCCGAACAAGAACGCGAACGGCATGGCGACGAACTGCACCATCAGCAGCGTGCCAATCACGGTAGTGTCGCTGAACTGCAATTCCTTGCCGTAAATGCTGGCCATGGTGATGATAGTGCCGATTCCGTTGTTATACAGCCAGTAAGCCACCAGGAACTTGAACACCTCTCTGTACTTGCGAATCTGGCTGAAGGTGTGGCCCAGGCGTTTGAAGCTGCCTGCAATTGGACTCATCTTTTCTTCGCCGCTCAGCACGCGCCGGGGAGGCTCTGGTACATTGCGCCACAGCGGGATGGTGAACACCAGCCACCAGACGGCTACCGTGAGGAAGGAGAGGCGCGTCATCAGGCCCTGCATTTCGGAGGGCGGCAGCATAATCATGGCGAGGTTGACGGCTAAAAGAATACCTCCGCCCAGGTAACCCATGGCGTACCCGCGGGAAGAGACCTGGTCAATCTCGTCCGGGCGGGCAATGTGCGGAAGGAGCGAGTCATAAAAGACGATGGAGCCTGAAAAACCCAGCGCCGCCACGATGTAAAAGACGGATGCCAGGAGGTAATCTCCGCTTTGAATGAAAAACAGCGCAACGGTTCCAACCACCCCCATGATGACGAACGCGGTCAGGAATTTCTTCTTGGCGCCGCTCAGGTCCGCCATGGCGCCGAGGATGGGGCCGATGATAGCCACCAGCAGCAGAGAGATGGTGGTGGTGTAGGCCCATGCGGCGGTGCGCATGTTGGGCTCCAGGTTGGCGGCGGCAACGTTGGCGTAATAGACCGGTAAGACGGCAGCCATGACGGTGGTGACAAAGGCTGAATTGGCCCAGTCATACATCGCCCAGGCGCGGATAGCGCGTTTATGCTTTTGCTCTTCCATGTGAAGTCCTTTCCCTGACAGAATAGATTTATTATAGCCACGCTTCACAAAAGGGGGGCGAGATTTTACCCGGGCTTCGCCTGATATTTTGATTATTGGCGGCTTTGGGATTATAATTTTTAGTCCATCTTGCTTCCGAAAGGTTCAATTTGGATTAAATGGATGCTTGAAAATAAAACAAATGTGCTATAATCAGTTCATCCCACCCAACGAGTAGAATACTATGTCTCAAAATGTGATTAGAGTGGTTGGCGCGCGCCAGCATAACCTGAAAAACATCACCGTCGAGATCCCTCGCGATAAATTTGTGGTCATCACCGGGCTTTCGGGCTCGGGGAAGTCTTCCCTGGCCTTTGATACCATCTTCGCTGAAGGCCAGCGCCGCTACGTTGAATCTCTTTCCGCCTATGCGCGGCAATTCCTGGGGCAAATGACTAAGCCGGATGTTGATTATATTGACGGTCTCTCGCCGGCAGTTTCCATTGACCAGAAGGCCACCAGCCATAACCCGCGCTCAACCGTGGGCACGGTAACGGAGATTTATGATTACCTGCGCCTGCTTTTTGCGCGTGTGGGCATCCCTCACTGCCCGGTGTGCGGGCGCGAGGTGGTGAAGCAATCGGCGCAGGAGATTGTTGACCGCCTGGAAGAGCTGCCAGCCGGAACCCGTCTCATCATCCTTGCGCCGGTGGTACGGGCGCGAAAAGGTACCTACCAGGCGGTGTTTGATGAGGTCCGCAAGGCCGGTTTTGTTCGTATTCGCGTGGATGGAACGTTATATAACCTGGATGACGAGCAGGAAATTCAGCTTGACCGCTACAAAATTCATACGATTGAAGCGGTGGTTGACCGCCTGGTGATTGGCAAAGCTGAAAATGATGAAGAAGCCCGAACTTTTCGGTCACGCCTGACCGATTCGGTGGAGACTGCCTTAAAAGTGGGCGAGGGCTACCTGACGGCGCAGAATTTATCCGTTGAACCTCCCGTGGACCTGTTCTATTCGGAGCACCTGGCGTGCCCGGAACACGGCGTGAGCCTGCCTGAAATTGAACCGCGCACTTTTTCATTCAACACCCCGCATGGGGCATGTCCTGAATGCCAGGGCCTGGGCAGTAAACTGGAAATTGACCCGGAACTCATCATCCCGGATGCTGACCGGTCCTTGAATGAGGGGGCTATCGCGGCGCTGGAATGGAGCAATGCGCGCGAACAGGGGGGGTATTACTGGCAATACCTTGAGGCAGTGGCCTCTCAGTATCACATCAACATGGATGCGCCAGTGCGAACGCTCTCGCCTGAAAAGCTTGATCTTGTGCTTTTTGGGACGAAGGGCAAAGAGGTGAAAATCCATATTCAGCGCGAGGACCGCCAGGCGACCTTTAACGCCGCCTTCGAAGGCGTGATCCCCAACCTGGAACGCCGCTTCAGAGATACCAACTCGGAATACATCCGGGCAAAAATCATGGAATACATGAGCGACCGGCCCTGCCCGGCCTGTCAGGGAAAACGCCTGCGGCCTGAGGCGCTGGCGGTGACGGTCAACGATGCCAACATTGTTGAGGTGACCAACTGGGCGGTGGCGCGCACCCTGGAGTGGGCAGCCAGCCTGGCTGGTAAAGAAACCACCCTCTCCTCGCGAGAGCAGGCCATCTCTGAGCGGATTCTCAAGGAGATTGTTGCCCGGCTGGGTTTTCTGGTCAATGTTGGCCTCGACTACCTGACCCTGCGCCGGTCGGCTGCATCCCTTTCCGGCGGAGAGGCTCAGCGCATTCGCCTGGCGACCCAGATTGGCTCTCGCCTGATGGGGGTGTTGTATGTGCTGGATGAACCTTCGATTGGCCTTCACCCAAGGGATAACACCCGCCTGCTTGAGACGCTCAAGAGTTTGAGGGACCTGGGCAACACGGTGCTGGTGGTGGAGCATGATGAGGAAACCATCCGCAGCGCAGACTGGATTTTGGACCTGGGTCCTGGAGCCGGGGAGCACGGCGGGCGTGTTGTGGCGGAGGGGCCGCTGGAAGCCATCCTGGCTAATCCCAACTCGCTCACGGGAGCGTATTTATCGCGGCGGTTGCAGGTGCCTATGCCTGCCAAACGCCGGGAAGGCAACGGCAAGCATTTACGCATCGTTGGGGCGCGGGCCAATAACCTCAAGAACCTCACTGTAGATATTCCTCTCGGAAAGCTGGTGTGCATCACGGGCGTCTCAGGCTCGGGAAAATCTACTCTGATGGTGGATATCCTCTACAAGTCACTGGCGCGCGAGCTGCACGGCGCCCACACGCTGCCCGGTGAATTTGACCGCATTGAGGGTTTGGAATACCTCGATAAGATTATCAATATTGACCAGTCACCCATTGGGCGCTCGCCGCGCTCGAACCCCAGCACCTACACAGGAATGTTTGATGAAATTCGCAACCTGTTCACGGAGCTGCCGGAGAGCAAGATGCGCGGTTACAAGGCAGGTCGCTTTTCGTTCAACGTCCACGGCGGGCGGTGCGAAGCCTGCCAGGGGCAGGGTCAACTGCGCATTGAAATGCAGTTCCTGCCAGATGTTTATGTGCCCTGCGATGTGTGCCACGGGGCGCGCTTTAACCGCGAGACGTTGCAGGTACATTTTAAAGGGCTGTCCATTTCGGACGTGCTGGATTTGACGGTTGAATCAGGGCTAGAGGTATTCGGCGCGTTTCCGAGCATTGTAACCAAGCTGCGCACGCTGTTCGATGTGGGGTTGGGATACATCCGCATTGGACAACCCGCCACCACGCTTTCGGGGGGCGAGGCGCAGCGCATCAAACTTGCCAGGGAGCTCTCGCGCCGCGCAACCGGAAAAACGCTGTATGTGCTGGATGAACCTTCGGTGGGCTTGCATGCCGCGGATGTGCACCTGCTCATTGAAGTGCTGCAGCGCCTGGTTGAAACTGGAAATTCGGTCTTGATTATTGAGCACAATCTGGATATTATCAAAACGGCGGATTACATCATTGACCTGGGACCTGAAGGCGGAGACCGCGGCGGGCTTCTGCTGGCTTACGGCACGCCGGAGGAAATTTGCAACGTCAGCCAATCCTACACCGGTCAGTTTCTCAAGGATTACATGCGCGATTTTCATGTGGATTAGCCAATTAATTGAGTATGGGGTCTTGTCTAAGCCGAAATATCAGCGCGGGATTGGGTTAAACCTCGCTGATTCGGTGATTTTCAGGTAGAATGTTCAAAAGGAAATGAAGTGCCGGTTCTTTTACCCTATCTTCATGTGACCCAGAGGATAGAACGACAGACTCTAACATTCAGGAAAAATTACAATGACCAAAAGTTCACCTCAAGATGTGATTGAATCATACAAAAAGCGGCAAAAGATGATGCCGTATTTAGTGGGAGGACTGGCTGTTGCGCTGGTTGTGATTGGCGTCATCATCCTGCTGCTGGCGCTGAATGGGGGGCGCTTATTCACCCCTCCTACGGCTACCCCAACGCCCACCCACACGCCGACGGCTACCAAAGCCCCCACAGCCACGCCCATCCCTCCAACGGCTACGCTGACCGCTACCATGACGGTTTCACCCACAATCACCCCCACACCAACTGCAACCGGTCCGTTTGAATATACCGTGCTGGCCAATGACAACTGCTGGGATATCGCGGTTAAGTTTAAGGTGGAAGTCACGGTTTTACTGGCGATTAACAATTTTGCTCCGGGTACCTGCCCGATTGTTCCTGGCCAGAAAATCATGATTCCGGCCGCGGGTCAAACGCTGCCCACGCCCACCCCGGTGGATGTCTCCAAGCTGACCCCGGGCTTCCTGCTTGAATACTACGTGCAACCCAATGACACCTTGCGCGGCATCGCCCTGCTGTTCTACAGCACAGAAGATGCCATCATCAAGCAGAATAATATCGTTGACCGCAATTTGATTTCGGTCGGGCAGAAATTGCTTATCCCGGTGAATATTGCCACGCCGGTGCCCACGCTGGCACCGACCAGCACTTCAGCTACCAAAGTAGCAACCTCCACACCGGTGCCGCCGACTGCAACCCTCACCGCAACGGCGACCAAGTAAGAGCGCTTTCACCGGCGCTTGCCAGGATTTGGATTCATCAAATTCAGGGGTTTTGGCAGTTCAACTGCCAGAACCCCTTTTGCTAAAATGAGCCGTTCTTCTTTCTTATCAAAATTTCTTCCCTGGATAATCCTGCTTGTGCTTGGAGCGGCGCTTCTGGGCGGCATCCTGTCTTCCAGCCTGGCGCCTTCAACCCCAGCGCAGGAGCGAACACCTGCTCTGGCTTACCTTTCCATGGCAGGGGAGGGTAAATCCCTCTGGCGTGTCAATCTGGATGGCTCAGGATCCCAACAGTTGAGCCAGGCAGGCGCCAGCGTGGTGAATTACGCACCGTCCCTGGATGGCAACTGGCTGGCTTACGCGGTTGCTCGCGGCGAGACCAGTTCGGATTTGTGGGTGGTGGACCGCGATGGAAGCAATCCGCGCTTGCTGGTGGACTGTGGGATGGAACGGTGTGAAGCCCCGGCCTGGTCACCGGACGGCGAAAAGCTTGCCTACAGCCGGCTTTCCGCCAGAGATGCTTTTGCGCGCATCTGGCTGGTGGATGTGCGCTCAGGAGAGACGGCACCGCTGATGGCTGACGCGGCCATTTATGGAACTCTGGCGGCCTGGTCGCCGGTGGGGGAGCGCATCTCTTTTTACGACCCGGCCTGGAGCACCATTCGCATCTTCGACCTCACAACCGGGCAGTTGACGCCGGTCTTTTCTCGGTATCCAACGGCGGGGACCTGGTCAGTAGATGGGAAATATTTGCTCTACGTGGGTCTGGATGCAGCCTTGCTGCCGCAGCGCGTAACAGCTTACCAGTTGGACCTCACCTCAATGCAGATAACGCCGTTATTTATGCGGGGCGCTCAGGATGTGACATACAGCGTGCCCTTGCTTTCCCCTGACGGGCAGAGCTACCTGGTGGGGGGACGCTTTCTGGGCGGCAGCCATGTCGTGCATTTGTGGCTGCTCAACGCAGAGGGCAACCAGCAGCAGGTAGTGAGCTCGGATTTTTTGACCACCCGGGGGGCGTACAGTTGGGATTCAACCGGAGAAAGGGTGGTTTTTCAAGAGCTGATGCTGGGTTCATCCCAGGCGCAGCCTGAGATTGTTCTCTGGGAGCGAAGCACAGGCCAGGCGATGGTGGTCATCCAGCAGGCGGCCCAGCCCAGGTGGCTGCCCTGACGATTCAGTTCAGCTCGGCCAAAACCAGGGGGTCGGTTTCTACCCTGCGGAGCTTATCGAGGATAGGGGCGGCGGATGGGTGGTTGATTTGCTTCACAGCCCAGGCGGCATGTGCCCTGATGAGCGGCTCCGCTTCAGCTTCCAGCACAGTTGATAAAACCGGCAGGTAGGTGGAATCGGGCTGGTTGCCGAGCGCCACCGCAACATTGCGCAGGTAACCGCGGCGCTTTGCACGCAGGATGGGGCTGCCGAAAAATTTTTGCCTGAAGCCCTCAGGGCTGAGACGCATTTCTTCAATCAGGTTGGGGTGGGGCATGCCCGCCCGTGGCGCCAGCTCTGCTGCTGATTGCGCCGGCCTGGCGTGCTGGTTCCAGGGGCAGACTTCCTGGCAGATGTCGCAGCCAAAGATGCGGTTGCCCAGGGCTGGCCTCAGTTCTGGCGGAATAATCCCTTTATTTTCAATGGTCAGGTACGAAAGACACCGCGCAGCGTCAATCGTGCGGTCTGGGAGGATGCAGCCAGTGGGACAGGCTTCGATGCAGCGGCGGCAACTCCCGCAGCGGTCGGCGGTGAAGGGCTCGTCGGGTTCAATTTCGAGTGAGACAAGCACTTCTGCCAGAAAGAAATACGAACCCAGGCGGGGATGAATGAGGCAGGTGTTTTTGCCAATCCAGCCCAATCCGGCGCGCTGGGCCAGGTCGCGTTCCAGAAGGGGGGCGCTATCGGTCAAGCCTTTGAACTGGAGGTTGCCACCACCCAGGCGCTGCGAGGCGCTCATCAGCGCACTCAACTGCGCAGGGATCAGGTTGTGGTAATCTTCCCCGCAGGCGTAGGCGGCTACGATCCCACTGCCAGGTTTGGCGGCTGAAGCTGGCACGGGGGGTAGGTAAGGAAATGCCAGGCAAAGGATGGATCTGGCCTGGGGGAACAAGAGGGCAGGGTTGGCTCTTTTTTGTGAGGATTCGGGCGCAGCGAGGTAAGCCATCCCGGCGTGGTGCCCGCGTTCCATCCAGTTGGTGAAGGTGAGCCAGTGCGGGGGTTGCGCCAGGGTGGTGACACCCACCAGTGAAAAGCCGAGGCGATAAGCCTCGGCCTGGAGCGAATCTCGAAGGGTCATGAAACGCGGCTATTTGACTTCATAAGCAAGGTAGAAGGAGCCAAAGTTGCGTCCATCCGGGTTGGTGATTACCCACAGGGTGGAATACGAGCCGGTCTTGGTTGGGGCGGTCATCTTCAGGGTTACGTTGTAGTTTTCGTTGGTCTCAATCGTCCCACCGACCGCGTCATCGGCTGCCCCGCCGCGTTCCCCGCCGAAGAAGCGGATGCGGTAGTTTTTATCCCAGGTGGTGGTGCCAATGTTCTTGATGACCCAGGTGATGGTGAAGGTTTGCCCGGGGGTGAACTTGGTGTTATCGGGGATGGACTGGCTGATGTACTGCATTTTGTCGGGGACGGGTGCGAGCGTGCCGTAGGCTGTTGGAACCAGCGTGGCGGGGGTTGCGCCTGTGGCTACTGCCGTCCCTGCAACGACAGTGCCGGTCAGGGCGACGATGGTGGCGTTGGTGGCTTTTGGCGTCAGGGTAGGCGCGGGAGTTTCACTGGGTAGGGGGGTGAACGTAGCTTTAGGGGTCAATTTGGCAGCATTGGTAATCTGCGCAGCCACGGTTTGCGCCACCTGGGTGTAAACCAATTTGGGGTCGATCGTGGGGGTTGCGGCGGGCGCGCTGCAACCTGCCAGCAGGACAACTGCCAGGATAAGTAAACTTGATTTAAACAAAAGGTACTTCATCAGAAAAGATCCTCCATGAACTTTGTAAGCGAATTGTCAATCACCTTAGTCTAATTGTCAAGGCATGCAACGAAATTAACCGCCGTGATACAATAAAATACGCCTTATGCCAAAGGAAGCAGCAATGCATTGGATTTCTGACCAGGATTACCTCAAGAATCAACAATATCAGCAGCCGAATAACCTTGGCGCGCGCATCCTGATTCACCAGCGCTTTAGCCGCAACATGTATGGCTGGAACCGCTGGGTGTTTGATCATTTGAACCTACGCGCTGGTATGCGCGTGCTGGAGCTGGGGTGCGGCACGGCTGCCCTGTGGCGTGAGAATTTATCTCGGGTGCCCCGGGAGGTTGAGGTGTTTCTATCAGATTACTCGGCAGGCATGCTCGCCGAGGCAAGAGGCTACCTGGGCGGTGATGAGCGCTTTTGCTTCAGCGAAATTGACGCCCAATCTCTTCCCTTTGCGGATGCCAGTTTTGACCTGGTGGTTGCCAACCATATGCTCTACCATGTTCCGGATATTCCCCGGGCGATTGGTGAGATGCGGCGCGTGTTACTTCCCGGTGGGCACCTGGCGGCAGCCACCAACGGAGCAGACCACATGATGGAGTTGTATGACCTGGCGCACCAGTTTGATTCCGGTATCTATAGAGGGAATGAGAGCGCGGCCCGGTTTGGTTTGCAAAATGGAGATGCACTTCTGAAGCCGGTGTTTGCGAACCGAGAGTTGTTCATCTATGAGGATGCTTTATGGATCACCGAGGCGTTACCCCTGGTGCAGTACTACATATCCCTGTGGGGGATGGGCGCCTGGGATGATACCCGAAAAGAGCGCCTGTTGGAATTCTTGACTGCTGAGATCCGCGCAAAGGGCGGTATTTTTATCCGCAAATCAACCGGATTATTCTGGGCCAGTCGCTGCTAAAGGAGATGAAAAATGTTGAAGAGACTATTGCAATTATTGCCAATATTATTCCTGGCAGCTTGCCTTCCAGCGACTCCGGTTGTGCCCACACCCGCTCCCACGCTCGCTCAACCCACGGTAACGCCCATGGCGCTGGCGACAGCCACGCCGGTTGTGCCCACGCCGACTGCTTTGCCTTCGGGCGTGCTGCAGGGCAAGGTCATCATCGGTCCGCTCAGCCCGGTGGTTAAGCTCGGTACGCCGACCGCGGTACCCCCGGCGGAGACCTACACCACCCGCGGAATCTATATCTTTTTGGAAGACGGAAAAACTGCGCTGAAAAAGTTGATGTTTTTGCCCGATGGCACTTACCGCATTGAACTGCCGGAGGGTAAATACGTCATTGACTATATTTCCATCGGAAAAGACCGCGCCAAGAATTTGCCGCAGCCGGTTGTCATCCAAAAAGGGAAGACCACTCAGCTTGATTTGGAAATTGATACCGGTATCCGGTAGCATGATGCATGCAATCTGAACGTTCCTTTCCACTCTGGCTCAGGGCGGCGATCCCGCTGATCCTGGCGCTCCTATTGAGCCTATCCGGGCTGCCTGCGCCGTTAAGGCAGACTTACCGAACCGCGCAGGAGGCGCGAGAAACCAACAATCCTGCCGGGGAAGCGCGTGCCCTGGCTCAAATTGCTGCCTGGCAGCCGTGGCAGAAGGGTCTGTGGGAAGAAGCGGGTTTACAGGCGCTTAAAGGGGGTGAACTTGAGGTTGCGATTCAGTATCTGCAAAAGGCACAGTCCCTGGCAGACTTGAGCCGCGTTGGCTACCTGGGGCTGGCTGAGGTTTATGAATTGACCAATAATACCCAGGCCGCAGGATTGATCTGGGAGGAACTGGCGCAAAGCGCAGCGCCCTCGTCTGAGGTGCATGAAAAGCTCAGTCAATTCTTCTGGCAAAGTGGAGAGCTTGACAGGGCGCTGTCTTTGGCTCAATCCTGGGTGGTGATTTATCCGGAAAACCCGCAGGCTAACTTGAGGGTTGGCTTGCTGCTGCTGGCTGATAAACCCGAAAAAGCCGTGCAATACCTGGTGAAGGCCAAAAAACTGGCTCCAAACCTTGCAGCCAGCGTGGACCCAATTGAAAAAGCCTACCAGTTGAGCTTGCAAGAGCAGCACGCGGGGTATCAGAAGGTTATGCTGGGAAGGGCGCTGGGCAACCTGGGGTACTGGCAACTGGCAGAGCAACTTTTTATCCGAGGGACGCACCTCACGCCGGATTACGCCGAAGCCTGGGCTTTTTTGGGAGAAGCGCGCCAGCAACTTGGCAAGGACGGCCTGGATGCCCTGGAGAAGGCAGGCGCGCTCGATCCGCAGTCGGTAATTACCCGGGTGCTGACGGCGCTTTATTACCGCCGGCAGGGTAAATTGGATGAGAGCCTGGCTTTGCTGCAGGCGGTAGCCCGGCAGGAACCGCAGCAGCCGATGTGGCAAATTGAACTGGGCAACACCATGCTGGAAAAGAAAGATATTTCTGGTGCGCTGGGGTATTACCAGGCCGCTGCCCTGATGGACCAGAAGAACCCGACTTATTGGACGATGCTGGCGGAATTTTGCGCCGCACACGACGTGGCGGTGCGCGAGGTAGGTTTAAACGCAGCTCGCCAGGCTGTAACATTGGCACCGGAGGACCCTGCCGCGCTGGATGCGATGGGACAGGTGATGGCGGGACTGGGCGACTTTTCCAGCGCTGAACGCTTTTTCACCCAGTCGCTGTCGGCTAGCCCGAACGACGCGCAGGCGCATCTGCATCTGGCCCAGGTGCTAATCCGGATGGAAGAAATACCCCGGGCGCATGAGCACCTGGTGCAGGCTTATCAAAATGCCGCAGAGACATCCGATACGCGCGTGATTGCGCAGCGCCTTTTGGAGCGATTGTTTGGCGCTGCTCCGTAGCGCCTGGCCGAGGTTGTGTTATCATCATTAATAGACACGATACCGGTAGGGGTTTTGAGGGCTCACTCCGGATAGGAGGATTGTGATGCGCAGATTTTCTTATGGGCTGGTTTTCTTCATTCTGGCGGCATGCCTGGCCGGCTGTTCGCTTTTTGAATCGCAACCGGCGGATATTTCTTCGGGAAGTGTGCTGTTTCGGGATGATTTTTCCAACGTAAACAGCGGCTGGGATACGTGGAGCGAAACCACCGGTTCGCTGGTGGCTTATTCCGGTGGTGGATTGCGCATCCTGGTGCGCGAGCAGCAATTTGATTACTGGTCGCGCCCGGGTAAACGATTTGAAGATGTGCGCCTGGAAGTTGACGCGATTAAGTTGGATGGCCCAGACGATAACGATTTTGGCCTGATTTGCCGTTATCAGAATCGGGATAACTTCTACGCTTTCCTCATCAGCAGTGACGGGTACGCCGGCGTTTTGAAGGTCAAAGATGGGGATTACCAGGTCATTCACGGCAACCAGATGGATTTCACCGCATCCATTAATAAAGGCAGCGCCACAAATCACCTCACCGGTATTTGCCTGGGCTCAACCCTTGCCCTGTATGTGAACGGAAAGAAGGCAGTCCACGCCATGGATTTGGACTTCACCTCGGGCGAGGTGGGGGTGATTGCCGGCACCAACGCTCAAGCGGGCGTAGATATTTTATTTGATAATTTTGTCGTCCTCAGGCCGTAGGTTTATGAAGGTTTTTCTCGATTCAATTGGCTGCCGCCTCAATCAGAGTGAAATTGAAAAGCTGGCAGCCCGGTTCAGAGCAGCCGGGCATGAAATTGTTACCCATGCAGGCGAGGCGGATGTGGTGGTTGTTAACACCTGCGCGGTGACCGCCGAGGCGGCCTCTGATTCCCGGCAAAAAATTCGGCAGGCTGCGCGCGCCGGTGCCGCGCAAATTGCGGTAACCGGCTGCTGGGCTACGCTTGACCCGGCTTCCGCGGCGGCGCTGCCGGGCGTGCAGTGGACGGTGCCCAACCCTCGCAAGGATGAACTGGTGAGGGAGATCCTGCCGCTTTTACAGGATGAGATTGACCTCGAGCCGCTGGCGCGCCAACCCTTACCCGGCATCCATCTGCGCACGCGGGCGTTTATCAAAGTCCAGGATGGGTGCGACAACTTTTGTACATTTTGCGTCACGCGGCTGGCGCGCGGAAAGGGGCGCAGCGTGCCTGTTGAGGAGGTTCTGCGGGATATCCACTCCGCGGAGGCGGGCGGCACGCGGGAAATTGTGCTGACCGGTGTTCACCTGGGCTCGTGGGGACAAGATTTGCCCTCTGCACCGCACCTGCGCGACCTGCTTGAAACCATTCTTGCCAGAACCAGCCTGGCGCGTATCCGGCTTTCATCGCTGGAGCCCTGGGATTTGCCGGAAGGCTTTTTCTCGCTGTGGCAGGATGAGCGCCTGTGTCCGCATTTACATTTGCCGCTTCAATCTGGTTGTGCTGCCACGCTGCGACGCATGGCACGCAAAACCACGCCGGAGAGCTTTGCGACGTTGGTTGAAGCTGCCAGGCGGGCGGTGCCTGGTATGGCTATCACCACGGATTTAATCGTGGGGTTTCCGGGCGAAACCGAGGCGGAATTCCAGGAAAGCCTTGCGTTTGTGAAGCGCATGGCCTTTTCCGCCGGGCATGTTTTTAGCTTCTCTCCGCGCCCGGGCACGCCTGCCGCGCGCTACACCCAGCAGGTGCTGCCCGTGGAGCGCAAGAAGCGTAGCGCGATGATGCGCGCGGCGCTGGCTGAAACTGGCGCCAGCTACCAGAAAGCATTTCTCGGTCACACCCTCGGCGTGCTGTGGGAGACCTCTCAGCAGGATTCCACGGGCGCGTGGCAGATGGAAGGGCTGACCGCCAATTACCTGCGTGTCAGCGCGCAGGCTGAGCGCAACCTGTGGAACCAGGTTAGCCAGGTGCGGTTGGATGAATTCAGCGGCGAAGGCTTACGCGGCCAGATTCTCCGCTAAAACTTGAGCCCGGCAATAATCTGGTGTAACACCTGTGCCGATTGACGTAAACCGCGCAGCTCGTTTTCATCCAGTTCCAGGTGTAGCACTTTTTCCACACCGCCCCGGTCAATGATGGTTGGCAGGCTAAAACACACATCCGAGATGCCGTTGTAATCCTTGATCAGAGAGGAAACTGAAAGCACGGTGGACTGGTCGCGCAGGATGGCTTCCACGATGCGCAGCAAGCCCGCGCCAATGCCATAAAACGTTGCGCCTTTGCGCTCGATGATATGGTAGGCGGCGTCACGCGTTTTCTGAAAGATTTCATCCAGCGCCTGGTCGGTGCAGCCCAGGTTGTTGGCTGCGCAGAAGGTTTGCAGGCGCATGCCAGCGATATTTGCCAGCGACCAGACCGGTACCTCCGAGTCGCCGTGCTCTCCGATGATGT
Source organism: uncultured Anaerolineaceae bacterium (assembly GCA_964453035.1). Taxonomy (GTDB): domain Bacteria; phylum Chloroflexota; class Anaerolineae; order Anaerolineales; family Anaerolineaceae; genus CAYVOX01. The sequence continues at coordinate 17,558 of CAYVOX010000002.1, forward strand.
AGGCATGGACGCTGCGGGCATCCACGCCAAAATTCTGGCTCAACAGATAGCGAAACCGGGCTGTATCCAGGATGGTTCCGGAACCAAGCACCTGGTTTTGGGGCAAACCCGAGAGACGCAGGGAGACATAGGTGAGCACATCCACCGGGTTGGTGGCAACCAGGATGATGCCAGCGGGGTTTATCCGGGCAATTTCGGGAATAATCTGCCTGAAGATATCGGTGTTACGCTGGGCCAGCGCCAGGCGGGTCTCACCCGGGCGTTGAGCGGCGCCTGCTGTGACGACGGTGACAATTGCTCCGGCGCAATCCTCCAGGCTGCCAGCCCACACCCGGCAGGGACGCACCATCGGCACGGCGTGGTTAAGGTCCATCGCCTCACCCTCGGCGCGGGCTTTATTGGCATCAATGAGCACGATCTCAGAAGCCAGACCGCTTTGCAATAAGGCGTAGGCAAAGGTGGCGCCAACATTTCCGGCACCAACCACGGCTACGCGGGGCGTATAGTGAATGACATGTGACATTACAGACTCCTTTCAGCGAACGGCACTATTCTTAGATATGATTATAATAAGTTCATGGGCATCTTGACGCCCAATCAGGCCAAAGATATAATCTCTGGCTTTGGTGCAATGTCTGGTTTTAATGTAAGTTGAGGTTTGACAAGATAAAAAAATGAATATCAATGATGATCATGGTACTACCATCCTGAGGCGAAAAACAGAACACAAGCCCAGGCGATCATTTCAAAGCTGGTTTATCGGTCGTCCTCTGCCAACCGCAGATGCCCCGCATCAAACTATCGGTAAGCTGGTTGGACTGGCGGTATTTGCTTCCGACGCATTATCTTCAACAGCCTATGCCACGCAGGAAATGCTGGTGATCCTGGCGGCAGCCGGGACCGTCGCTTTCGGTTACGCATTCCCAATCTCTCTCGCCATTGTTGGCCTGCTGCTCATTCTAACCCTTTCCTACGAGCAAATTATTCACGAATACCCGGGTGGCGGCGGCGCTTACATTGTGGCGCGCGATAACCTGGGGGATTACCCGGCCCTGGTGGCGGCAGCTGCTCTGCTGGCTGATTACATCCTGACCGTTTCGGTGTCGATTTCCTCCGGCGTGGCGCAGATAGTCTCTGCTTACCCGGAGCTGTTTGAGTACCGCGTGTGGATTGCGGTGGTGCTGGTGATGTTTGTGATGCTGCTCAACCTGCGGGGGGTCAAGGAATCCGGCATGGCGCTGGCTATTCCGTCTTACTTCTTCGTGTTGATGATGTACCTGACGGTGGTGGTTGGCCTGGGACGCTTCATGTTTGGTTCGCTCAACCAGGTGGTGGACCCACCGACGATTGAGCTGCTCCACGGCACCCAGCCGCTGACCTTCTTCCTCATCCTGCGCGCCTTCTCCAGCGGCACTTCTGCAGTCACTGGCGTTGAAGCTATTTCTAACGGCATCACCGCCTTTAAGGAACCGCGCAGCAAAAATGCCGGCAAGACGCTGTTGTGGATGTCGTTCATCCTGGCCACGCTGCTGCTGGGTATCACTTTCTTATCCTATCAGATTGGCGCCATTCCTTCGGAAGAAGAAACGGTGATTTCTCAACTGGCGCGCACGGTGTTTACCGACCGCAATATCTTTTACTTCCTGACCATCACAGCCACAACCATCATCCTTGTGCTGGCAGCCAATACGGCCTTCGCGGGTTTCCCGCGCCTGGGTGCGCTCACCGCCATTGATGGGTTTATCCCCCGGCAGATGGCTTACCGCGGCAGCCGCCTGGTTTACAGCTACGGCATTGTTGCCCTGGCGTTGATTGCCAGCCTGCTCATCATTCTTTTCCAGGCCAGCGTCACCAAGCTCATCCCGCTGTATGCCATTGGCGTGTTTTTGTCCTTTACGATGTCGCAAGCCGGCATGGCGCGCCGCTGGTGGAAGGCTGGTCGTTTGAAAGTTGGCGAGACCATCAAGGAAAGGGGTTCCACTTTGAAATTTGACAGCCGATGGCGCTTGAAGAGCGCCGTCAATGGCTTTGGCGCTGCGGTGACCCTGATTGTGATGTTCGTCTTTGCCATCACAAAATTCGAGGATGGCGCCTGGATTGTCATCATCATCATCCCTGCCATGGTGGCGGTTTTTGCCGCCATCCACCGCCATTACACTAAGCTCGCCGGAAAACTCTCACTGGAGCATTACGGTGCCCCACCGCGCCATATTCGCAACCGGGTGATCCTTGCATTGGGCGGGGTGCACCGCGGCAGCCTGGCGGCACTGCGCTACTCGCACATTCTTTCGGATGACATCACCGCGGTGCACGTCTCCATTGACCCGGAAGAGACGGAGCGGCTGCAGAAGAAATGGGAATTGTGGGGAGACGGCTACCGGTTGGTGATCCTTGATTCACCCTACCGCCTGTTTGTTGAACCCTTGCTTGAGTATATCGAGGATTTGAGCGAGCAATTACAGCCTAATGAAATCCTTACCGTGGTTGTGCCCCAGTTTGTCTCTAAGGGTAAACTGAGCGGTTTTCTGCACACGCGCACGGCGGATACGCTGCGAACCGAATTGTTGAACCATAAAAATGTTGTCATAACCGAAGTCCCTTATCAGGTTGACTGAACTGGAGAGAAAGATGAAAGTGATTATTGTTGGATGCGGGCGCATGGGCGCTGAACTGGCCTACCGCATGTGTTCCCGAGGACATGACGTGGCGGTTGTGGATTCAAAAGAATCGGCGTTAAATTCTCTGCCGGAGGATTTTCACGGGCGCATCTTTGAGGGAGACCCAATGGCTCAGGATGTGCTGCAGCGCGCAGGCATAGAAACGTGTGATGCGTTAGCGGCTATCACCGAATCAGACTCAATCAACCTGGTGGTTGGACACGTGGCGCACGCGCAGTTTAACGTTCCTCACGTTGTGGCTCGTAATTTTGATCCGATTAACCGCTTTTTGTTCGAGGCGTTTAATTTGCAGGTTGTCAGCGCAACGGGATGGGGAGCGCAGCGCCTTGAGGAATTGATGTATCACGAAGAGATTCGCGCAGTCTTCTCAGCCGGAAACGGCGAGGTTGAGGTTTATGAAGTGATCATTCCCGAAGCCTGGGAAGGGAAGACGATCGAGGATCTGGTATGTGGAAGCTGTATTCCGGTCTCACTTGCCCGGGGCGGCAAGGCTTTTTTGCCCACCCGCGAAACGCGCATGCAGGAAGATGACGTGCTGCATCTCAGTTCCACTCTGGATGGGATTGAAGCGGTGCGCAGCCGGTTAACTGCCGGGAAGGAGGCCTGAAATGATTGTCATTATTGTCGGTGGCGGACGTACCGGCGCCTCCCTGGCGCGCTTGCTGCTTCAGCAGGATCATGATGTGCGCATTATTGAAAACCGTAAAGAGGTTCTTGCGCGGATTCATAAAGAGTTGCCCACTGAAATCATCATCGAGGGTGGTTTTACCAATCCAAAAGTACTGGAACGCGCTGGTATTCGCGAGGCTGCAGCGCTGGCTGCTGTGACCACCGAGGATGAGGATAATCTTGTTCTGTGTTACATGGCGCGAGAGGTTTACAATGTGGGGCGCACCATCGCGCGCGTCAATAATCCGCGGAATGCCTGGTTGTTTTCAAAGACGTTCCATGTGGATGTGGCGTTGAACCAGGCTGAGATTTTCTCGCACCTGATTGAAGAAGAGATGTCGATGGGTGACATGATGACGCTGCTCAAGCTGCGGCGCGGAAATTATTCCATCGTTGAGGAAAAAATCCCATCCGGCGCGGCTGCGGTAGGCGTGATGATTAAGGACCTGAAGCTGCCGGAGCACTGCGTCATTGCGGCTGTGATTCGCAACGGCGAAGTCATCGTCCCGCGCGGAGTGACCATCATGGAAGTGGGCGATGAAGTGCTGGCGGTGGTGGATCACGAAGGAGCCAGGCAGCTGGCAAAGTTGTTCCTTTCGCCTGAGGAAGCTAATAACCACCGCAATCATAAAGGCAATGGATACGCTAACGGCGAATAATTGACCGGTTGGTAGGGTTGCGGTATAATAGCCCTCTGCCAGATAACGGCTTGAACTTTTGTGAGGATTGAAAGGATTTAGCATGACGAAGCGGACTTACCAACCGAAGATTCATCGACGACTGCGCGTGCATGGTTTTCGAGCACGCATGGAAACTGCCGACGGGCGCGAAGTGCTCAAGCGCCGCCGCGCTCGTGGTCGTATTCGCCTGACGGTGACCAAGAACAATCACGTCAAACGCATCAGGTGGTAGGATTTTGCAGGTTTATGGGTGAAACGCGGGTTTCGCCTGACGCGGTCTACCGATATCAAGCGGGTGAGGCGTTTTGGAAAGTCATATGCCCACCCGCTTGTTGTGTTGGTAGCTCATCCCAACCAGGCAGCGTTAACCCGAGTGGCAGTGATTGCCGGCGCAACGGTTGGCGGCGCGGTGACGCGTAACCTGGTGAAGCGGCGCATGCGAGCCTGCATGGATGAAATCTATCCAGGATTGGCGCCGGGCTGGGATTTGATCGTGATTGCGCGAAAACCCGCTGCTGAAGCCCAGTTCCTGCAAATTCGAACGGCAATCCAAAGACTTCTAACTCAAGCTGGTGTTTTTAACAATACAAAGCAGGATAGTTGTGATTGACGGTAAGTACGAATATCCCGATGAACCTAAATTAAGGGATTTGCCATTAACAATCTGGAATCTTCCGCGGATTCCTTTATTGGCGCTTATCCGCCTGTATCAAAACCTGGTTTCGCCTGCGCTGCCGCCCAACACGTGCCGTTATTATCCCACCTGTTCACATTACGGATACCAGGCCGTTTACAGGCACGGTGCGATTAAGGGCGGGTGGATGGCTTTCTGGCGGGTGTTGCGCTGCAATCCCTGGAGTCCTGGCGGATACGACCCTGTGCCGAAATAGTACACTGGAAATGGATGAACGAGTACCCATGAAAATGAATAAAACAATCGTGTTAGTTTTGATTGCAGCGGCCCTGTTGCTTTCTGCGTGCACCGGCTTTACTATGGCGAGCAGCTGGCCGGGACTTTCCGCCCAGCAGGACACCGTTTTTGTGGCTTTCGGAGGCGGTGTGCTGGCGGTTAAAGCCTCTGACGGCAGCCAGGTGTGGCGCGTGCCTGAAAAGATTGATCCGGCAAAACCATATTTCGCCACCCCTTCCTTCTTGAACGGGCAGGTGCTGGTTGGCGATTATGTCAACACCCTCTACAGCCTGGATGCTGCAACCGGCGCTGAAAAATGGAACTTCGCCGAAGCCCAGGGCCGGTATATTTCTGGAGCGCTGGTTGCGGGAGATTTAATCCTGGCGCCGAGCGTGGATAACAACCTCTACGCGCTCAACCAGCAAGGTCGGAGGATGTGGAAGTTTACCGCGCAGAATGACATCTGGGCGGCCCCGGTGAGCGACGGCAAGCTGGTTTACGTCGCCGCGATGGATCACAACCTGTACGCAGTCAATCTCAAAGACGGAACGACGGTGTGGTCAGTGGGCCTGGGCGCAGCCATGCTTAACGCCCCGGCGTTGAGCGATGGCGTGCTCTACACGACCACGATGGGCAGTGAAGTTGTTGCCGTTGAAGCCTCAGGTGGTGCGGTTGTGTGGCGGTTCGCCACGGAAGGCGTTTTGTGGGCTTCACCGGTGGTTAAGGACGGCGTGGTTTATGTTGGCGATGTGGCGAAGAAAGTCTATGCCCTGGATGCTAAAAGCGGCGCTGAACTGTGGAAAATCGAAATGCCCTCCGCGGTTTATGCTTCCGCCGCAGTTCTACCTGAAAACCTGCTGGTCGTGACAGACGGCGGTGATCTGGTGGCGGTCAGCTTCAAAGGCGAGAAGCTTTGGAGTCAGCGAATTAATGGTAAACTTTACACAGCCCCGGTTGTTTCGGGCGAAAAAGTATTCGTGGCTGTCAAAGATAGTGAAAAATTACTCTTTGCCTATGATTTTAGCGGCAAAGAAATCTGGTCTGTAGCCGTACCCAAGTAAAGGTAGGCCGAAGCATGTGGGAATCCTTAATCATTCAACCGTTTGTTAATGTGTTGCTGTTTATTTACTCACTGGTTGGCAACGTGGGGGTTGCCATCATCCTGTTCACGCTGCTCATCCGCCTGGTGACGCATCCTTTGATGGTCAAACAAATCCAGGGCGCCACGGCGATGCAAAGCCTGCAAACGGATAAGCGCTATATTGAAATGCAGCAGAAATACAAGGGCAATAAAGAGATGTTGGCTCAGGAGCAGATGAAACTCTATAAAGAGCTTAAAATCAATCCCTTTGCCTCCTGTTTGCCGCTGCTCATTCAATTTCCGATTATCATCGGCCTCTATCAGAGCCTGCAAATTGCTGTGGTGACCTCACCGGTTGAGCTGCTCAATCTTTCAAAAAACCTTTACCCCGGATTTTTGAATCTCTCGAGCCTGATCCCGCTGAACAGCCAGTTCCTATGGATGGAAATGGGACTGCCTGAGCGGCTGCCGATTTTTGGCATTGGCATTCCGGTTCTGGCGATCCTGGTGGTCATCACCACCTACATGCAAAGCAAGTTGATGGCCACGCCCAATCCGGACCCAAAAAGCCAGACGAGCATGATGACGGGCATGATGAACATTTACATGCCTTTCCTGATGGGCTGGATGGCTTTCACCCTGTCTTCTGGCCTGGCGCTGTATTTTGTCGTTTCCAACGTTATCGGCATCGGGCAATATGCGCTGCTCGGAAAAGTGAACTGGGCTAACCTCATTCCTGGGCGCAAGCCGACCGGCCCGATCATCAACGGCGCTGGCATGTCCAATCCACCTTCACAGGCGCCGAAGGTGGTTGAAACCAAGCCCCTACCCCCCCGCAAGCCCGCCGTTGCGCCGGGCAAAACATCTAAAACAAGCGCGGTGAAATCATCCTTTGGTGGAAAGTCAACCAAGACCACGCTTTCCAAAACTAAAGGCGGAAAATAAACGATTGAAAGGTGGTTTTTGAGGCAACTATGGGTCAAGAAAAAACTACTCTAGAAATTATTGCTCCTTCGGTTGAAGAGGCGGTAGAACGCGGCCTGAACGAACTGGGCCTTTCTCGCGAAAGGGTGCTGGTGGATGTGCTGGATGCCGGCAGCCGCGGACTTTTTGGGCTGGGCAGCCGCCAGGCGCGCGTTCGGCTCACCATTCGCCCGGCGGATTACGACGAAAAATTGGAAGCGATCGAAGATCAATCGCTGCTGATGGTCGAGGAAGCGCCGCTAACCTCTCAGGTGGTGCCTCTGGAAGCGGTGGGTGAAGAGATCGTCCCGGGTGATGAAAATGCGCTCCAGGTGGCTAAAGAAGTGGTAGCGGAGCTGCTCGAGCGCATGCGCGTCCATGCCAAGATTGTGGCGAAGTACGTCAAATCCACAGATGGACAGGATGAGCCGGTGATCCTGGTGGATATCCAGGGTGATGATTTAAGCATCCTGATTGGCAAACGGTCGGAAACCCTCAGCGCTTTGCAGTACATCTCCAGTTTGATTGTGGGCAAGGAACTGGGCCGCTGGACACCGTTGATCATTGATGTTCAGGGCTACCGCAGCCGCCGTGAGCGCTCTCTGCGCCAGTTGGCCCGCCGCATGGCTGAACAGGCTGTTTCCACCGGGCGGCGCCAGACGCTGGAGCCGATGCCCGCTTCGGAGCGGCGCGTCATTCACCTGGAACTGCGCAACCATCCGCAAGTCATCACCGAGAGCGTGGGTGAGGAACCCAACCGCAAAGTGACCATCGTCCTGAAGAAGTAACCCTCAATCAGGTTGAGGACAGACCCCAAAGGTTAGAAGTGACCTTTGGGGTCTGTGTATTATAATAATTCTGCAGAATGAATCAAATTGGCCTTTGACAGAAATGGGAGTGTGCGATGCGCGCAGTGGATATTATCATCAAGAAACGCGACGGCCTGGAACTGACTGGCGAGGAGATTGAATTTTTTGTTCAGGGCTTCACCAGAGGCGAAATACCGGATTACCAGGCGGCGGCCTGGGCGATGGCGGTTGTGCTCAACGGTATGACCGACCGCGAGACGACTGACCTGACCCTGGCGATGGCCCACTCCGGTGAAACGCTTAACCTGGATGGCGTTGTGCCGATTGCCGTGGATAAGCACTCCACGGGCGGTGTGGGGGATAAAACCACGCTGGTGGTGGAGCCCACGGTGGCTGCCTGCGGGCTGGCGGTGGGGAAAATGTCCGGGCGAGGACTGGGGTTCAGCGGCGGCACGCTGGATAAGATGGAATCCATCCCCGGCTACCGCACCAACCTCAGCCGGCAGGAATTTCTCAGCCAGTTAAGTACGCTTGGATTGGTTCTCACCGGCCAATCTGGCGACCTGGCCCCGGCGGACGGCAAGCTCTACGCGCTGCGCGACGTGACCGGCACGGTGCAATCCATCCCGCTGATTGCCAGCTCGGTGATGAGCAAAAAAATTGCCGCAGGCGCCCAGGCGATTGTGCTGGACGTCAAAACCGGGCTGGGCGCATTTATGGAAACGCTGGAAGAGGCTCGCAGGCTTTCCACGCTGATGGTTTCCATCGCCCGGCTGAGCGGACGCCGCGCCGTGGCTCTGCTCTCGGATATGAATCAGCCGCTGGGGTGCGCCGTGGGCAACGCGCTGGAGGTGGTTGAAGCGATTGAAACCTTGCACGGCGGCGGTCCCGCAGACTTCCGCGAGCACTGTCTGACGGTTGCCAGCCACATGCTGGTGCTGGGGCAAAAGGCGGCTGATCTTCCTCAGGCGCGGCAGATGGCTGAACAGGCCATTGCCAGCGGGCGGGCGTTCCAGGTGTTCCGCAAACTGGTGATGGCGCAGGGCGGCGATGTGGCCTACGTGGATGATCCCAGCCGGCTGCCCAAAGCCAGCCTGGTTGAGACGATCAAGGCAGAGCGCGCCGGGTATATCGCTGCCATTGATGCGCGCGAGGTGGGCGAGACGGCTGTGGAACTGGGCGCCGGGCGCGCCAGGAAAACCGATGCGATTGATTACGCCGTTGGGATTGAAATTCTGCACAAGGTTGGCGATTGGGTTGAGCAGGATGCGCCACTATTCACCATCCATGCCAACGATCCGCATAAACTAAAGCAGGCCCGCGCTCGGCTGCTGGCTGCCTACCAGTGGAGCCGTGAGCCCGTTCAGCCCCTGCCGTTGTTCTACGGCGTGGTGGAATAGGAGGAGCGCATGACCCTGAATATCAACAATGTCAGCCGAAAAGCGCCGCGCTATCCGTACGACTTTATTGACCACATCATCATCACCCAGGAGGAGATCGAGACGCGTGTTAATGAACTGGGCGAGCAAATCACCCGCGATTATGCCGATTCGGATAAGCTTCTGCTGCTGGGATTGCTGCGCGGCAGCGTGATGTTCATGACTGACCTGATGCGCAAGGTGCATCGACCGATGACGATGGATTTTATGTCCGTCTCCTCGTATTCGGGTGCGGAGACGAGCGGGTTTGTGCGCATCGATTCGGACCACAAGACCAACATTTACGGCTGGGACGTCATCCTCATTGATGACATCGTCGATTCGGGCTTCACGCTCACCACCGTGCGCCGCCTGCTGCTGGACCGCAAACCGCGCAGCCTGAAGCTGTGCGCCCTGTTAGATAAGGTGGAACGTCACCGGGTGGAGGTGCCGATTGACTACTGCGGATTCACCATCCCGGATTACTTTGTGGTGGGCTACGGGCTGGATATTGACGAGAAGGGCCGCAACCTGCCTTATATCGCTTCGGTGAACCTGGAGCGTTATAAAAAATAACTGCGCTTAGCTTTTAAGGTATTGCAATTTGACCTACCCTGTGGGATAATCAACATCACAAGCGATGATGGAAACGAGTAAGTTCTTAAGGCGCTGACAGCGAGCCCGGGTGAGGTGGAAGCCGGGCCGGAGCCGTGAACTGAAAATCCTTCCGGAGCTGCAAACTGAACGCCCCCGGGCAAGTAGGTGAGCCGGACTCGCCCTCCGTTACCCCCGGCGCTGGTCTATCCATAATCGGATGCACCGGTCAAAGCGCTCACGTATGTGAGAAGCAGGGTGGTACCGCGGGAAATTCCCGTCCCTGGTAAGGGATGGGTTTTTTGTTTAATTGCAAAGACAGGCACAAATTGAGGAGGTAGAATGTTCAAACCAGTTTCACCCAAGCTCAACGTTCCCCAGATGGAGGAAGCCGTCCTGGCCTTCTGGAAAGCTCAGGACGTGTTTCACCGTACGATGGCGGAGCGCAAGGGCGGTCCGGAGTACGTGTTTTTTGAGGGCCCGCCAACAGCCAACGGCAAGCCGGGCGTTCACCATGTGCTGGCGCGCGCCTTCAAGGATATTTTCCCCCGCTATAAAACCATGCGCGGTTATCATGTCAGCCGACGCGGCGGTTGGGATACGCATGGTCTGCCGGTAGAAATTGAGGTTGAGAAGAAACTTGGCTTCACCAACAAGAGCCAGATTGAGGATTACGGCATCGACCGCTTCAATGAACTGTGCCGTAAGAGCGCTTTCGAGTACATCCAGGAATGGGAAAAGCTGACCGACCGCATGGGCTACTGGGTGGACCTGGAGAAGGCCTACATCACCTACTCGCAGGGCTACATGGAATCGGTGTGGTGGATCCTCAAGAGCTTCTGGGAGAAGGGACTGCTCTACCAGGGTTTTAAGGTTGTGCCCTACTGCCCGCGCTGCGGCACGCCGCTTTCCGACCATGAAGTGGCGCAAGGTTATGATGAGGCCGTTGACCCTTCGGTTTTCGTCCGCTTGCCGCTGGTTGACCAGCCGGATACCTGCCTGCTGGTGTGGACCACCACGCCCTGGACGTTACCGGGCAACGTGGCAGTGGCGGCAGGCGCGGATGTGGACTATGTGAAGGTGGAACACGCCTTGCCTGACGGCAGCCTGGAAAAGTTGATCCTTGCGGAAGCGTTACTGGAGAAGGTTTTCCGTGGCGAGCAGGTCAGGGTGCTCGAGCGTTTCAAAGGAAAGACTCTGCGCGGCAAGCGCTACCAGCCGCTCTTCACCTTTATGCCGCCGGAAAAGCCTGCTCACCGCGTGGTGCTGGGTAATTTTGTGACGGTTGAAGACGGCACCGGATTGGTTCACCTGGCGCCGGCTTTTGGCGCGGACGATATGGCGGTGGCGCTGGAGGAAGACCTGCCCATCCTCATGACGGTCGCCGAGGATGGCACCTTCAAGGCGGATATCCGCCCGTGGAGCGGAAAATTTGTTAAGGATGCCGATCCTTACATCACGCAGGATCTGCAATCGCGCGGTTTGCTGTTCCGCGCTGAGACCTACACCCACACCTATCCCTTCTGCTGGCGCTGTTCCACCCCGCTGCTATACTATGCCCGCCCCACCTGGTACATCCGCACCAGCCAGCTTAAGGACAGGCTGGTGGCGACCAACCAGAACATCAACTGGTATCCGGGGCACATCAAGAATGGACGCTTTGGGAACTGGCTGGAGAACAATATTGACTGGGCGCTGGGACGCGAGCGCTACTGGGGCACGCCTTTGCCTGTCTGGGAGTGCGAAGCCTGCCACCACCAGGAATGTGTCGGTTCCATCGCTCAACTTTCGCAGATGGCCGGGAGGGATCTCTCAAACCAGGACCTTCACCGCCCCTACGTGGATGCGATTAAGCTGACCTGCCCCCAGTGCAGCGCCAAAATGCAGCGCGTGCCTGAGCTGATTGACGTGTGGTTTGATTCGGGCTCCATGCCGGTAGCGCAGTGGCACTATCCGTTTGAAAACCTGGAGAAATTCAAAGAGCAATTCCCCGCGGATTACATCTGCGAAGCGGTGGATCAAACGCGCGGCTGGTTCTACTCGCTGCACGCCATCAGCACCCTGCTGTTTGACAGCGAGTGCTTCAAAAATGTTCTCAGCCTGGGGCTTATCCTGGATGGGGATGGGTATAAGATGTCTAAATCGCGGGGCAACATCGTCAACCCGTGGGATGTGCTCAACAAAAGCGGGGCGGATGCCATGCGCTGGTATATGTACACCGCCAGCCCGCCCGGTCAGGAACGGCGCTTCTCTTCCGACCTGGTAGCCGAGGTGATCAAAACCTTCACGCTTACCCTGTGGAACACCTATTCCTTCTTCGTCACGTATGCCAACCTGGATGGATGGAAGCCCGAAAAAGATGCGCAGATCCAGTATTCCCCGCTTGACCGCTGGCTGCGCTCGGAGCTGCACGCTCTGGCGCAGAAGGTGACCGAAGCGCTGGAAGCCTACGATGTGCTGGGAGCCACGCGCCCGATTGCCGCTTTTGTGGACCAATTGAGCAACTGGTACCTGCGCCGCTCGCGCCGCCGCTTCTGGAAGAGCGGCTCGGATGCCGATAAGCAGGCAGCGTATGCCACCCTGTATGAAGCCCTGGTGATGGTGGGCAAGCTGCTTGCGCCGACCATGCCCTTCATGGCTGAGGAACTTTACCAGAACCTGGTGCGCTCGGTGGAGCCTGATGCCCCCGTGTCTGTTCATCTTGAGCAGTGGCCCGAGTTCAACGCCGGGTTGATTGACGAGAAGCTGAACCGCGAAATGGCGCTGGTGATGAAACTGGTTTCACTGGGACATGCAGCGCGCAACAAAGCCAACCGCAAGGTGCGCCAACCACTGGCGGAAGTGGCCTTTTCGGTGGGCAGCGCGGAAGAGCAGGTGGTATTGCAGCAATATGGCGAGCTCATCGCTGATGAGTTGAACGTCAAGAAGGTGCGGGCGCTGAGCGCGGCAGGTGAGGCAGTGGCTTATGCCATCAACCCGCTGCCCAAGCAGCTTGGACAAAAATACGGCAGCCGGTTTCCGGCTATCCGTAAGGCGCTGCTGGAAATGGATGCCGAGCAGGCTGCCAAAACCTTGCTGGCAGGCGAAGCGTTGCCGATTCTCATCAATGGAGAGACACTCGCGGTGCTGCCGGAAGAAGTTGAGGTTCGCGCCCAGGCTAAAGCCGGTTTCGCGGTTGCCGCGGAGGGCGCCTACCTGGCTGCCCTGGTCACCGATCTGACGCCGGAACTGGTCAGTGAAGGCCTGGCGCGCGAGTTTGTTCGCCGCATCCAGGACCTGCGTAAAACTGCCGACCTGGAAATTGCGGACCGCATCCGGGTGGTGTATATCCCAACCCCGGGACTGGCAAAGGCGGTTGAAGCTTTCAGCGAGTACATCATGAACGAGACGCTGAGCGTGGAGATGCAGGTGGTGGAAGCTCTGCCGCACGGGTTACCGACCATAGAAGACAGTTTTGACGGTGAATCGGTGCGCCTGTGCCTGAAGCGGGCTGCCTGAGCCAGGAAGTTAATCCAATGTAAGCGCGGCGGGGCGGGTCACGACATCCGCCCCGCCTGTCTTTCTGGTCGAATCAGGGTAAAATGGGTGTACATTGAGCCAAGGAGTATTGATTGAGGAAATTCTTATCCACTTACTGGTTTCTCTTCCTGATTGCGGGAATCATCATTGTTTCAGACCAAATCACGAAGCAGATCGTTCGCACCAACCTTGAAATTGGGCAAACCTGGATGCCCCTGGAATGGCTGGCGCCTTATGCGCGGTTTATCAACTGGCATAATACCGGCGTTGCCTTTGGCATGTTTCAGGGCATGGGGTGGGTGTTTGCCATCCTGGCAGCGATTGTATCGGTGGGGCTGATCATTTACTACCCGCGCCTTCACCAGGGAAGCTGGTTAATCCGGCTGGCGATGGGGTTGATGCTGGGCGGCGCAGTTGGGAATTTGATTGACCGCATTTACCAGGGATTTGTAACCGATTTTATTTCGTTGGGCTCCTTTGCGGTTTTCAACATTGCGGATAGCGGCATCACCGTGGGGACGATCATTCTGGTGCTGGGCATGTACCTGCTGGAGCGCAAGCAGAAGGCCGCTGAAGAAGCGGAGAAATCTGCAAACCAATCTGAAGATGGAGTTTCGTCTTGAGCGACAGGCTTTTCACCTTTGTTGTACCTGCCGGGAGAAAGGAAAGGCTGGATAAGTTCCTGGTTGGCTTCCTGCCCGAATTTTCTCGCTCGCGGCTGCAGGGATTGGTGCACGATGGTTTTGTGACCGTCAACGGGGTGGTTGTTGAAAAAGCAGGCATGCCCCTGGATGACAACGACCGGGTTGAGGTTCGCATTCCGCCCCCGCAACCTTCCGGGCTGCAGCCTGAAGCTATCCCCCTGGACGTTGTTTTTGAGAATCAATACCTGATGGTCATCAATAAACCGGCGGGCATGGTTGTTCACCCCGCAGTGGGACACTCCAGCGGCACCCTGGTGCAGGCTGCCCTGGCGCACGCCCCGGAATTGGAAGGCATTGGCGGCGAACAGCGTCCCGGGGTGGTGCACCGCCTGGATAAGGAAACCTCCGGGTTGATTATCATGGCAAAGGACGAACGCACTCACCGCTGGCTGCAGGATCAATTCCGCCTGAGAAAAGTGAAGAAGATCTACAATGCGCTGGTGGATGGGTTCCTGCCAACCCCACAGGGCAGGGTGGAGGCGCCGATTGGGCGCGACCCTAAGGCGCGCAAGAAGATGGCGGTGGTTCCCCTGCAAAAAGGGCGCGAGGCTGTTTCTGAGTACTTTGTGTTGGAGACCTTTCCGGCCCATACCCTGGTGGAGGTTCATCCCCTCACCGGCAGAACCCACCAGATTCGCCTGCACATGGCATTTCTGGGCTGTCCGATCGTTGGCGACACCATTTACGGTCGCAAAAAACCGACTGTCAAACTTGACCGCCATTTTCTGCATGCGGCTCGCCTGACCATTCAACTGCCGGGTGAAGGGGAACAGCGCACCTTCGAGGCGCCGCTGCCGCCCGAGTTGCTGCGGGTGTTGGCTGAACTGAGCGCGCATAACCGCTAGGAGTGTTGATGAACAGAGATTTTGTGGATTTACGGTCAGATACGGTCACGCATCCCACGCCCGCCATGCGAGAAGCCATGGCAAAAGCTGAGGTTGGCGATGACGTGATGGGCGAGGACCCCACCGTTAACCAACTGCAGCGCCTGGCGGCGCAGCGCATGGGCAAAGAAGCCGGATTGTTTGTTCCAAGCGGCACCATGGGCAACCTGGCAGCGGTGCTGGCGCACTGCAACCGCGGTGATGAGGTCATCATGGGGCACCTGGCGCACACCTTTTTGTTTGAAGGGGGCGGCGTGGCTGCTCTGGGAGGGGTGATGCCGCACACGCTGCCCAACCAGGCTGATGGCACCCTTGACCTGAAGGCTCTCGAAGGCGCTGTGCGCGCGGATGACGTTCATTTTCCTGTTTCCCGGCTGGTCATTCTGGAAAACACCCATAACCGCTGCGGCGGAGTGCCGCTCAGCGCGGCATATACCGACCAGGTGGGGGATTGGGCTCACCAGCACGGCCTCAAACTGCACCTGGACGGCGCGCGCATTTTTAACGCAGCCGTGGCGATGGGCGTTTCTGCAGCGCAGTTGGCCGCCGGGGCGGATTCGGTCACATTTTGCCTGAGCAAGGGGTTGTGCGCTCCGGTCGGCTCGGTGTTGTGCGGGTCGGCAGAGTTCATCAACCGGGCAAGGCGCATTCGCAAGGCTCTGGGTGGTGGCATGCGCCAGGCTGGCGTTCTGGCTGCCGCCGGGATGGTGGCCCTGGAGCAAATGGTGGAGCGCCTGGCGGAGGATCACCGGCGCGCGCACCAATTAACGGAAGGCCTGGCGCAGATTCCCGGGCTGGTGTTGGATACCGGCGAGCCCGCGACCAACATGGTTTTTGCCACCCTCGCTGAGAATGTGTTTGAATCGGCGGCACAGGTGGCGGCGCGCCTGCGTGAGAGGGGCGTCCGCGTGGGCGTTACGGCGCAGCGCCGTTTTAGAATGGTGACACATTACTGGGTGGACGATGAAGGCATTGAGCGCGCCGTACAGGCGTTTACCCAGGTGCTTTCGACGCTGCGAGCCTGAGTAAAGCCCGGTTTCCCGCGGTGGGCGCCCTGGCGCGTGCGGCGCAGGGTGAAAAAATGTGTTTCTGATATAATGAATTTTGGGAAGAGGTTTTTGAGAGCGGAGGTTGGTGGAGATGGAAGAATTTATCACGCTACAACAAATTGACGAGACCGCCGCTGTTATCCGGCAGAAAACAGTTCACAAACCGCGCGTCGGGCTGGTGCTAGGCTCCGGATTGGGTGAACTGGCAGAAAGCGTTCAGAATGAAGACCGGATTCCGTATGCGCAGTTACCCCACTGGCCGGTTTCGACGATCCAGGGGCACAAAGGCACCCTGGTGGTGGGACATCTGGCGGGCCAGTCGGTGGCGGTGATGCAGGGCCGCACCCACTATTACGAAGGTTATTCCATGGGGCAGGTAACCTTTCCCATTCGCGTGATGCAGAGGCTGGGAATTGAGATTCTGATTGTGACCAACGCTGCCGGCGCGATTAACCCGGATTACGCTCCGGGAGATGTGATGCTGATTAAAGATCAGCTCAACCTGATGGGAATGGCCGGCCTCAACCCGCTGCGAGGACCAAACCTGGCTGAATTTGGCGAGCGCTTTCCGGATATGAGCCAACCCTTTGACCATGCTCTGATGGCGCTTGCGCACCGGGTGGCTGGTGAGAGCGGCGTGACGGTGCACGAGGGCATTTACGTCGGCCTTGCCGGACCTTCTTTCGAATCACCCGCAGATCTGAGATTTCTACGCCTGGCCGGGGCTGACGCGGTGGGCATGTCAACCGTCCCGGAAGTGATTGTTGCCCGGCACGGAAAAACGCGCGTGCTGGGTTTTTCTGGCATCAGCAATAAAGCCAACCTGGATGGAAGCACCATCACCACCCACGAAGAAGTGCTGGCTGCCGGCAAGGTGATTGTCCCAAAGCTCAGCGCAATAATCCTGGGAGTTCTGAACCATCTGTGACCTTTTTACGGGTAGATTGACCCGTTCATTAATAAAATTGGGGAGGCTCTGGCCTGTGGGAGGGTATGGAAGATCTTTTGCGATTCCTGGTCACGTATGAGGTCTGGATTTATGTGCTGATCGGGGGTGTAGCGCTCATCAATCTTCAGAAAGTTCTTACCTCCTGGCGAGAGTGGCAGGGGGCGCTTTTTGGTTTGGAGAAAGAAAGCGCCCAGCGGCGCTTTTCCGCGGCGATGACGGTTTTTATGCTGCTACTCATGGTTGCGCTGGCTGAATTCTTGATGGTTTCGTTTGTTGCGCCGGCATATCCCAAAACCGTGGCGCTGGCAACCCCCACAGTGGATGTGCTGGCGACCCCTCAGGCTACCCAGCAGACTCCGGTTGCTGCAGCTTTCATCACGCCCACCCCGGGTGGTTTGCCCACCGTTTCCGCTGTCACAGCGGAGGGGTGCAGCCCCGGAAAAATCGAGTGGACCTTCCCGAAAGCCGGGGAAGAGCTCAAGGGAATCGTCATCCTCAAAGGAACGGTGAACATCCCCAACCTGGGGTTTTATAAGTACGAATACGCGCCTGCTGCCACCAATACCTGGACGACTATCGCGGCTAATAACGTCACCAGGGTTAACACCGATCTGGGAGGGCAGTGGAACACAGGGCAATTAACCCCTGGAGATTATAAACTCCGCCTGGTTGTTGCTGACAGCCAGAACAATATCCTGCCCGCGTGCGTCATTTCGATCCGCATTGTGGCGCCGTAAACGATTAGAGGAATTATTATGCCTGAAATTGAAATTCGCCCGGCAGTTTTTATTGACCTTCCTGTTCTGGCTAACCTTGACCATTCGGTTGAGACGGCTTACGTCTGGCAGATGGACCGACTCATCGATAATGGCCATGTGACGGTGAATTTTCGGGAATTGCGCCTGCCGCGCAAGGTGCGGGTGGAATACCCCAACCCGTCCATCTGGGAGAATCCCGATATCCTCGACCAACCTGGCCTGCTGGTGGCTGAATCGCAGGGGCATACGATTGGATACATCCATGTGAAGCCCACCGCACTGCCGAGCACAGCCTGGGTGAAAGACCTGGCGGTGCGCGAGGATTTGCGCCGCAAGGGGATTGGCACGGCTCTGGTGCTGGCAGCCCAGGAATGGGCGCTGCATCACAATTTGCGTCGGATGGTTTTAGAGATGCAATCGAAGAATTTTCCGGCTATCCAGATGGCGATTAAACTGGGCTACGAATTCAGCGGCTACAACGATCACTACTATGCCAACCAGGATATCGCCCTTTTCTTCGCCTGTTTTGTGAGGTAATTGACTGTTCTATGCTCGAGACCTGGCCTTTTGCGCTGATTACGCTGCTACAGTTCATCAATGAAATTCTGACCGCTGGCATTGCGATCACGGCGATTGCCTTATTGCTGTATGCCCTGGCTTTTAATTTGCGCGATAGGGTGGCGCGCTCCTTTGCGCTCATCTTGCTGTGCGTGGTGATTGTTTTCACGGCTGATACCATCGGCAGTACCAGCCTGAAACCTGACGAAATTGAGTTGTGGTTGCGCATCCAATGGGTGGGAATCATCATTCTGCCGGCTACCTACCTGCATTTTTCCGATGCGCTGCTGGCGACGACTGGAAAACCCAGCCGGGGCAAACGCCGATGGGCAATCCGTTTCTCTTACCTGGTATCGGCGGTCTTTTTGCTTCTGCTCCCGGATGATAAATTACTGGGTGCGCTGCAACTGGTTGACAGCCCGGCGCCCTTTTTGCAGCGCACGTACCTGGCGGATTTATTTACCATCTATTATGTTTTATTGATGGGTCTTTCGTGGTACAACTTCATTCGCGCTTACCGGCGCACCACAACCTCCACCAGCCAGCGACGCATGCTGTACCTCACCATGGGCGCGCTGGCGCCCGCTCTGGGTTCCTTCCCCTTTCTGTTGTTTAGCTCGGAATTTGCGTCTCAACATCAGCTGCTCTTCTGGGCGGTGGCCTTCCTCAGCAACCTGCTTGTCAGCGTTTTGCTGGTCATCATGGCCTATGCGGTTGCTTTCTTCGGCGTCTCCTGGACGGACCGGGTGGTTAAGGCGCGGCTTTTCAAATGGCTGATGCGCGGACCGTTCACCGCCAGCGTGGCGCTGGGTTTGACCACCCTGGTCAGGCGGGTGAGTGAATCGCTGGGGTATGGCTACAATACCTTTGTGCCTCTGGTGATGGTGGGCACAATCCTGATTCTGGAATACCTTATCACGCTATTCGCGCCGCTGGGTGAGCGTTTTCTCTTTGATGGAAGCGACCGCGACGAACTGGAGCTGGTGCGTAACCTGGAAGACCGCCTTCTCACCCAGAATGACCTGCACCAATTTTTGGAAATGATCCTGGCGGCGGTTTGCGACCGGTTGCAGGCGCCGGGCGCGTATATCCTGGCTCTGGATTCGACCGGGTTGGATGTGGTCACAAAAACTGGAAAGACGTGTTTCAGTGATCCGGCGCAGGGCGAGGCGCTTCTGGCGAGCCTTGAGCAAGCCTCCCCGGCGGTGGAGGCGGTGGGATGCCAGGGAGATGTGGTCATTCCGCTGGTGGATGAGCGAACTATTGAGCACAAGGTGCTTGGATACCTGGGCGTTTCATCAACGGATTTACTCAAGCAAGATGAAGATCAACTCCAGGCATTGAATGTACTGACCCGCAGAGCCAGCATGGCTTTACGCGACCGCAACACCCAGCAGCAGGTTTTTCAGGCGCTGGTTGAACTCTCTCCACAGGTGGATATGATTCAAACCCTGCGCGCAGCCGGGCGATATGACGACCGGCGCTTGCTGGAAGAGGAAATCCCCATTTCGGAGGAGATGACTCAGTGGGTAAAGGAGGCGCTGACCCATTACTGGGGAGGGCCGAAGCTTACGGAAAGTCCACTGCTGCAGTACAAAGTGGTGCAGAATGCCCTTGAGGAGCATGAAGGTAACCATGCCAATGCGCTACGCTCGGTTCTCAAGGAAGCCATTGAGCGCCTACGTCCGCAGGGTGAAAGACGCTTCACTGCGGAGTGGATACTGTATAATATTCTGGACCTTAAGTTCATGGAGGGGCGCAAGGTGCGCGAGATTGCTCTAAGATTGGCGATGTCTGAGGCGGATTTATACCGCAAGCAGCGCGTGGCGATTGACATTGTTGCCAGAGAAATTGTTGAAATGGAAGCTCAGGCACGAAAAGGCAATGATGGTAGCTAAAAATCCTTCACGTCTTTGAGGATAGAGAGTAAACTATGTCATATTCGGAGTCAGCAATTCTGGGAGGTTAGAGGATGGTTTCTAAACCCATTGATCCTGGTCTGGGAGGGAATGACCACAGCCCTGATGAGGGGTGGTGGTCTTCAGTATTGGCTGACGAAGAGAGCTTCAGCGAATCACCTGCCGTACAGCAACCAAAAGTCACTTCCCACCCGGTATTGCCCAAAGTTGAATGGGACCAGGTTCAAGCCGTCTTCGAAAAAGATGAAGTTGTCAGCCTCTTGGTGTATGGTTACAATCGGGGAGGTTTGCTGGTACAGGGCGTGGGCATCCAGGGGTTTGTTCCGATTTCTCACCTGATTAATGTGGAACCGAACCTCAACGAAGAGGACCGTAAGCAGTTGCTTTCCTGTTATGTTGGAAAGACGATCCAGGCGAAGGTGATTGAATGCGAGCCTTCGCAGGAGCGTATTGTCCTTTCAGAACGCGCGGCGCAGGCGGGAGAAGGCACGCGCAAGAACCTGTTCAGGGCTTTAAAGAGCGGCGACCTGGTGGTTGGAACCGTCACCAATATCACTGAATTTGGCGTGTTTGTTGACCTGGGTGGGCTTGAAGGGCTGATCCACGTTTCGGAATTATCCTGGGGACGGGTGCAGCACCCGTTGGAAATCGTCAAGGTTGGCCAAAAAGTACAAACCATGATCCTGCAGGTCAACGAAGAGAGTTCGCGGGTAGCCCTCAGCCTCAAGCGGTTGCAGCCCAACCCGTGGGAAATTCTGCCGAACCGCTACAAGGCAGGCGATATCGTCCCAGCCACCATCACCTGCATCATGCGATTTGGCGCATTCGCCCATTTAGAGGAAGGCATTGAGGGCTTGATTCACATCTCCTCGATGGCGCTCCCTACCGGCGTGCGTGACCTGGAAAAGGTGCTGAAGACCGGCCAAAAAGTGAAGGTGCGCATTCTGCATATTGATATTGACCGCCGACGTTTAGGGCTCGGTCTTGTGGCAAGTGAATGAAGCAAGCCTCCAGTACTCCTAAAAAGCCCCAGGCTACCCCTCAGCCCGAATCGAATCACCAACCTCCATCCACCCTTGCCCACTGGTTTGATAAGTTAGCGGGCTGGTGGGTGGGATTTTCCCGATTTATCTGGGATGTTTCGGGGGTTATTCTGCTGGCGCTGGCAGCTATCATCCTGCTGGGTCTTTTTGGGCTAACCCGGGGGTCTCTTCTATCCCCGTTGGTTGAAGTGATTCGGCGCTTTCTGGGGTGGGGCAGCTACCTGGCGGTGGCGTTCGTGGGGGGATTGGGGGTTTTAGCACTCCGGCGGCGCAAACAGGGTGAGGCGCTTTTCAACTTCTGGCAGGTGACAGCCTTTGAAATTTTTGCGTTTACCTTGATGGCGCTGCTTTCCATGTGGGGCGGGCAATCCCTTGAGCGGGCAGACAGGGGTTTGGATGGCGGATTGGTCGGCTGGGGGCTGGCTTACCTGGTTGCGAGGGTGTTCCCTTCGGTTCTGGGGAATATCTTCCTGCTGGTCATTGTTCTCATTTCTGGTCTTTTTACGCTTGGAATTATCCCATTTCTGGTCAGGCGGTTTGAATCCTGGCTGCTGGCCCCCCCTGAAGATGTGACCTATGCACCGATAGAACACGCCAGCCATGAAGATGGGACTCCAGCAGCGCCTGCGCGCGCGGATTTGAGCCTTGCAAGCAGTACCCAGTCGGCGCGTGACCCGGGATTGCCTCCGCTCAACCTGCTCTCGCGTGAGGAGACCAACCATCCTGATGAGGAGCGCATCCATGCCACCGCGGTGCTGCTGGAGCAGACTCTGGCGGAGTTTGGCATTCCGGCGCATGTGATGGGCTTCAGGATTGGTCCAACGGTGACCCAGTTTGCCCTGGAGCCCGGATTTGTAGAAAAACCCGGCCCTGATGGGCAGATTATTCGCCAAAAAGTGCGCGTATCGCAGATTTCTGCGCTCTCGCGCGACCTGGCGCTGGCCCTTTCCGCTGAGCGCCTGCGGATTGAGGCGCCGGTGCCCGGGCGCTCTTTTGTGGGCATTGAGGTGCCAAATATTCACACCACCATGGTGCGGTTGCGTCCCATCATGGAGAGCGAGACGTTCATCAAGATGACCTCGCCGCTGGCGATTGGACTGGGCGCGGACGTCTCGGGGGCGCCAGTGGTAGCTGACCTGGCGCGCATGCCGCACCTGCTGATTGCAGGTACAACCGGGTCGGGAAAATCGGTGTGCATTGCCGCGCTGACGGCCTGTCTGGTGATGAACAACACACCTGAAAAGTTGCATCTGGCGCTGCTGGATCCTAAAATGGTGGAAATGGTGCGCTTCAATGGGCTGCCGCACCTGCTGGGTAAAGTGGAAACGGAAATTGAGCGCATGCTGGGGGTGCTGCGCTGGGCTATCGCCGAAATGGATCACCGCTACCGGTTGCTGGAGGAGGCGCGGGTAAAAGACCTGGATGCCTACAACCGAAAGATGGAGCGGCGCAAGCAGCCGGCGCTGCCGCGCGTGGTGGTGATGATTGACGAACTGGCCGACTTGATGATGTCTGCGCCGGACCAGACCGAACAATGCCTGGTGCGCCTGGCGCAAATGGCGCGGGCGGTGGGAATTCACCTGGTTGTGGCAACTCAACGCCCGTCAACGGATGTGGTCACCGGCTTGATTAAAGCCAATTTCCCGGCACGGGTCAGCTTCACCGTGGCGACTTCGATTGATTCGCGGGTGATACTGGATACTGTGGGCGCTGAAACGCTGCTGGGACGCGGTGATATGCTCTTCCTCAACCCGGAGCAGGGTTCACCGTTGCGAGCCCAGGGGGCTTACGTCACCGACCAGGAAATCGACCGCATCGTTTCCTTCTGGAAGAAGTTGCGCCCCAGAGAGGAAGAAATCCAGCCTCCGTGGGAAGAATTAATCAGCACGGATGAGGAAGATTCCGATGCGCTGGTCAAAAAGGCGATTGACGTGGTTAAGACTTCCCGACGAGCCAGCACCTCGCTTTTGCAGCGCCGGTTACACATTGGCTATCCGCGCGCGGCGCGCCTGATTGATGAGCTCGAGTCGCTTGGCGTTGTGGGGCCTGCTCAGGGCGGGGGGAGAGAGCGCGAAGTGTTGATTTCAGCGGATGAGGCGGAGGATGCCGGCGAGGTGGGTGGTGACGAGGAAGATTAACTTGACGGTTCTTTTCTAAAAAGGTAAACTTTCAACTGGCAGGATAATTGGGTGGGTTTTTGCCGCTCAACAGGCAAAAGCCCTTTTTTATTATGCAGGAATAAATCAATCCATAAGATGAGGTAATGGTTCTGTTATGAAAAAACGCATCCTGGCTTTTGGCAACCCCGTTTACGATATCATATCCACCCCGAGCATTCGCCGTAACGACCGCGTGCTTTCTGGATGCTCCACCAATGCGGCGCTGGCTGCCGCCTACCTGGGAGAGCAAGCCACCCTGGTTGGCACGGTGGGCGAGGATTTTAGAACCCAGCTTGGGGCGGATTTATCCCGCCGCGGCATTAAGTCGCATTTACTGCCCTCCCGACAGACGGGCGGTTTTTCGCTGTATTATTATGATGACCAGGGCAACCGCGAATTGACTGTGCTGGGCGAAGCTGACCCGATTGGCGTTTTCACCGAGGGGGCAGACCAGGCCGATTTCATCCTGATTGGACCGATTCTGGGCGAGATTGGGGTGGATTTGGTGAAGGCGCTGCGCCAGGTCAGCCGGGCGCCCATCATGGTGGACCCGCAGGGATTGCTGCGAGGCATCAAGCAGGGCAAGATTGTGCATGAGCTGACCGATGACTTCGTTCAGATTGCCAAACTGGCTACCGTTGTTAAGGCCAACGAGCTTGAAACGCGCGTGGTCACTGGCATTGAGCCACGTGCCGAGCCGGAAAAGGCCGTCAGAGCCCTGTATGAATACGGCTGCCAGATTGCCATCACCACCCTGGCGGAGGCCGGGTCAATTATTTATGATGGGCAGAAAATCACCATCATTCCACCCTATACCACCAACGCCATTGACCCGACAGGCGCCGGAGACACGTACGCTGCGGGGTTCATGGTCAAGTATCTGGAGACGCCGCAGGACCTGGCGGGCGTGGGCTGTTTTGCCTCATCGGTCTCATCGGTCATGGTGGAAAATAGCGGACCGGATTTTCCGCTAACCCGCGCAGAAGTGGACCGCCGGCAGGCTCGCCTGTTGAGCCGCCCGCTTAAGCTGGTGCTTTAACTTACTAAAGAGAATAGTTTTTCATCATTAGATTTATGGAGGAGTTCCTGTGCTGACCATCCGCTTGCGTCAATATTATGAGAAAGCATCCATTCCCTTTGGCAAGGCCAGTTTGCGCCTGGGGCTGACTCCCAACTTTTGGACGATGACCAGCCTGTTCGCCGCTGCGCTGGCGGGGCTGTCTTTTGGGTTGGGATTTATCTGGTGGGGGCTGCTGGCAATGCTGGTGATGAACATTACCGATATGCTGGACGGAGCCACAGCCCGGGCAGGCAACATGGGCACAAAATTCGGCACGGTTCTCGATCACTGTTTTGATCGTTACGGAGAGTTTTTCCTGTTTGCCGGGTTGATGATGGGCGGGTTTATCTCCCCGTTGCTGGCGATGTTCACCGCTTCCGGGGTGGTGATGGCCAGTTATGTGCGCGCCAAGGCGGAATCGGCGGGCGGGCTGGCGCATTGTATTGCTGGCCTGGCTGGCAGACAGGAAAAGCTCATCCTGGTTCTGGTGGGATTGTTTCTATTTGGCTTCAATCAGCTTATGCCCGGGCAGATTTGCATCTTCCTGGCGGGGTTGATTTCACACATCACATTTGTTCAGCGCCTGTTGTTTGCAAAAACGCAAATTCTGGGCAAGGGAAAATGATTTACAATCGATTGAGGATCAAAGATGATTGACCGATACGGAATTCATATAGGTGATTTGCTGTATATTCGCTTTTACGCCCTGATTATCATCACGGGGGCGATCCTGGCTGCTGTGCTGGCAGCCCGCCGTGCCTCGCAGTATAAACAGGATCCTGAAAGGGTGTGGGATATTCTGACCTGGGTATTGATCGCCGGAATTATTGGTGCGCGGGTGTGGCACATCCTCACCCCGCCCCCATCGCTGGTGGCGCAGGGCATTGATACCTGGTATTACCTCACGCATCCCCTGGAGGCATTGAGCATCTGGAATGGCGGGCTGGGCATTGTCGGCGCCGTGATTGGCGGGGCGGCGGCGCTGTGGCTTTACACGCGCAAAACGAAGTTGAGCTTTGCCACCTGGATAGATATCATCGCGCCGGGGTTGCTGCTGGCGCAAGGTATTGGCCGCTGGGGTAACTTTGTCAATCAGGAGCTATACGGCCCTCCGACCAATTTACCCTGGGCCATCTACATTGATGAGGCTCACCGCCTGCCTGAGTTTGCAGACCAGGCCTATTACCACCCCACGTTTTTGTATGAATCTATCTGGAATTTTGTAGGTGTGGTGTTGCTCATCTGGGCCAGTAAACGCTTCATCAACTGGCTGCGCGGAGGCGATTTATTTGCCCTGTACGTCATCTGGTATGCGATTATCCGCGTTGGGCTGGAGATGATCCGGCTGGATTCCTCAACGGTTGCCGGATTGAATGCCAACCAGTATTTTATGGTAGCCATGGCGGTCATCGCGGCTGCCTACATATTCTGGAATCACCGCAGAGTTGTTTCTCCACCACCTGTTCCGGAGGGGGAACCTGCTGAAACAAAACCTGTCGAGGAAATACCTTCCTAGAAAAACAACCCGAGAGGCGCTCTGGCCTTTCGGGTTGTTGCTCAATATTGACTTTCAGGAATGCGTGCGCTGTGATTTTTGCCGAGGATTTGACCAAGCAATTTGACGACCTGGTGGCGGTGGATGGGGTCAACCTGGATGTCCGCCCCGGCCAGGTTTTAATCCTGCTTGGGCCTAACGGCGCCGGAAAAACCACCACGGTGCGCATGCTGACTTCAATCCTCACGCCGACCTGCGGGCGGGCGATGGTTGCCGGGTTTGACGTGGTCACCCAACCCGACCAGGTGCGGGCTTCGGTGGGGGTGCTGACGGAGCATCATGGCCTCTACAACCGCATGAATGCAGGCGAATACCTTGATTTCTTTGGGGACCTGTATAAGATTGACCGTAAGACCTGCCGAAAACGGGTTGGTGAATTGCTGGAGCGCTTCGGTCTGGAACAGGCCAGCCGAAAACGGTTGGGCGAGTACTCCAAGGGGATGCGCCAGAAATTAGCCCTGGTGCGCGCCCTGTTGCATGAGCCGCCGGTTTTGCTTTTAGATGAGCCCACCTCCGCCATGGATCCTGAAAGCGCGCGCGTTGTTCGCGATGCGCTGCACCAGTTGCGCTCGAGGGAACGAACCATCATCCTGTGCACGCACAACCTGCTGGAGGCCGAAGAGTTGGCCGACCAGATTGCTATCATCCGGAAGGGTAAACTCATTTTCAATAACTCACCTGCGCTGCTCAAGAAGACGCTTCTTGGTCCGGCAGAGTTTGAAGCCTCTTTTGTGCAGGCGTTGAACGGATGGGTGCCGCAACTGCCTGAGGGCATGGCGCTCATCGGAAAAAGCGAGCACGGTTTGCGCGTGAGGGTGGAGAATCCTCAGATGAGCAACCCAATCTTTATCCGCCAGCTGCTTGAGCGTCAGCTGGACCTGATAGCTTTCCAGGAAGTGCCCCAGAGCCTTGAGAAAGCCTACCTGGAAGCAATGAGCCGGGATTATTAACCATGCATGCGACGTTAATCATTGCCCGGCGCGAGGTGCGCGACCAGTTCCGCGATTGGAGGGTCATTTTTCCCATTCTCGGGTTGACGGTGTTCTTCCCGTTCCTGATGAACTTCACAGCGGATGTCATTCTTGATTTTGTCCGCCAGTACGGCGCATCCATCGTGGGCGAGCGGATGATCCCATTCCTCATGATGATTGTGGGATTCTTCCCCATCTCCGTTTCGCTGGTTATTGCACTGGAATCTTTTGTTGGAGAAAAGGAACGCGGCAGCATTGAGCCGCTGCTCAATACGCCGCTCAAAGATTGGCAGCTTTACGCAGGAAAGCTGCTTTCTTCCACCGTTCCGCCGCTCGTTTCCAGCTTTTTAGGGATGGGGGTTTATGCCGCCGGGCTGGCATTTCAATCTGTGCCGTTACCCGAGCTGGAACTGATTGTGTTGATTGTTGTGCTGACTGTGGTGCAGGCTTTTGTGATGGTGAGCGGGGCGGTGGTGGTCTCTACCCAGGCGACTTCGGTGCGGGCGGCGAACCTGCTGGCCAGTTTTATCATCATCCCCATGGCGCTGCTCATCCAGGGCGAAAGCGTCATCATGTTCTGGGGTGATTACCGCTCCCTTTGGCTCATCATCCTGGGTTTGCTGGCGCTCACATTCCTCTTCACCCGGGTGGGATTGGCGCATTTTCGCCGGGAGGAGCTGCTGGGACGGGAAATTGACGTGCTTAACGTCAGGTGGATGTGGCGGACTTTTAAGCGTGAATTTGTAGGAGGCGCAGTATCCATCTGGGAGTGGTACAGGCGAACCCTGCCGCTCACTTTGCGAGGGTTGCGCACACCGTTCTGGTTGATGGCTGGCCTGGCTGCGATTGGAATGGTGATTGGCGCGCTGGTGGTTGCCCAGTACCGCGGAGCGATTTCAGCGGATGTGCTTAACCTGGCAGACCCGCGCTCGCGCCTGGAAAACCTGATGGATCAGTGGGGCCTGTTCTCCACCGCGCCGGTAATCACCATCTTCTGGCAGAACACGCGCGCGCTCATCATTGCCATGGTTCTGGGCGTGGTTTCCATGGGCATCCTCGGCCCGCTGCCTATCCTGGCGACAATGGCAGTGTTGGGGGGCGTGCTGGGCGTGATTTCCATGCAGGGCGTTTCTCCATGGCTGTACCTGTTTGGCCTCATCCTACCGCATGGAATTATCGAGATTCCCGCGGCGTTGCTGGCGTGTGCGGCGGTTTTTAGGGGCGGGGCGCTGATGGCAACGCCTACGGCGGGCCGCACGGTGGGCGAGGTGATGATCGCCTCGCTGGCTACGTGGCTGAAGGTGATGCTGGGTATCGTTATTCCGCTGCTGCTCCTGGCTGCGGTGCTTGAAGCCTGGGTGACGCCGCGGGTTGCCTGGCTGGTATTCCGATAGTTTAAGAAGGGGATATGGCGAAAATTACGCTACTGGGAACCGGATATGCCGTGCCTGAAGAAGGGCGCGACAATACCCATTTCTTCATCCAGCAGGGCGGGCGCGGGGTGCTGGTGGATTGCGCGACCAACCCACTTATGAGCCTGCGCCGGGCTGGGATTGAGCCGGATGCAGTGACGGACCTGGTGTTGACCCACTTTCATCCAGATCATGCCTCCGGGATGCCGATGCTGCTCATGGGCATGTGGCTGCTGGGGAGAAAGGCGCCGCTGAGGATTTTTGGCAACCCGCACACCCTCCAGCGCGCGCAGACATTGATGGATATGTTCGACTGGCAGACGTGGCCCAACTTTTACCCCACCAGCTTTCATCCCTTACCTGAAGCGGAACTGAGCCTTTTTATCGATGAGCCGGATTTTCGGATTTTTGCCTCTCCGGTGAAACATCTCATTCCGAATATAGGCGTGCGGGTTGAGTTTGTGCCACAGGGAAAGACAGTAGCCTATTCCTGTGATACGGAACCCGTGCAGGCGGTTGAAAACCTCGCCAGGGATGCGGATATCCTCTTCCACGAGGCAGCTGGCCCTTCAATTGGTCACTCCAGCCCGGAACAGGCCGGTGAAGTGGCTCGTAAGGCGGGCGCGAGGCAGCTTTACCTGATCCACACCTCGCCAGAAGAAAGGTCATTTGCCGAAAAGCTGGAGCGGGCTGCCAGCACTTATGGTGGAGAAGTTTACCTGGCAAGTGACGGTATGGTTTTTGATTTCGAGTAGGGGTGGGGGATTACCAACCGGATAGATACGGTTCCCATTCAGAATATTCATTCAGCAGGCGGCCAAAGATATAAATGGCTGTGGCTGGTGGTTCCCTGGGGATGCGGTGCAAATGCATGCCAGAGTTCTCAAGGGTGCGGCCGCCTTTGCGGTGATTGCAGGAGGAGCAGGCTGCTACCACATTGCTCCAGGTGTGCCTGCCGCCCATATGGCGTGGGATGACGTGGTCAACCGTGAGATCCATGGTGTGTTTTCCGCAATACTGGCAGGTGTAGCCATCACGCCTGAAAATCTCCCGCCGGGTGAGCCTGACAATCTGCCGGGGATGCACTACCATGTGCGAGAGGCGGATAATGGAAGGACGGGGGAACACGTGGGAGATAGAACGGATTTCGCCGCGACCATTGAGCACCAGAGAAGCTTTCTCGGTGAGAATCAGCCCAACCGCCCGGCGCAGGTCGCAGACGTTGAGCGGTTCAAAATTGGCATTGAGAACCAGCACTGCTTCTGACATGGCAACACCGTTCTGAGGATTATAGCACGAGTCATTGCGACCTGAGAAAGGCCGAATCACAAAAGAATGAGAACAACCAGGTCACAGGAGAATTCTATCTACAAATAGGCCTCTGTACCTTTGGCAATCCCATGATTATGGTTAAAATAATAGGAAATGGAGGAAACGATGAGAATTATCATCACGGGTGGAACGGGAATGATTGGCAGCGCATTGAGCGCAGCCTTGCTGGAAGAAGGCCATGAAGTGTGGGCGCTCAGCCGGACGCCGCAAATCGCGCGCGTGCTGCCGGGGGTTAAGGTGGCTGGTTGGGATGGGGTGACCGCAAAGGGCTGGCTGGAACTGGCAGACGGCGCTGGCGCCATTATCAACCTGGCTGGTGAAAGCCTGGCTTCTGGAAGGTGGACGAAGGAGCGCAAGGAGAGGATTCTTTCAAGCCGGGTGAAAGCCGGGCAGGCTGTGGTTGAGGCGGTGCGTGCTGCCCGCGTCAAACCGGGGGTGGTTATCCAGGCTTCGGGTATTGGATGTTACGGTCCCAGTGATGACCGGCAACTGGATGAGAGCGCGCCGTATGGCAAGGACTACCTCTCTAATGTCTGTGTGGATTGGGAAGCTTCAACCCTTCCCGTGGAAGAGATGAACGTGCGCAGGGTCATTGTGCGCACAGGCATTGTGTTATCAACCCGGGGCGGCGCGCTGGCGCCTTTGCTGCTAACCACGCGCTGGTTTGTGGGTGGCCCCATGGGCAGTGGCAGGCAGTGGTGGCCCTGGATTCACATCGAAGACCAGGTGGGTGCCATTCAATACCTCATGTCGCAGCCGGGGGCAAACGGCGCTTACAACCTGGTTGCACCGCACCCGGTGCAAATGGCTGAGTTTGGGCGCACACTGGCCAGTGTGCTGGACCGGCCTTACTGGCTGCCTGCTCCGGCGCTGGCGATGAAGCTGCTGCTGGGTGAGATGAGCACGGTTGTTTTGGATGGTCAGCGCGCGCTACCAGCGCGGCTGCTGCAGGCGGAGTACCGCTTTAAATTTGAAAAATTACACAGCGCCCTGGTCAACCTGCTGAAGCCGGGAAGTCAGATTAAACTTGAGTAAGAACGCGGTATAATTCCTCATTACGCCCTTGCCCGGGAGGCTGGCGAGGCGACGAATTTTGAGGAGGCAGCCAGATGAACATTGATGAACAGGTAGCATACTTGATGCAGGGAACTGAATACGGGGATGACGCGCTCAGGCAGACCATGGAGCGTGAGCTGCGCGACCGGTTAGCTGAAGCGCAGTGCGATAACCGCCCTCTGCGGGTGTATTGCGGTTACGACCCCCGTAAGCCAGATCTTCATCTCGGACACACCGTCACCATGCGAAAATTGCGCCAGTTCCAGGAGCTGGGGCACGATGTGACCTTTGTGGTGGGCACTTACACCTCGTTGATTGGCGATCCCTCCGATAAGGATGTGTTGCGCCCGCGCTTAACGCCAGAAGAGGTGCAGGAAAATGCGCGCACCTACGCTCAGCAGGCGTGGCGCGTGCTTGACCCCCAGAAAACCAGGGTGCGGTATAACGCCGAGTGGCTTTCGGAACTGAGTTTTGCGGAAGTTATTCAACTGGCCTCCAACTTCACCATCCAGCAATTTCTCACCCGCGAGAACTTCCGCCTGCGCTGGGATCGCAATGACGCCATTTACCTGCATGAGACGTTTTACGCTATCATGCAGGGCTACGATGCCTACATGCTGGATGCTGATGTGCAGGTAGGTGGGACGGACCAGCTTTTCAATATCGTCACCGCAGCGCGAAAAGTGATGACCTTCATGGGCAAGCGTCCTAATATTGCCATCATCCTGGGGATTTTACCGGGCACGGACGGCGTAGTGCGCATGAGTAAGTCGCTGGGCAACCATATTCCCATCTCGTCAACGGCTGAAGATATGTACGGAAAAGTGATGAGCGTGCCGGATATGGCTATGCCGTTATTCATGCGCCTGGTGACACGCTGGACGCCGCCGCAGATTGCGGAGATTGAAGCCGCGATGCAGAGCGGCGCGCTGCACCCGCGCGACGCAAAAATGAAGCTGGCGTTTGAAGTGGTCTCGACCTTCTACAGTGAAGCCGAAGCCGCTAGCGCTCAGGAAGCGTTTGTGCGGCTGTTCCAGAAGCATGATTTACCCTCAGAGATGCCTGAATTTAAGCTGCAACCGGGCCAAACGGTGATTGATGTGCTGGTTGCCGCGGGATTGGTCAAGGGGCGTGGCGAGGGCCGGCGGCTGATGGATCAAAAAGGCGTGCGTCTGGACGGCGTGATGTTGACGGACCCAACCGCTCTGCTGACGGGCGGTGTGCTGCAAGTGGGCAAACGCCATTTTGTGAAAGTGATTGAGTAAGCAGACTGCAAACCCCGCCTTCAAAGCGGGGTTTGTTTTTGCTATAAAGGTGTTTTTCTCCCGGGCAGGTTATGGCAGCAAGATGAACTGGAGCAGCTCCCTGCCAATGCTTTGCGCCTGGGAGGGCGAGCCGTCTTCCAAAACCAGCGCGAGAGCCAGGGGGGTGAGTTGTTTTTCGGGCAGAGTACCGGCGATAAACCAGCTTATCTCGCCCTGGGTGGAGCGAGCGGTGGCTGTGCTTTGCCAGATGGGCAACCCGGAGTTCTGCAAATGCTGGGCTGTACTCTTCGAAGCGTTGATGCTGGCGCCAGGTTGACCAGCAGAATCAGCGCTCAGGATGACCCAACCCTGCAGCGGGGTGCGCACCGCGGATGAAATGCGCGGGGAGGGGCGAATGCCGTTCCCACTGAGCATGGTCGCAGCTAATGCCACCTGCAGAGGGCTGACAAGCAAGCCGGTTTGACCGAGGGCGAGCCCTTCGACCTGTTCGCCGGGGGATAAGTTGCCGGACTGGTTCACCGGCAGGGGGATGGCGGGGGTTTCGGTCAACCCCAGCCGCTGGTAAAGCTGGATAAGCTGCGAAGCGCTGAATTGCTGCCCCAGCGCCAGGCGCGCTCCTGGACAGCCATTCTGGATAGCGGTAGCCCAATCGGCAGTAGAGGCGGTGCTCAAAGCGCAGTTCCACGTAAGACCTTCAAATTGCGCGCTGGATGCAAAGACCGGAGGGGGCAGGTAACCGGTAGTTAAGGTTTCGGAGAGTAAAAACGGTCCAATCACACCGCCAGGAGGGTATTGCCCCTGGGTTGCCCGGTTCACAAAGATGCCGCGCTGATCCTGAACCCACTCGGCCCACTTCTCATCCAGCAGATTGGGATTGAAGGTGGGGTGTGAGCTGATTGCCAGGATTTCTCCGGAGTGGGCGTTGAGCAGAACCAGTGCGCCGCTTTTACCCTGCAACAATGCATCTGCTTTAGCCTGGATGCGCAAATCAAGCGAGAGGCGCACATCCACGCCGGTGGGCGGCTGGGCATAGAGCAGGTTGCTTGAGACAATGGCGGAGGATGGGTTGCCAAGCGCTCCGCGCAGGTAGGAATCCAATGATAATTCCAGGCCAGCTTTGCCGTAAACTGGATGCGTATAGCCGATAGTGGAGCCAAGATCGGCGTGGAGCACCTGGCGGGCATAACTTCCAGGCTCGCCGACGGTCTGAACAATAGGCTGGTTGTTGCGATCCAGGATGGCTCCGCGCTGAACATACCTTTCGGCGATGCTCCAGCGCGGGTTATCGGCGCGTTGCAGCAGGTCTTCGCCGCGGATGATGGCCCAGTAACCACTTGCCAGCGCCATCAGAAGCAGTCCGCTCAACAGGCCAGCTCCGGTCAGCAGGATGGGCCGGGTGTTGGGCAGGGGGGCGGGTTCTTCTTCACCCTGCGAACTGATGCGGACTAACAGCGCCAGGCTGATGAAAGAGGTAACCAGTGAAGATCCGCCGTAGGAAACGAAGGGCAGGGTCACACCGGTGAGCGGAAAAACGCGCAAGTTGCCGCCGATGATGAGCATCCCCTGGAAGACGAGATAAACCACCAGCCCGGCCGCCAGCAGGCGCTGGTAGGTGTTCGGCGCGCGCAAAGCGTTCAGCAAGCCGCGCCCGGCGATAAAGCTGAACAGAACAATCAAAGCCAGCGCGCCCAGGATGCCGCTTTCTTCGGAAATTGCGGCGAAGATAAAGTCGGAAGATACGACCGGTACGATGCCAGGGCTGCCCATTCCCACCCCGGTGCCACCCAGACCACCGGCGGCTACAGCCAGTAGAGACTGGACAATCTGGTAGGAGCGCCCGCTCGAGTCCAGCCAGGGATTGAGCCAGGCATCTACTCTCACCTTAATCACATCAAAGACCTGATAGCCCAGGATGCCTGCCGTCAGGACCAACAATGCGCTGATGGCGATGACGCGCCGCTTGCCGGTGGCCTGGAAAATCATTACTGCGTACAGCACCATGAACAGGGTGGCGGTGCCCAGGTCGCGCTGAGCGACGAGAATCACCAGCGCCGCGCCTGAAACCACCAGGGAGGGTAACAAAAGGTGCAGCAGGCTCAAGTTCACCGGCAGGTTATCAGCCAGGTATGCTGCCAGGAAGGCAATCAGCATCAATTTAAGGGGTTCTGAAGGTTGAAGATAGATGCCGCCAAAATCCAGCCACAGGCGCGGGCCGCTTCCGCCCGGGTAGGTGCCAAAAATGAAGGTGAGTGCCGTCAGAAGCAGGCCGCCGGTTAGCCACAGGTATTTGTATCTTCTGAGGGTGTGAAGCACGCGCGGAAGGCGCGCAATCCCCCAGAACGCAAGCAGGCTGAGCGCCAGCCAGGCCGTCTGGCGCAAGCCCAAGGTTTCATCCAGCCGCCAGATGGTTAATAACCCCCAGCCGCTGAGCAGCGCAGCTACTGGCAGGAGGTAGGGGTCGGCATCCGGCAGCAGCCGCTGAATTTGCCGGCTTAACAGGATGAACCCCGCGAGCCAGGCTGTAAAGCCCAACCAGTGTTGCCAGCGATATTCGACCTGCCAGGTGTGCAGCCTAACAGCTGGAGCCAGCGTGAGAATGGTTGAATACAGCAGCAGGAATATCGCGGCCAGCGCCAGCAGGCGTGTCTGCATTTTAATCCGGGGAGGGAATGGTGGTAGAAAAAGCCGGTTCACGCCAGGTATTTTTTGACCAGGATGCCGGTCTGTTCCAGCACGTGGGCAGGGATGTGCTCGTGCCGTGTGATGATGGCATCAGCCAAGGCATTTTGGCAAGCGCAGTCTTCCACTTCGGTGAGCGATTCAACCACGGTTTGAATGGCTTTTTGTGCCAGTTCGGTGTTGCGCATCAGGGTACGCACCACCATCTCCACGCTGACCGGCTTTTCGCTCAGATGCCAGACGTCATAATCGGTGACGTGCGCCATGGTGGCGTAGCACAGTTCAGCTTCGCGCGCCAGGAAGGCTTCCGGGCAGGCCGTCATGCCAATGACTGACATGCCCCATGCGCGGTAAGCGTTGGATTCAGCTCGGGTGGAGAACCTTGGTCCTTCGATGGTTACCAGGCAGCCGCCCGCGTGCGCTGTGCCGCCGTTTTCCGTCACAGCCTGAAGCAGCTGTTTTGATAGGGATGGGCAGAACGGATCGGCTGCGCCGATATGCACCACCAGGCCACCGCTAAAAAAACTACGCGCTCGTTTGTGGGTGAAATCAAACAATTGATCGGGAATGACGATGTGCCCGGGGGCGTAATCTTGACGGAGCGATCCGCATGCGCTGACGCTGATCACCCGGGTGGCCCCCAGCTGCTTGAGGGCGTAAATATTGGCGCGGTAATTGACCTCGCTGGGCGAGATGTGATGCCCGATACCGTGCCGGGCGAGGAAGGCCACTCTCTTACCGGAGAGCGTGCCCAAAATCACCGGAGCGCTGGGTTTGCCATACGGCGTATCGAGCTCGATGGTTTCGACATCTTTCAGCATGGGAAAATGGTACAAACCCGATCCCCCAATCACGGCCAATACGGGAGCTTGAGACATCATGATCCTCCAATCACAGCAAGTTAGCTGGCTTTTTGATTAAACGACACCTCGAGATTCACTTTACCACAGGTCAGTTCATCACCGGCGACGAGAACGGTTGGCGTATAAACCCGCTCTCCATTAAGGAAGGTACCGTTGGTGGAATGTAAATCTTCAACCCACCACTGGTTGTGATGGTAGCTAAGGCGGGCGTGCTGCGCTGAAACCATTTCATTGACAATGGTCAACTGACTGTTGGGGTCTCTTCCGATGATGATTTCAGCATCTGTGAAAACACGCGCGGAGGGCGGGTCGCTATCCAACTGGGTCAGAGTCAGGCTGGGGTGGCTGCGGTTCTGAATGATGTGCCCGTGGGCGTGCAGTTCTTTCCAGATGGTATAGGCAATTAAGAAGATGAAGGCGTACAGCGCAATCGCCAGCAGGATTCGTAAAATGAGTACAAGAACACCGGTCATAATTTCATTCAGGGTAAAGTCTGGTCATGAGTATCTTCAACTGTGGAACCTGCCGCGGCAGCTTCTTCACCGTAAATCACGGCAAAACCAGCCAGGGAGATGACATCGCCGGGTTTAACGACCTGTTGTGATATCCTTACACTATTAATGAAGGTGCCGCCGGTTGAGTTGAGGTCAAAAAGCGTGTACTTGCCGTGGATGGCGCGCAACTGGGCGTGAATGCGAGAGACGCGCGGATCATCAATGACCAGCTGGTTGTCGCTGCGGCGCCCGATGTTAATCACCGCCAGGCGCAGCGGAATGGTCTGGCTACCGATAATCAGGAAAGAGGATTTGGGACGCGAATCGGCCTCGTCCGGTTCAATTTCTGAAAGCGGCAGCACGCCGGTTTGATCGAGGTGACTGCGGCGTGTGGAGGCACGTATGGAAAAGCTATCGAGCGGCAGAGAGGGATCAGGTTGGAGTTGAATGGTCAGCGCTTTGGGCAGGTGCAAGCCGGCATCCCGGGCGGCGTCATCCAACACACGGGTGAGGGCGGGGAGCAGTCCGGGGTTGGTTTCCCAGATGGCGGCGTTATCAGGGTGCAGCGTAATGGTGAGGAGATTAGAGGCCGTCAGGTGGCCGTCTGTTTCCTGAACCACCGTGCGTTCCAGTGCCTGCACCAGCTGGTGAACCAGCAACACCGGGCGCTGGCTGCCGGGCAACAGATACAGGCTGCTCTCGATAAACTTTTGAAGGCGCGCTTCTATCTGATCCAGTCTTGATTTCATACCGTATAATTATACAGGATGATGGAAGAATTCGACTTCTGCGGGTTTGAGGAATTACCCCATACCTCCGATTGGTGCCTGCACGTCTGGGCAACTGATTTTCCGGGCCTGGTTTCCGCAGCTTTCAAGGGTATGCAATCCTTGATGGGGTTGGTACTTCAACCCGGGCCACCTCTCACCCGTCGAATCCGCGTCGAGGGCATGGATGCGGAGTCTTTGCTGGTCGCAGCCCTGACGGAACTGCTCTTTCTCATCCAGATCGAAGGCCTGGGCGCCTCAGCTTGCCTTCCAAAGGTAGAAAATGGCGGGCTTTTTCTTCAACTGGAACTGCGACCCATCGCGTCGTTGGCAAAAGAGGTCAAAGCTGTCACATATCACAACCTGGCCCTCCGAAGCACGCCACGCGGTCTGGAAACCACGATCGTTTTCGACGCTTAAGGAGGCGGATTGTGGTTGCTCTTAAAGATTTTAGGAAGATTTCCGATTACGAATGGGAAATTCCCATTAGTTACCGCAAGGATATGCGCGTGCCGGTGCGGATTTTTGCCTCGCGCCAGCTGCTGGAAGAGGCTCTGGGGGATGAAGCCATCGTCCAGGCGGTGAATTCTGCCACCCTGCCGGGCCTGGTGGGGTACGTGGTGGTCATGCCAGATATGCACCAGGGCTACGGTTTTCCGATCGGGGGCGTGGCAGCGACGCGCTGGCCGGATGGGGTGATTTCGCCGGGTGGGATTGGATATGATATCAATTGCGGGGTGCGTTTGCTGGCCTCATTTATCCCATTGAGCGAGGCAGAGGAATGCCTGCAAGACCTTGCCGCGAGTCTCGATCGCAACTGCCCGAGTGGGGTGGGTACAACCGGCGGGCTGCGCCTCTCCGATGCTAACCTTGACCAGGTATGCCGGCTGGGCGCAAAGTGGGCGCTCAAACAGGGTTACGCTACACCTCAGGATGTGCGCCGCACGGAAGAATCGGGGTGCCTGGAAGGCGCTGACCCTTCCTGTGTTAGCTTGCGCGCCCGTGAAAGGGGGAGAAGCCAGCTGGGCACGCTTGGTTCGGGCAATCACTTCATTGAAATGGATGTGGTGGCGCAGGTGTTTGACCCGGCGGCTGCGATGGTGATGGGCATGCAGGAGGGTATGCTGGCGCTGCAAATTCACTGTGGTTCACGTGGTTTTGGACATCAGATTTGCACGGATTACGTGCAATCCTTCCAGGCGGCAGTGAAACGCTACAACATCCACCTGCCCGATCGGGAACTGGTGTGCGCTCCGCTGAATTCACCGGAAGGAGAAGCTTACCTGAGCGCCATGCGCTGCGCAGCCAATTACGCTTTTGCCAACCGCCAGATCCTGGCTCACCACGCGCGCAGCGCTTTTGAAGAAGTGCTGGCCGGAAAAGTGAAAAACTGGAGCTTGCACCAGGTGTACGATATTGCGCATAATATGGGTAAGATTGAGACCCATGAGGTTAACGGCGAGAGGCTTAAAGTGTGTGTTCACCGCAAAGGGGCAACACGCGCCTTTGGCCCGGATGCGCCCGGTTTGCCTGAGGAATACCGCACCACCGGGCAGCCGGTGCTGGTGCCGGGCAGCATGGGTACAGCTTCCTGGGTGCTGGCTGGCACTGAAAAAAGCATGGCGCAATCCTTTGGCTCCACCTGCCACGGCGCCGGGCGCGTGATGAGCCGCAGCCAGGCCAGGCGCACAGTGCGTGGCGAGGAACTGCGGCACCGGCTGGAACAGGGGGGGATTCACGTCAGGGCTGGCTCGCTGTCAGGCCTGGCGGAGGAAGCCCCGGAGGCTTATAAGGATGTTGACCGGGTGGTAGAAACGGTGTGCGGCGCGGGTATTGCGCGCAAGGTGGCGCTGCTGCATCCGCTGGTGGTGGTAAAGGGTTAGAGTGAATGCTATGAGCCTGATTGACGACTTTCTCGCCTGGTTTAAGAGCCTGTTTGGGCCAGCCCCGCTGCCCATTACACCGCCCGGCTACGAAGCGCTGGTTGTTGCCCGCCCGAAGGTGATGGTGATAAACTTTGACCCGATTGTGGATGCCCAAGGCGCGCGGTTAACTGAAAAGATGGGCTGGAGCAATGTTGACCAGCTTATCGCTGGATTCATTGCGGATATTGATGAGGTCAGTCACGGGCTGGTCAAATACCAGTACAATGCCGCCAACCGGGTTGATGTGGACGCCTTTCCGGTGAAGGCGGATGGCTTTCAATACACCGCGGCGGCTTACCTTTCCATGCTGCAGCATGAGCCATCGCATCACGAGCCGGACAGCGTGGATTACTGGAAGATTATCCATGATTTCAACCTGATCAGCCGCATCACCAACCACGAGGTTGATGAAATCTGGCTGTTTGGAGGGCCGTACTTTGGCTTCTGGGAATCGCATATGGTTGGCAAGGGTGCCATCTGGTGTAATTCTGCGCCGCTGGCCAACTCTGAACTGTGCGCCCACCGCTTTATCATCATGGGCTTCAATTATCAGCGGGGCGCGGCTGAGATGATTCACAACGTGGGGCACAGGATGGAATCGATCATGGCGCATGTGTATGATTCCTTCCCCACGTTGATGAACGCCTACGGGGCAGTCAACCCGGAACTTCAGCCGCCCATTGGCCTGGAAAGGTTTACCTCACCACGCAATGATTTTGAGCGCCTGTTGCTCTATGAGAAGATCGCCCCCGGTCGGGCCGGGCTTGGACTGATTCACACGCCACCCAATGCCCAAAAGGATTACGACTGGTCAAATCAGACAACTGTTTCGTCGGATTGCGATGACTGGTTGAACTTTCCGGAACGACTGGGTACGCGCCGGATGCTCAACTGCTCGGAGTGGTGTTGCTCTGAATACGAATTTATCAAGTGGTGGTTCAAGCACATTCCACACGCAAGTGGTAGCCAGAACGGAATACTCAACAACTGGTGGCGTTACACCATGCAGGTGGATTTGTCGTTCAGAGCAGGGGAGTGAACGCCTGAAAAGCGCGGGACGGAAGTAAGATCAGGTCAGTGGGGCAATGGCGGCTTTTGTGACTTCCACCAGCGCCTTGACGCTCAGACGCACATTTAACCCGCGCTGCCCTCCGGAAACGTGAATCTGGTCGTGGCGTTCGGCGGCGCTATCCAGCAGGATGGTGAAGCCTTTGTTGACCAGCGCCAGAGGGGAGATGCCGCCCACCTGTAAGCCGGTGAGTCTTTCGGCTTCGGCCAGGGTTGAGAGGCGTACCTTCTTTTCGCCAACCGCCTGGGCCACGGCTTTGAGGTTGACCTGTTGCGTTCCCGGCACCACCGCCAGGATGGGTTTGCCGGGCTTTTCTCGCAGCAGGACGATGGATTTGTAAATCAACTCAAGCGGCACGTTCAGCGCTTCGGCGGTTTCTTCGGCGCCCAGTTTTTCAGCCGGGAGTTCGAAGAGGGTGTAAGGAATCTTTTTGCCATCTAATAAACGGGTGACGTTGTTGGTTATCATCGAATATAAATGGGGTTACTGAATATCCAGCCGCGGCGCTTGCCCCTGAAGTGAATATACACTTCCACGCGATACACGCCCGGCTGGTTGGCAATGCGCGAGATGAACTCGCGATCTTTCCAGGTTTTGACGACCTGACCGTCCTTTAATAGCCGGCATTCGGTGACCATTGGCAGTCGAATTTGCAGAGTAATGCCGTCTTCAAGAGGAATTTCATCGCCCATCTGGGCGGTCTGGTTCTTGCCTGCGGCTGTGAAGGTGAACCCGCGGGTTGAGGCGGGCATATCATAGCCGATGAAGGCGTGGCCCATGCGAAACGCCTGGTAAATCATCTGGCGGTCAGCCGCCAGGTCACCGCTGAGGGGGGCAGGCGTGACCAGGTGAGTGTTGACCGAACGGAAGTGGTAAAGGTATGGGAAAACTGTTCGCCGGATGGGTCCCAGGC
The DNA here is from genome assembly GCA_964453035.1 of uncultured Anaerolineaceae bacterium. Taxonomy (GTDB): domain Bacteria; phylum Chloroflexota; class Anaerolineae; order Anaerolineales; family Anaerolineaceae; genus CAYVOX01. Next base: position 58,263 of record CAYVOX010000002.1, read on the forward strand.
GCATGGGGAGCGCATGAGCGTCAGACCCACCAACCGCCACCACCTTGCGCCCTTCAGCCAACAGCTTATCCCACAGAATTAACGTTTCCTTGAGCGGCCCGCGCGGGTATTCCTCCGGGGCGAAGGTGTAAAACAGGCCGTCAATGTATCCGCGCACCACCGATTTGAGCTCGCTGAAACCGTTCCACAGCTCAATGCCTGTGTACCCCTGGATATCCCAGGTCACCCATGAGAGGTCATCTTCGTGAAAGGCGGGCAGGGCGGGGTCAATCGGGTGGGCGATAAAGGCCAGTCCATTCGAAAGCTGCACCTGGTCGAGCAGTTTTTGCGGATCAGCCCCAAAAGATGCCAGTTCCCGGTTGGCATTGAACACCAGGAGGTGGTTTTTCTGGGGTTGGCGGAGGGGGTCGTGGATTTCTTCGCCGACCAGAAGTAAAAGGCGTTTGCCCTGTGCTTCGTGATAGCCCTCCAATCCGTTGACCCAGATGTTGTGGTCGGTGGTGATGATGGCATCCAGCCCGGCCTGGAGGGCATACTGAGCAATCTGGGCATGCGAGGCGTGCCCATCGGAGTAGGTGGTGTGCATGTGGAGGTTGGTGACAATTTCTGCCATATTGGTTGACGATTTCCGGAAATAACAGGTATAATCGAAACTGCTTTTCAAAGATTTCAGGAGGATTCTGTGGAACTTACGGGTTACTTCGATATTGCCTTAATTATAACGTCTATCGCTTTGGTCGTAGGCGTGGTTTTACAAAATAAAGGTGTTGGCATGGGCGGCCTGACGCAAAACGACCAGGGCGGCGTTTTCACCCAGCGGCGCGGCATTGAGCGCACCCTTTTTTATGTGACGATCGGCCTGAGTGTTTTGTTCTTTATTATCACCCTTGTCACGGTGGTACTCAGCAAATAAAGGCTCTGAGCGCACAGTTCAGCTCTGAACCTTTCTCTATGGTCATTCAAAAGGCCATTCGTGGAGAAGAACCCCATTTCGCTCGCGGTGGGTTTTCGCCTCTACTAAAATCAATTTGAATGGCAACCTGGCGGGCGACTCGCTTTCGGGGGAGTTGCCCTTTTTAATTGGAAACCATGAAAAGACTTCGATGGCAACTCATTATCATCTTTGTGGCTGGCCTGGTGGTTGGCGGCTTGCTGCTGATTGAGCAACCGCCTGCCCAGCAGGTTGTCAAGCCGACGCCGGTACCTGAGCAGGGTGGGGTTTACACGGAAGCGCTTGTGGGCTCCATGCAGCGGCTCAATCCGCTGCTGGATTCCAACAATCCGGCAGACCGCGATGTCGACCGCCTGCTCTTCAGCCGCCTGCTGCGCTTTGACGACCGCGGCATTCCGCAACCAGACCTGGCGAAGAGCTGGGGCGTTTCTGCCGACGGCACAGTGTACAACTTCACCCTTTACGAAAATGCCAAATGGCATGACGGCACTGCTCTGACCACCGAGGATGTGGTATTCACAGTGGAGCTGCTCCGCAATGGCGGGACGATTGTCTCGAAGGATTTGCAGGCGTTCTGGAAGGAAGTGCAGGTTGAGGCGCTCAACGAAACGACCATTTCGTTCCTGCTGCCGGAAGCGTTTGCCCCCTTTACGGATTATCTCACCTTTGGGGTGCTTCCCAAACACCGCTTTGAGGGCCAGAGCATTGACCAGATTGCCAGTTCGCGCCTCAATTTGCAACCCGTGGGAAGCGGGCCGTATAAGTTTGATAAATTAATCATCGAGGGCGGCGAGATTAAGGGAATTCAACTGAGCGCTTTCGAAGCGTATTATGCTAAGAAACCGTTTATTGAGCAAATGGTTCTGCGCTACTACCCGGATAGCGCCGCCGCGTTGAAGGCTTACCAGGACGACAAAGTGCAGGGTATCAGCCAGGTGAGTGCGGATATTTTGCCGGCGGTTCTGGCCTCGCCTGAGTTGGGCGTCTATACCGGGCGCAAACCGGAACTCACGATGATTCTATTCAACCACAAAGACCCCCAGGCTGTGTTCTTGAAGGAAGCGGCGGTGCGCAGGGCACTGCTGTTGGGCTTGAACCGCACTCGCCTGATTAATCAGGTGATGAACGGGCAGGCCATCCTTGCGCACGGGCCGATTTTCCCGGAAATCTGGGCTTATTATGATGGCATCGAGAAGTTCGACTATGATTTGACCGCAGCGGATAAAGCCCTTAAGGATGTCGGTTACCCGGCGCCCACGGAGAAGGGTGCGGCGCGTAAAAAAGGTGATTCCGTGCTCAGTTTTGAGTTGCTTTACCCCAGCGAGCCGTTATTTAAATCACTGGCGGAGTTGGTGAAGAAAGATTGGGAGGCTCTCGGCGTGCAGGTGAGCCTGGTGGGGGTGCCTTATACCCAGCTGGTCAACGAGCGCCTGGAGCAGCGCAATTACCAGGCGGCGCTTGTTTCGCTCAACTTCTCGCGGACACCCGACCCCGACCCCTATCCCTTCTGGGATCAGGCGCAATCGGTGGGTGGACAGAACTACACCCAGTGGGATAACCGCATGGCGAGCGAATTCCTTGAGCAGGCTCGCATTCTTGTGGATCGCAGCGAACGGGTGCGCTATTACCGGAATTTCCAGGTGCTCTTCACTCAGGAAATGCCCGCCTTGCCGTTGTTTTACCCGGTTTATACCTACGCTGTGGATAAGCAGGTGCAGGGCGTGCGCATGGGTCCCTTGTTTGAAAGCAGCGACCGTTTTGCCACGGTGACCGAGTGGTTCCTGGAAACAAAAAAAGCCAGCCCCGCGATTGTTGCGCCAACCGCAACCAAATAAGCGAGTTCTGATGCAATCCCCGTTGAAGGATGAGGCATTCATTCGCGCAGCGCCTGGTGAGTTGCAGGCTTACCTGCTCTCAGATGCGCTGTACTGGCAGCTTTCGCCGCTACCGGAGGACCGCGCTGCCGGTGAGCTGGTCAGCCTGACCCCGGGCAACCTGCTTTTGAGCTTGAAAAGGGTGGCAGCTTTCCGCCATGGCGGCATGGCTCACCACCAATTTGAGGAGCTTGCCGGGCAGGTCACACGCCTTCGCAGCCAGTGGCGCTCCGCGTGGCTGAAAAAAGCCAGCCGGGAATTCTCCGCCCGGCTGAAACTCTGGCAATCGTACCTTTCAGAATCAGAAGCGGAAGGGGGACAGCTGGTGGATTATGCATTTCAGGTGAGGTGGAGAACCATTCTGGATTTACTGGCTGAGGATGGGATCAACGCCACACCGCAGCAAACCGTCCAGTTGGAGTTGTTGGACGAAAAACTGAAGCGATTAACCGGTGAGGGGGCGTTTGCCTGGGAAGAGGAAGCGGCACCTGCTTTTCCGCCCGGTGCATTCTGGTACCTGTATCGCGCGCAGCGCTAAGCTGGAGGGAGGAGTATGTCTTCTTATTTTACGCGAGGTGGTGATGACGGTTTCTCCGGCTGGTTGGGGGAAGGTAGAATTTCAAAATCTACTCCACGGCTGGAGGCGCTGGGCTCAATTGATGAGGCAACAGCCGCGCTGGGGGTAGCCCGCGGGCAGTGCATGGCAAAAGAAGCGGGCAGTGTTATCTTACGGGTGCAGCAAGACCTCTACAGGTTGATGGCGGAGGTTGCCGCCGCGCCAGAGAACGCACAAACTTTCCGGATGATCGGCGGCGAGCAGGTTGCCTGGCTGGAAGCGCAAATTGAGACGCTGGCTCAAACGGTACCCCTTCCAAAGGGATTTATCATCCCGGGGGATTGTCTTTCTGCCGCGGCGCTTGACCTGGCGCGTGCCATCGTCCGCCGCTCTGAACGGCGGGTGGTGGCGGTTTTTGAAACCGGCGAATTGACGAATGCGGACTTAATTCGCTACCTGAACCGTTTATCCTCACTCATTTTTTTGCTGGAACTGCAGGAGATTCAAATCTCTGGCCTGGAAAAACCAACCCTGGCGAAGGCACCCTGAAATGATTGGGACAATCCTTAATGTCATTACCATCGTCGTTGGCGGGCTGCTGGGCACATTTTTAGGCGCGCGCCTACCGGAAAAACTACGCCAGTCGGTTGTCACCGGGCTGGGGTTGTTCACCCTGGCTTTTGGCGTCCAGATGTTCCTCAAGACGCAAAACATGATGGTGGTGGTCGGAAGCCTGCTGGTGGGAATCCTGCTGGGCGAGTGGTGGAAAATAGAACACTGTTTACAGGTCCTTGCCGGCTGGCTGGAAACGCGCGTCAACCGCGGGAACGGTGGGGGCGACAGCCGGGCGCGCTTTATCCGGGGGTTTCTCACTGCCTCGCTGCTGTTTGTGATTGGTCCGATGGCGATCCTGGGATCCATTGAAGATGGGCTTTCTGGTAATTACCAGGTGCTGGCAATTAAAGCCATCCTGGATGGTTTTGCTGCGCTGGCGTTTGCCTCCAGCCTGGGGGTGGGGGTGGTGTTCTCTGCTTTGCCCATCCTTGTTTACCAGGGCGGCATCACGTTGCTGGCGGTGCAGGTTCAGGCGCTGGTTACAGCTGATATGATGGCGGAAATGAGCGCGGTGGGGGGCATCTTGTTGATGGGTATTGCGGTCGGCAGCCTGCTTGAATTACGCCCGGTTCGAACGGGCAACTTCATCCCGGCGCTATTCATTGCGCCGCTGGTCGTGGCAATTCTTGCGGCGCTGGGAATCCAGTAATCTCACAGGGTAAGCCAGAGGGATATTGGCATAAACAAGCACAGGTGCGGTAATTTGCACCTGTGCTTTTGATATTGACCGGAAACCCTGCTGCGCTTATTTTCCGAGCTTGACCAGTTCCAAATCAATGGTCAGTTCAAGAGCATCCCTGAAGACAGGCTGAGAATCGTTAATTAAGAAGGATGGGGTGCCCGTCACACCTTTGGTGCCAGCGTAGGCCAGGTCATCCGTCACCTGCTGTTTGTATTTTCCGCTTTCCAGGCAGGTTTTGAAGGTGGTTTTATCCAGCTTGGCTCTGCCGGCCAGGGTGACCAGGGAGGTCACCGTGTAATTTGACTGGTTTTGATAGAGCACGTCATGGAATTCCCAGAATTTGTTCTGGTCACTGGCGCAGTAAGAACCTTCAGCCGCGAGCACCGATGACTCTCCCATGAATGGGGTGGGAATGTACTTCATGTAAACCTTGCCGGTGGCGATGTATTCTTTGACAATTTCCGCCTCGGTGTTCAACGCGTAATCGGCGCAGTGGCTGCAAAGGAAGTCAGAGAATTGCTCAACCTTGACCGGCGCATTGGGGTTACCCATGGCCAGGCCTTGAACGTTGGGGCGGGAAATGGCTGCTTTAGGCAAGAGGTTGGGCAGGATCAACAGCCCAAATAAAACTAATGCCACCACAACGATTCCCACCAGGATTAGTTTATCGTTGCGCTTTTTTTGTTGGCGTTGTGCTTTAATGTGTTGACGCTTGCTCATCGTGTCTCCTGATTTTATGGGTAGATAAAAACTGGAAAGTCATCTCCAGTGAGGCTAAAGTTAAACTTCCGGTAGAGCGCCAGCGAGGAGCGATTGGAATCCTGGGTGTTGACCGTCACCTGGTCAATCGCTTGCTGGCTGCAAAATGAAAGCAAATGATACACTATTCCGTAGCCAATGGAAAGCCTTTGCAGTAAAGGATGTACAGCCAAACGGGTCAGGTGCAGGTGGCCTGGTTTGAGCGTGCTGATTTGATAACCCATTACCTGGCCTTCTTTCTCCGCGATGGTGCAGTAGCCGGCCTGTGAGAAGGAGCGCTGTACTTCATCGAGGGAGTTCTGCCAAAGCGGTTCAAAGGAAAGAGAATCAATCTGGTAAACCGCAGGCAGGTCGAGAGGCGTCATCATGCGGAAGGTGATTTCATCAGCCAGAGGGCGCGCGGGGGGCAGGTTTCCGTCCCATTGCAGGGTGACGACGTTCTGGTGGTGAAGGAATCCCACATCGGTGAGCAGCCCGGTGAACCAGGCGGAGAGGCCCAAAGCCGCGATGGTTGTCTGAGACCTTGGTGGAAGCTCCGCCAGGCAGCTTTCGAAGAGGGCTCTCCAGTTTTGGTGCAGGTTTTGTGGGGTAACCGATGCAAACAGGCGCACCCAGGCGATGTGAGGGGGTTCCGCGGGGATGGCTAAAATGGATGTGAGCCGTCTGGCTTCCTCAATGATCCAAAAAGGGTGGAACTCCAGCCATTCGAGGGGCATG
>CAYVOX010000003.1:0-2465 GCA_964453035.1 uncultured Anaerolineaceae bacterium
AAACGCCAGCGCATAAGGCAGGATGGAACGCATCACAATCACGGCAAAGGCGCCGATGACGCCCGCGACGGGCTCAACCAGCCCGGAAGCCTGTCCATACAAGAAGCTGCGCAGGCGGCTCATCCCATCACGGCGCAAAGGAATGGAAACGGCGGCTCCTTCAGGGAAGTTTTGCAGCCCGATGCCGAGCGCCAGCACCACCGCGCCAGCCAGCGAAGCGCTGGGCAGCCCGGCGGCAACCGCGCCAAAGGCCACGCCGACGGCTAAGCCTTCGGGAATGTTGTGCAGGGTGATAGCCAGCACCAGCAGGACGCTACGCTTCCAGCCTGTTTTGATGCCTTCGGCTTCTTCCATGGGGTAATCGAGGTGCAGGTGGGGGATGATGTGATCCACCACCCACAGGAAGCCGCCGCCCAGCATGAAGCCTATAGCGGGTGGGATCCATTCCGGCAGCGGGCCTTCGGCGCTCATTTCAATGGAGGGCGCCAGCAGCGACCAGTAACTGGCTGCCACCATCACGCCCGCGGCAAAACCGAGCATCAGGTCCAGGAACTTGCGGTTGATGGTTTTGAAGAGAAAGACGGTGGCAGAGCCCAGCGCAGTGACCAGCCAGGTAAAGCCGGTGCCAATCAGGGCCTGCAAAACGGGGTTGAGAACGGTGAACCACTCACCAGGCATATGCACTCCGGAGGTTGAGATTTACTAGATTATATACGACTTGTCTCATTTATCTTCAGAGATTTCCGCACTGTATGCGGAGATCTGGTCAATGTCCAACGGGGTGATGCCCAGCCCTTCCTCGATCCAGCGCCGCACATCGCTGGTTTGGGCTGAGCGGCGTGCCTGGGCCAGTTCATCCGGCGTGCAGGTTTGCACCAGGTGGTTGTAATGCTTTTCCAGCGGGCCGGTCACTTCACGCGGCATAGCAGGATTTCCGCGGATGATTTCCAGGGTTTGCAGAGCCCGGGCGCGCTGCCCTCGGGCGCCATCCAGCCCGGCGAAATACACCAGGGTTTCAAGCGCCTCTGATACCAGCGTAAAGCGCAAGGCCAGTCCCAGGGCCTGCTGCCAGCGCTGCGTTGCTTTTTCGAGCCTTCCGAAGTTGAAGGCAACCAGGCCCAGTTTCTTGAGGCAAACAATGATGCCCCAGGGGACGCGGGCTGCAAGCTGGTATTCCAGTCCCTCCTGCAGTAGCTGCTCAGCCCGGTTGGGATCTCCGCGCCTGAGGGCCACATCCCCCAGGTTGGCAAGCGACATGCCGATGCCGTGCTCATTTTCCAGCTCCTGGTATAAAACCAGGCTGGCCTGGTAAAGTTTTTCAGCCGCGTCAAAATTGCCCTGCAGCAATTCAATGTAGCCGATGGCATCCTGGTGGACGGCGATGTAGTAGCGGCGGCCCAGCTGGCTGACCACCCTGAGATTATCCTCATAATAGGCTTTGGCCCGGTCATATTCGCCCAGCGCCGTTTCCACCTGGCCCAGGTGCAACTGCGCCGAAACCAGCCGGTAGGCATCTCCCAACTCGCGGTAGATGGCGGCGGCTTTGAGGGCATAATCACGCGCTTCCTGAAGGTTGCTGCGCCAGGGGACGAATTGTGAAAGGCGGTTGTAACAAAAGGCTTGCCCCCAGACGCTTCCCAGGCGGGTAAAAATTTCCAGGGCGGTTTGCGTCTCTTCCTGGAGGGTGTGCAAGAACGCGAGGTTGGTCGGATCTGTCACAGGATGGCTGATGTACGTGAGGCCCAGCCCCCATGGATCGCCGGCAGCCTGCATGGTCTGGAGGGCCTGCTGGTAATTGGCCTCAATTTGAGCACTGCTCAGGTTCAACCCTGAAAAGGCGACAGCCCCAAACCCGCACAGGATAAATGCAAAGGCCTTGCCTTTTGAGGGCGGCAGGTCTTCCAGCAGAGCCATCCCCTCTTAGAGGTAGGCTTGCGCAATGAGGCTGTGCTCGGCGATGAGTTCATACACACCGAGCATGACCAGCGATGTGGCCAGCAGCAATTTGAGGTCATCATCCTGCGGGCGGGCTTGAAGCAACTGGCGGAGGGTGGGCAAAAGAGCGCTAACCAGGCCGGCGCCTTCCACCTGGCGGCCGCGGGTTTCAATGTAATTCACCAATGTGAAAAAGGTTTCAATCAATTCCGCCGCGGGGGTTATCTTCACAGCGGTCAGCCACGCCTGGCGCAGGTTTTCAAACTCAACATCCAGAACAGCATGCGCAACCTTGACCTGGTTGCCGGCAAGGTTGGCTTGCTGCGTGTTGAGCAGATGTAAATAGAAGCCGCTGTGCGCCTTCTCCACCTCTGCCAGCAGCGCGGCGTTTTCTTCAAGCCTTTCGCGGGCGTAATGGTGCAGCACTTCGTGCAAATCGAGCCGCCCATCCGAAAAATGCCGCACCAGGGATTTATCCACCAGCGCGGTGAGGACGGGCAAACCGGCGCCGGCTACCTGCTCAGCAGCCT
>CAYVOX010000003.1:2565-59357 GCA_964453035.1 uncultured Anaerolineaceae bacterium
TCCACCAGCGCGGTGAGGACGGGCAAACCGGCGCCGGCTACCTGCTCAGCAGCCTGGTGGGTGAATCCGCCTCGAAAGACAGCTAATTTACGGTAAATCAGGCGGTCCTCCTCCGAGAGTAGCGCCCAGGAGTGCTGGAAGATGGCGCGCAGGTTGCGGTGTCGGTCGGGGGTGCCGCGCTGGGCGCTGGTGAGAAAATCGAGGTTGTGCTCGATCTGTTCGGCGATTTGCCGGGTTGAGAGCATCCTCACCCACGAGGCAGCCAGCTCGATACCCAGCGGCATGCCCTGCAGCAGGCGGCAGATACGCGCCACAGGAGCCTGGTCCTGCGTCTGGAGTTGAAAATTCTGCTGGTTGCGCCGCGCCGCGGAAATGAACAACTGCACAGAGCTGTAGGATTCAAAGTCCGCCAGGCGCTCATCAACCGGGTAGGACATGCCCTCGATTTCAAAAATCCACTCTTCGGGTACATTCAACCGCTCGCGCGAGGTAGCCAGCACCTTCACATCGGGCGCCTCGGCAAGAATGCGGCTGACCAGCTCAGCGCCCTGCAGCAGGTGTTCAAAGTTATCCATGATAAGCAGCAGCTGGCGCGGGCGCAGGTATTCCAGCAGCTGGCTCAGATGGTCATTGCTGCCGCCCATCCCTTCCTCTGAAAAGCTCATCTCCAGCACGCAAGCCAGTTCGGGGAGGATTAAATCGGTTGAGGAAAGCGGAGCAAGGGCGATGAAGTGCGCGCCCTGCGAATACTCCGGCAGCAACTGGCTGGCAGCTTCCAGCGAGAGGCGCGTTTTGCCGATGCCGCCGGGTCCCAGCAGGGTCAGCAGTCGGCAGGCCGGGTCAGTGAGCAGGCGGCGAATCTCGAGCAGTTCCATCGCCCGCCCGACAAAACGGGTAGGCTGGCCCGGAAGGTGCGAGCGCAGGCTCCTGGCTGCGGAGCCAGGTGGCAGTGCGGCGGGCGAGGTGCTGGGGTGAGGCGCGGCAGGGGCAACCTGCGAGGGGAGCTTTCCCTGGCGTATCTGTTCGTAAAGCTGCGTGGTAGCTGGTTCCGGCCTGGCGCCCAGCTCTTCTTCAAGCAGGCGCTGGCATTCCTGGTAGGCTTTGAGTGCCTGCGAGCGCCTGCCGCTGGCGGCGTGCAGCAGCATGAGCTGGCGGTGAGCCTCTTCATCGAGCGCATCCACAGTCAGCCAGCGCCGCACCACTTCAACGGTTTTTTCAAAGCGTTTTTCCGCGGCGTAAGCCTGGCTGAGAGCGCCAAGAGCCTGCGTCGCCTGGAGGCGCAGCATTTCGCTTTGCTCCAGCTGCCACTGCTCAAAGGAAGGGCTATCCCTCAGGCTGAAGCCTGCCATAAAGTCCCCCTCGTAGAGCGCCGCGGCGGCTTCCAGCGCCGGGAGGTTGCCAGCCTGTGCGGCTTTGCAGCTAAAATCCTGCGCATCCAGCCAGATTTCACCACGCTGCCTGAGTTCCACCAGTTCGCGGCCTGCTTCCAGCCAGCCCTCGCCGAGCATCTGGTTGATTTCCCATAAAGTGCGGCGCAGGTAGGCAAAGGCATGTTCGCGGTCAAACTCCGGCCAGAAGAAGTCCGCCAGGTGTTCGCGGCGCATGGGTTTCTGGCTCAAAGCCAGGTAAACCAGCAGCGCCAGGGCTTTACGGCGGTCGGTTTGTACGGGTGTTCCGTCCAGCGTGAGGTTGAATTTTCCGAGGAGGTAAAACCTGAGGCGCGGCACAGCTAATTCCTTTCCTGTACGACGGCAAAATGATTATATCTCAAATGAGATTTTTTCTGAAACGCTTTCCGAAACGCTTTTAAGTACGGAGTTGAAACAAACGACAGGTATATTCTCTATGTAAATCAGAGTGAAAGGAGCGCAACCATGTTGACCACCAGTGATTTCCTGCTTCAATCCGCAGCCCTCAACCCGAGCGGCGAGGATTTGCGCCGTAAAGCGGCACAGGTCTTTCGCAACCAGCAGTTCTACGGGTTCATGCACCGGGTGGCTGCTTTTCTGCGCCGCGAACCCCCCGCGCTGGCGGACCTGCAACTGGTGAGCCGCTCAGGCAGGGTGCTGGGCAGCCATTACAACGGCCTTCGAACGGTGGAGATTGACGCCATTCACGGCAGCGAAGCGCGCAGCGCGGATTTTGACCATCACTTTCATCCGCTGAACTGCCGCAGCCTCAGCCGCTTCATCGGTATCTTCCAGGCGCGCCTTAGGAACCAGCCGCTGCCCCCGGTTGACCTGATTAAGGTGGGCGGGGAATATTACGTGCGTGACGGTCACCACCGCATTTGCGTGGCGCGCGCGCTCGGCGAGACTTATATCGAGGCGGAGGTCACCATCTGGGAAGTGGCCCGCTGACGGGCCACCCACCCAACGATTGCCCTGCGCTAACTTAAGATGACTTAAAAAGCTGGCACCGCCAGCTTTTTTTAATTTAAAGAATGTGAGATGGCCGCTCTAAAATGCTATAATCACATCATAAACCATTTGTTCGATAGAGGGTTATGAGCTTCGTTCACCTGCATGTCCACTCGGAATACTCGCTGCTCGACGGCTTCTCCAACATCCAGAAGCTGGTTAAGCGTGTTAAGGAGCTGGAGATGCCGGCGGTGGCGCTGACCGACCACGGCACGATGTTTGGCGTGATTGAATTTTTCAACGCCGCCAAAAACGCCGGGGTGCACCCGGTGATTGGCCTGGAAGCTTACCTGGCACCGCGCCGGATGGGCGAGCGCGACGCCAAGCTGGATAAATCAGCTTACCACATGCTGCTGCTGGCGGAAAATGACGCCGGCTACCAGAACCTGCTGCAGATTGCCTCCACGGCGCAACTGGAAGGCTTTTATTACACCCCGCGTATTGACCGCGAGTACCTGGCAGCGCACGCCGAGGGGTTGATTGCCACCTCGGGCTGCATGTCTGCTGAGGTGCCCCGTGCCATCATTGAACAGGGCGTGGATGTGGCGCAACGTAAGCTGAACTGGTTTTACGAGGTGTTCGGCCCGGAGCGCTTCTTCCTTGAATTACAAAGCCATCCTATCCCGGAGCTGGAGACGATCAACCGCACCCTGCTGGAACTGGGAAAGCGCTACAATGCTCGCTACGTGGCAACGAACGACGCGCACTACATCAACAAAGAGGACGCCCGCTACCAGGATATCATGCTGGCCATCCAGACTGGTTCGCTGCTCTCAGACCCGAACCGCATGAAGATGACCGACAACTCCTACTACCTGCGCTCGCCGCAGGAGATGGCGGAACTTTTCGGGCACATCCCGGAGGCGTTGAGCAACACCCTGCTCATTGCCGAACGCTGCCAGGTTGACCTGACCCCGCACGGCTACCACCTGCCGGTTTTTCCGGTTCCGGATGGCTTCACCCCCCAGACTTACCTGCGCACCATCTGCGAAGAGGGCATGCAGGAGTTCTACGGCGAGCGCAATGCCGACCCGGCTGTGCGCGAACGGCTGGAATACGAACTGGGGATCATCAACGACATGGGCTTCGACACATATTTCCTCATTGTGTGGGATCTGTGCCGCTATGCTCGCGAGAACGGCATCTGGTACAACGCGCGCGGCTCCGCGGCTGGCTCGATGGTGGCTTATGCGCTGAATATCACGCTGGTTGAGCCGATGAATCACGGCCTGATTTTTGAGCGCTTCCTCAACCCGGGGCGTATTTCCATGCCGGATATTGACCTGGACTTCCAGGATGACCGCCGCTCAAAAATGATGGAGTACTGCGCGTCGCGTTACGGGGTGGAAAACGTGGCTCAAATCATCACCTTTGGCACGCTCGGCGCGCGCGCCGCCATCCGCGACGTGGGGCGCGTGATGGATATTCCCCTCTCGGAGATTGACCGCATCTCCAAGCTCATTCCTAATATCCCCGGCAAGCCCACCACCATTGCAGATGCGCTTGAGCAGGTCGGGGAGTTTAAAACCGCCTGCGAAGAAGCTCCTTACCTCAAAGAGGTGGTGGAAACTGCGCAGCACATGGAAGGCGTGGTGCGCAATGCCGGCACGCACGCTGCGGGCGTGGTCATCACCGACCGGCCTATCATTAATTACGCGCCGCTGCACCGCGCTACCAGCGGGTCTGAGGATACGCCCATCAAGCAGGTGGTGCAATTTGAAATGTCCATCCTCGATTCGCTTGGCTTGCTCAAAGTTGACTTTTTGGGGCTGGCAACCCTCACCATCATGCAGCGGGCCAGCGACTTAATTGAAAAACGGCACGGCATCCGGCTGGATTTGCACAATATTCCGCTGGATGATACTCAGACCTACCAGTTCATTGGCAAAGGCCACACGGCGGGCGTCTTCCAACTGGAAGGCAGCGGGATGACTCGCTACCTGATGCAGATGAAACCGCAGTCTCTGGCCAACGTGATTGCCATGGTGGCGCTCTACCGCCCGGGGCCGCTAGAGTTCATCCCGCAATACATCCGGCGTATGCACAATGAAGAGCCGGTCACCTATGCCCATGAGATGCTCCAGCCAATTTTTGAGGAAACCTACGGCATCCCCATCTACCAGGAACAAATCATGCGCGCCGCGGTGGAACTGGGGGGCTATACGCTCACCGAGTCCGATGAACTGCGCTCCGTCATTGCCAAGAAGAAGAAAGAAAAAATCCCTAAACACCGCGAAAAGTTCGTCAAGGGCTGCGTTGCGCAGGATATTCCCCATGCAACCGCCGAAGCCATCTTCGCCAACTGGGAAGAGTTCGCCCGCTACGGGTTCAACAAAAGCCACGCTGCCGATTACGGCGTGATTGCCGTCCAGACCGCGTACCTCAAAACGCATTACACGGTTGAATATATGACGGCGCTGTTGTCGGCCTCCAAGAACGATACCGACAAGGTGGCCTATTACGTGGCGGACTGCCGCAGCATGGGGATTGACGTGCTGCCACCGGATGTGAACACGAGCGAATGGGATTTCACTATTGAAGACCGCCCTGGGCAGGGGTCCGCCATTCGTTTTGGGCTGGGCGCGGTGAAAAACGTGAGCCTGAACGCGGTGGAACTGATTTTACAGACCCGCCAGAAGGACGGACCCTTCCGCGACCTGAATGACTTCACCCGCCGGGTGGATTTGCGCACGATGGGCAAACGGTCGCTGGAATTCCTGGTGAAGGTGGGCGCGCTGGATTGTTTTGGACCGCGCCAGGCGCTTTTGAGCACGCTGGATTACGTCGTTTCGGTCAGCGCCAGCCATTTTAAGGCCTTGCAGAGCGGGCAGATGAGCTTTTTTGGCATGGTTGAGGGGGTGGAAGAGGATATCACCCTGCCGGCGGTTTTCCACGAAGACCGCCGCGAAATGCTGGAGTGGGAGCGCGAGCTGATTGGCCTTTACGTCTCGGATCACCCGCTCACCCCGTATATGCCGGTGCTGCGCAACAAGGTCACGCACTTTTCGGGGCAGCTGGGTGAAGTCTCGCGTAAGGACAGGGTAATGGTAGCCGGTCTGGTGACGCGCTTCCGGCGACACCAGACCAAGGACGGCAAGGCGATGGGTTTTGCCACCCTTGAGGATATTCAGGGCAATATCGAGCTGGTGCTTTTTCCGCGCACCTGGGAGAAATACGGCAAGCTGATCGCGATGGACCGCGTGCTGGTGGCGGAAGGCAAAGTGGATGCCGATAACGGCGATCCCAAGGTGCTGGTGGATAAATTGATGGTCGAAAAGCTGCCGGAATTGCCGCCCGGCGGAAGCCTGGAGCCCGATTCCGGGCTGCCCACCTCCGACCTGTTCTACATGCCGTCACTGGAGGTGTCTGCGGAAGTTACTGAAACGACAGAAAAAGCGCCGGTTGAGCCGCCTGCTGAGGTCACCATTGCCGCAACCTCCCAGGTTAAAGCGGAGCTATCCTCCGATGACGAGGACCTGCCGCCGCCACCGCCTGACTTTGAAGCGGATTTCTTCATTGCCTCGCCCGGTGGAGATTACCTGCTGGATCACCCGGTTAAACCAACCACAGCGACTTCACCCGCGGAACCAGAAAAACCCAAACCCACTGAACCGCCTGCGCCGCAACCTGTGAAGCCCTCACCGCAAAAGCTGACCGAACCGCCGGTGGAACCTGCCGCCTATCTTCCTCCGCCGCTGCAGACCCCTATGCCTTCGTTTACCTATTTCATCCCGCCCGGCAGCGTGGGGGCGGGGCTGGCGCCTGAGGATGAACAGCAGTCGCGGATTGTGAAGATAATCCTGCGCGGCAGCGAGGATAAAGAGCGCGATTCGCGCCGCTTTAAGCGCATTCACGGCATGCTCAGTTCCACTCCCGGCAAGGACCGCTTCGCCTTTTTGATGTTCGAACGCGGGCACTATTACCTGATTGAGTTCCCCAACGAATCCACCCTCATCACGCCCGAGCTGCTGCGCCGCCTGGCTGACCTGGCAGGGGAGGAAAACGTTCAGGTGGAGCTGGTCAATATCCATTAATCAATCCTTCAGAAAAGCCAAAATTGTGATATACTATCACCCGCTTGCGCCGAAAGGCCAGGCTATCTCATCCTGCACGTTCCTTGACCAATCCTGCGTGCTGGCAAACGCCAGTGATGGACTGGAGCGAGAGGAACGGAAGACAAAACGCGAAAGGAGTTTTACCCCGTCATGGCTGCTGTTATTTCCATGAAGTCCCTGTTGGAAAGCGGCGTGCATTTTGGCCACCGCACCAACAAGTGGAATCCCGGCATGAAGCCCTACATCTTCACCGAACGCAACGGGATCCACATTATCGACCTGCAACAAACCGTCAAAGCGCTCAACACTGCCTACAACCTGGTGCGCGACGTGGCCGCCAAGGGCGGCAATGTGCTGTTTATCGGCACCAAGCGCCAGGCACAGGAGACCATCAAAGAAGAAGCCACGCGCTGCGGCATGCCCTACGTCACCGAGCGCTGGATGGGCGGCATGATTACCAACTGGTCAACCATTTTCAAGCGTATCACCGAGTTGGAACGCCTTGAAAAATTGCGCGATACCGGCGAGATTAACCGCCTGACCAAAAAAGAAGGCCTGCTCATCGGTCGTGAGATCACCCGCCTCGAGCTGCGCCTGAGCGGCGTGCGCATGCTCAAGACTGTGCCGGATCTGGTATTTGTGGTGGATGTGATGCGCGAAGCCACCGCCGTGCACGAAGCCAACCTCAAGGGCATTCCGGTGATTGCGCTGGTGGATACCAACTGCGATCCGGGTGGCGTTGATTACGTGGTGCCATCCAACGATGACGCCATCCGCGCCATCAAGCTGCTGGTTGGAAAGATCGCCGATGCCGTTCAGGAAGGCAAGGCCATGCGCAAGGACGATGTGGTTGAAGAACCCACCTTTGAAGCCTCGCAATCTCCGGTTGCCCGCCCGGCAGCCCCCGTGGTGCGCGCCCGCGTGGAAGAAGAATCAACCCTGGAAGATAAAGACCTGCTGGGTGAATCTACCCTGGCAAAATTGGGCGGCGCAAAGCCGGCTGAAGAAGAATCTAAATAAGGCAAGGATAATTGAGCATGGCAACAATCACGACTGATATGATTAAGCAACTGCGAGAAACCACCGGCGCCGGCGTGCTGGATTGCCGCAAAGCCCTGGAGCAGTCTGAAGGTGACCTGAAGAAAGCGATTGACTTCCTGCGCGAAAAAGGCCTGGCGATGGCTGCCAAGCGCGCGGAACGCAAAGCCTCGGAAGGCGTTGTGGAACTCTACTCGCACGGTAACGGGCGGGTGGGCGTGATGGTGGAAGTGAACTGCGAAACCGATTTTGTCGGCCGCTCAGAATCCTTCCGTAACTTTGCTCACGAACTGGCGCTACAAATTGCTGCCTCTGCCCCCACCTACATCCGCGAAGAGGATATCCCCGCCGACGTGCTGGAGCACGAAGGACAAATTGCTGCGGCCAAGGCGCGCGAAGATGGCAAGCCCGAAGGCGTGATTCCACGCATCGTTGAGGGTTCGCTCAACAAATTCAAAGACGAAAACGTGCTGCTGCGCCAGGTTTACATCCGCGATGAAACCATCACCATCCAGAAGCTGCTCAACCAGACGATTGCTGCGCTGAACGAGAATATCATCATCCGGCGGTTCACCCGCTGGGCGTTAGGCGAAAAAACTGAAGTTGAATAGTCTCACAGGCCAACCGAAAGGTTGGCCTTTTTATGCCGTCAGGTTCACAAAGTTACAGCAAGCACATTCCAGAAGGAGGCCGTATGGAAGGACTGAAGTACCACCGGATTTTGCTCAAACTGAGTGGAGAGGCACTCTCCACCCCGCAGGGCAGCGGCATTGATCCCCAGGCTGCCAACCACATTGCCCAGACGGTGCGCGACGTGCGCGAGATGGGCGTGGATGTGGCGATTGTGATTGGTGCGGGCAACCTGTGGCGCGGCAAGGTGGGCCTGGAGTTAGGCATGGACCGCGCGACGGCAGACTACATGGGCATGATTGCCACGGTGATGAACGCCCTGGCGCTGATGGATGCGCTGGAATCGATCGGCGTGGTGACGCGGGTGCAAACCGCCGTGGAGATGCAATCGGTGGCTGAGCCCTACATTCGGCGGCGGGCCATCCGCCACCTGGAAAAAGGCCGCGTGGTCATCTTTGGCGGCGGCACGGGCAACCCATATTTCTCAACCGATACCGCCGCGGCGCTGCGCGCCATGGAAATTGGCGCGGAAGTGCTGATCAAAGCCACCAAGGTGGACGGCATTTACGACAGTGATCCCAAACTCAACAAGGATGCGGTTAAGTTCGAGCGGATCACCTTTCACGATGCGCTGGTGCGCCGCCTGGAAGTGATGGACAGCACCGCCTTCTCGCTGTGCATGGAAAACAAGCTGCCCATCCTGGTGCTGAACCTGTGGGATAACAGCGGTTTGCGCCGCGCCCTGCTGGGCGAAAAAGTGGGCACAATTGTGGATTCCGGTCAGGTGCCGTAGAAGCGCTCAATTTCAAACCAGCGAAGAATAAACCATGCCCGGTTCAAACCCGGGCGTTTTCTTTAGCGGGGTGCTTGCACTTTGCCTACCTAAAAGCTATACTTATTTCATCGTAATGGTCAGGGGGGATTCATACTTCAGAGCAAAAAAAGGAGTGCTAATATGAGCCTGCGATTTGCACTGGATGTTGCGCAACTGGCCGGGATTGCCAGTATGCTCCAGACTGAGAAGAGCGTCATTTCTCCCCTCAATTTTTCTCAGATCGCTGTGCTGACCTCTGCGCAACTGGCCCAGTTGCGCGAGGCAGGCGTGATGGGCGAGGGCGAAAAAATCCGCGAGGATGTGATGCCGGCGCTGGATGCGCTTTCCAGCGCCAGGGCTTACGCCCGCGTGCACCTTTCCGCGCCGGGACAGTACCAGGATTATGCCATGTACTTTGGCGCGCCGCTTGAAGGTGATGCCTCGATCAGCTCCACCCCCCAGGGATTGGAGATTGAATTTCCGGCCAACCCGGCGGGCTTTATGGATCTGCTGGAGGGCTTGACGGGCAACTTTGCGCACCTCAACCAGGAGTGGGAGGTTGCTCTGCCCCCATTTGAGGCGCTGTCGCTGGCTGTGCTGATGGACCAGCGACGGCGGGCCGTGCTGAAAGCGATTGCCGAGGATAAACCGGCGCTACCGGCTCCCTCTGACCCGGCTGCGCTGGCGGAGGCGGTCAACAAGTCGGTGGATATGCCGCAATGGCTGGTTTCCGTGGTGAAGAACCTGGCTGGCCTGGCGCTGCCAGTTTCAGCGGCGCAATTGCAGCCGGCTTTACAGGCGCTGGTGGGCAAAGGCCTGGCCTGGCAGGATAAAACCCAGGTGTTTCCATCCCAGCCGGTGTTGATGCTGGCGGACCGCATGCTGCTGGTGAGCAACGTCATTTCGCTGGATGCCGCCCACGCCAACGAACAGGGCGCGGTGGCGGCGCAGCACTGCATGTGCCTGCAATCGGGCCTGGCGGATGTGCTGCACCTTGAGCTTGCCGACGGCCAACTGCACATGCGCTGCATCTCCTCCGCGCAGATGGTGGACATGTTGGAAGACTACCTCAGCAATGCTGATGCCGTCCCTCCCATTCCACTGGTTCCACGCGAGTTTTACCTTTCCGTTGTGGCCGGAGCCGGGGTAGGTCAGGCCTTCCCGCTGAGCGAAGAGGTGGTGATGGGGCGCGGGCAGGATTGCGATATTCATCTTCTGGATGTGAAAGCCTCGCGCCGTCATGCCAGTATTAAAAAGGTGGAGCAAGGATTTGAACTGACCGATCTGGGCAGCACCAACGGCACCTTCCTGAATGGCGAATTTGTCGCCACCACCCTCAAGCTGAAAGAAGGCGACCTCATCATGGTGGGGGAGACGCAGCTCAAGGTGATGGCGGGAACGCCTCCGGAGCGGCTGCCCGAGACCGAGGCAACGGTTTACGCTGCCGGAGTGATGCCCCAACCGCCCGCTCCCGAACCCGAGCCGCTGCCGGAAACCCCTGCGCAACCCCCGGTTGCGGTTGAGCCCATCCCGCCACTTGAACCTATCCCTGCGTTGCAGCCCGTGCCGCCTGCTGAACCTGTGCTGCCGTTGCCGAGTGTTGAACCGTTACCCGAGCCCGTGCAGCCTGAAGTGCCGGTGGTTCCGGAGATCCCGTTTGAACCGATTGTTCCGCCCCCGCCGGAAGCGCCTATGCCCCAGTTGCCGCAGGAAAAGACCCAGCCCCCGCCGGCAGGTGAGGGCTTGATGCCGCCGCCAGCCTGGGGTCCGCCGGCTGTGGAAGTGAAGCGCTGCCCGAATTGCGCCAGCGAAGTGGCGCCGGAAGCCCGCTTCTGTGGCGTTTGTGGCTCTAAATTGTTGTAAGCATGACGTTGAAAACCAGCCTTTTTCACGCTGCAGCCCTGGCAGCCATTAACCTGGGCAGTATTTTGCTGGCTTTTACCCTATACGCGCTCATCCAGCAGCCGGGCAACCAGCTGTTGATTCAGGGCGGGCTGGCGGCGGTGTTTTCCATCTCCGCGTATGCCGCCTGGGCCTGGCTGCTGGATAAACTTGCCCTGGATGCATGGCAATTGAATGACCGGCGGGCGAACCTGATAGCTTACCTGCTGGCCTTTTTTGTTTTTGCTCTGTTGTTTGTGCCGCTGCATTACGCTGCGCTGGGATACCTGACCGGGGTGGAGAACATCCTGGTGAGTTGGGCGTTCATGGCGCCGGTGAACGCGGCGGCGCTGTGGGCAGCGGGAAGATTGCTGCGCTAATCCAGTTTTTGCCTGCGGCCTGTTCAGCCGGCAGCCAGTTGCTCCAGCATCCGCAGCGGCTCACGGTTATCCGGTTCTTCGATCAGCGAGGACGCATAATGGGCATAGATGATGATACCAGCGCGGTTGACCAGGAAGACGGTCGGCGTGCCAAGCACCAGCAGCTTCTTCACCTGGAAATATTGCGCTGCCACCTTTGAGCCCTTATCGCTCAAAATGGGGTAAGGCGTTTGGTGCGCAAGAAGATATTGCTGGATCATTCTGGGTCCGTTGGGCACCATCACCAGCACTTCGGTGTTTAATGCTTTGAATTGGGGATAGTCATGGCGCAACTGCGCCATATGATTGGTGCAGTGCGGTCAGGCAAAGCCAATATTGAAGACCAGCAGCACATTTTGCGAAGCAGTCATTTGGGACAGGGTGTGAGTCACACCGTGACCGTCGGACAGGCTAAAATTGGGGGCGGAATCGCCCACGCTCAATTGCATTGTTAGCTCCTGTTCATTTTTCTCGCCGTCACTTTTTTGCGCAATACCGCGATTTGTGAGCGCTAGGGTTTGAGGAGATCCGCGCAGGTATCGCGGTAGGGGGCATCTCCGAGGTAAAGCGCCCATTCTTTTTCGGAGAGCTTGCGCGGCATGATACCACACAGGCTGCGGGTGACGTCGTTGATGTTAACATACCATTGTTTGATGGTATTGTTGTCGGAGACAAGGATGCGTTCTCCGGTACTATTCCAGGCGAATTCCTTTCCGGCGACGGAGAATATTTCCACACCGGTGACTGAATTCCAGATGCGAACCGCTCCATCATTGCAGGACTGGCCGGGATTGGGTGAAACGTAGCAATCCAGGGTGGCGATGGAGGTATCATCCACGCTCCAGGCCGCTTTTTGTAAGGAGGTTTTTACGACGGTGGTGGAATTTCCAGTTTCGTACATGGATAACATGGTGCCGCTTCTCTGTGGAATACGCAGGGTGGTGAGTATCTTGCCGGTGGCAGCATCCCAAATACTGATATCGCCGGATTCGCCAACGGAGAGAAAACGGTCGCCTTTTTTGCTCCAGGATACAAAGGGGGTGTTGATGAGCGTTTGAGATAAAGTGACCGGATGGGTGGGGGAGAAGATATCCACCAGCATGGTTGTGGACTGGGTGCACTTTTTATTTTCATATTTGCTGCAGGGGATGACAAAAAAACGGTTGCGATCGGGTTGCAGCGAGGTGGATAAACTATCTAGCTCTTTAATCAGTTTGCCATTCGAGGCATCGTAAATGGGGCGCTCGTAGTGATCCCCGTAATTAATGGAAACCTGAAAGAAATGGCTGTTAGGGATCCAGTCCAGGTTACCAGTGGCTTTTTCAACATTAATTTCAGCCACGCGCTTGCCTGAATCCAGGTCGTAAAGCTCAACTGTGGCGATGGACTGGTTGGTGTTTTTGTCTTTGACGGTGGTGATAGAAATAGCCCTGGTGAAGTCGGGGCTCCAAGGAAGTTCGGCGAATGTCTCTATTTGAGAGAGGGTGAAGAGTTCCTTCCAGGTATCGACGCTCCAGACGTGAATCTTATCATCCTGGGTGTATGCAAACAATTTTTTACTATCCGGACTCCATGATATGTCAAGGATCGGATTTTTATCCGAATACATGAAGAGCGCTTTTCCGGTTGTAACACTCCAGATAATTAAATTTTTTGAATTTTCGATGGTGAGGAGCTTCTGTTCATCAGGGCTAAGAATAAAATCTCGGGCGAACCTATCGGTAAACCCGCCGAAAGCCATTAGCTGGGAGCCATCCCTGGCATCCCAAAGGTTAACCTCGTAGGTTTTGCAGGTGGTCCCTGAAAGCTCTTTGCAGCCGAAAGTGATCAGCCGGGTGCCATCTGAATTCCACTTCACAAATTCAGCTTTTTGAAGGTATGGGGTAAGGGATAATGACACTTGACCGTTTTGCAAATCCCAGATGGTGATGGTCTTTGAATCTGAACGCATGACCAACCGGGTATGGTCGGGACTCCAGGCGGGATAGGGTTCCTTCCATACGAGGGTTTCGCTCAAAGGTATTGGAGGGCTGCCTGTTTCTGAAAATTCACCGGTGGGTTTAAACTGCCAGAAGCGCGACTCGCCATCCTTGCTGGTGCTGAGGATGGTGGAGCCGTCCTTGCCCCAGACGGCGCTCTGGATAAGGTCGGAATGCCCGGCGAGGGTGAAGAGATGCGCGCCAGAGACGGCATCCCAGATCTTGATGACATCGCCTTCTTCGCGCAGGGTTGGGGTGGGGTCATGGTAGAAGCTGAGAATGCGCTGTTTATCCTGGCTCCACACATAGGAATCCGGGCCAATGATGGCCCAGCGGGATTCTCCGGAAGCCACATCCCACAGGCGCAGGCTGTTGGAGGTGCAAATGGCGCTACGGCCCGGGTTGGAGATATTATCGCATCCGGAGGATAAAATCTGGGTATCATCCTGCATCCAGGTAAAGGACCAGGTTGAATTCTTTAAATCGGTCTTGAACGTCTGGAGCAAATTTCCGGAGAGGGCATCCCATATTTTGAGTGACATTTTTGCGCAGAACGTGGGATTGTTGTTCTCTCCGAGTCCGTCGCACCCGAGAACCAGCAGGCGAGGGGAATTATCGGCCCATGTTACCCTGTGCATGAAGTAGGTGTTGGGGATGATTGTCTTGAGTTTATTGCCGGTAGCGGTATCCCAGATGATGAGTTTATCCCGGTTCCAGGTTTCGCATTTATCGGATGAGCAGGATATGGTGTAGAGCAGGGATTCGTCCGGGTTAAAATAGCCATAAACGCCTTCCACCTGAAAAACCGGTTTACCGGTCGAGACCTCAACCACCTGCATCTGGCGCGCATCGGAAGGGATCGCAATGAGTTTGAAGCGGAGATTGGGGTAATCGCTCCACAGGGTGGTGGGGGCTGAGACCTGCTGCCCGGTTGCGGGGCTCCAATAGGAGATGGTTTGATTGGATGCGGAAGCGCGGGCCTGGGTGATATCTTCAGTTGGGCGCCAGCGCAGGTCGAGCAGTTTTGAGTCGATCCGGTCGATGCCGAGGAGGCGAGACTGGTGAACCCAACTTGTGAACCAGGGGTACGCTTCAACCTTGCGCAAGGCTTCAAAGGCTTGAAGGGTGTTCTTTGACTGGCCGGCTTCAATGGCAAGCAGACCGGCAAGCTCCCAATTGCTGCGGGTGAGACTGTTCTCGGATTGGGCCGCCAGTTGGCGGGAGAGGGCGGTTTTGGCCTGGTCAACCGCCACCGCTTCAGCCGTGGCGCGCATATTGGTCTCCGACCGGGCGACATCGCGCTGGTTGAGGAATAAGACGCTCAACACAAGCGCAATAATCAAACCGATGCCCACCGTCCACAGGAACAGGCGCTGGCGGCGGGCGGCTTTTTGCTCAAGGGCGCGCTCGGAGGCCTGGCGGCGCGTCTCTTCCTGGCGGCTGGCGGTGATGTAGCGAGTTTGCAGCAGGTTGGGCTGGGGGTCTTTGCCGGCAGCCTCCATCTGGCGGCGCTCGGCTTCCTCCAGCTGGGCGCCGCGCAGCAGGAAGGAAGGATCGGGCTTGTCTTCCCACAGGAGCGCGCTGGATTGAAGGCGGGTGTGGTAGGTGACCCATTCCCAATCGGTCTGGATTTCGCGGCTGAGCTTTTCCAGGGCCTGCTCAAACTGGGGCAGACCCGGCAGGGCCACTTCGTGATCCTCCGGCTTATCTGATTCTCCAGCGGGGTTGACCTCGATGCGAAAGATGCGGTCGCGCTGGAAGATGGACCAGTTGATTTTGCGCAGGTCGGGAACAAATTCGCCGACAGCTTCAGGGCTGAGGTTATCAACGATGACAGGGATGATGCGCTTATTGTTGCGCAACGCCGTGTTGATTTCATCCTTGCAGACCGAGGAGGTGATGGAGGTTTTGCTGATGATAAAGAGGAAGGTGTGCGAATCCTGGATGGCCTTCTCGATGGTTTTCCACCACGGCACGCCGCTGGGAATGCGGTCCCAGTCAATCCAGATGTTGAGCCCACTTTTTTCAAGAGAATTCTTAATGAGACGGGCGAAGGCAATATCTTTGCGGGAATAGGAGATAAAAATATCAGGGAGGGATTTTTGTTCCATGCGGGGCTGCCTTGGGAGGGGATAATAGGGTTGATTGTAGCAGAAAAATGGATGCGGGCATTGCAGGTTTGCTATGGCATTCATTCTTCACTCCCTGGTGGAAAGAATCGCCGCGCACCTTGACAGCGAGGACGTTTTTGGGATAATATGAGACATCCTCAATAGCCATCGGCTTTGACGGAGGAAAGTAGCGCTTGAGAAGCTGACAGGGACTGCGGGGCACAGACTGAGACTCCGCACCAGCCGAAGAGTTGCGAAGTTCCCTCCCGAGCCGCCCGGGGGAACGCCCTGAGAGGGGCCAGTAGTCCGAGCCGCACAGCGCAGCGTTACCATGCGCCGCCAATCGCCCGCTAAAGCCGGGCTGTTGGGTCGAGTGGGCTGCGCAGGCAGCCAACGAGGGTGGTACCGCGGAGTTGCTCCCGTCCCTTGTGGGATGGGAGTGTTTGTTTAAGGATCGGAAAACCCCGTTCTGAACTCGGTTGCAATTTTTGGTTGCAGCCGAGATTGAAGCGGTGAAGATTACAGAGGAGATGCGTGTGATGAGTGAACAGGTGGATGTTTTAGCGAGATTGGATGAGATTCAGAGCGAGGGCCTGGCGGCGCTGGGTAAGGTTGAAGATGAAGCCGGATTGCAAGCCTGGCGGACGGCTCACCTGGGACGAAGCGCCCCGGTGATGCTGGTGTTCAGCGGGCTGGGGCAAGTTTCCAAAGAACTGCGCCCGCAGGTGGGGCAGAAGGCTAACCAGGTGAAGCTGGCGCTGGAAGCGGCCCTGGCGGAGAAGGGCGAGGCGGTCAAGGCAGCGGCGCTGGCCCGCTCACTGGCGGCGGAGCGGTTGGATGTGACCCTGCCGGGGCGCCGACCCATCCAGGGGCGGCTGCACGTGCAAACGCGCACCTTGCGCGAGATCTACCGCGTGTTTGGCGATATGGGTTTCCAGGTGTACCGCTCCAGGGATGTTGAGCTGGATGAGTACAACTTTGAGCTTTTGAATTTTCCAAAGTATCATCCCGCGCGGGATATGCAGGACACCTTCCACACCACCACGCCCGACGTGCTGCTGCGCACGCATACCTCTGGCGGGCAGATTCACGTCATGCGCCAGTACGCACCGGAACCCATCCGCGCTATTTTGCCGGGTATGGTTTACCGTTACGAGCAATTGGACGCGCGCCATGAGACGCAATTCAGCCAGGTGGAAGTGCTGGTGGTGGGCAAAAACATCACCTTTGGCGACCTGAAAGGAACGCTCTCCGATTTTGCGCGGCGCATGTTTGGCGCCGGGGCGCGCACCAGCTTCAGACCGTCCTACTTCCCGTTCACCGAGCCGAGCGCCGAGCTGGCGGTGGAGTGCTTCTTGTGCCACGGCAAGGGTTGCAACGTGTGCTCCTACTCCGGCTGGATTGAGATTCTGGGGTGCGGAATGGTGCACCCGGTGGTGCTGCAAAACGGTGGGTACGATCCAAAGGTCTATACGGGCTTCGCAGCCGGCATGGGTCCGGAGCGCGTCTCGATGCTGCGCTATCACATTAATGAAATTCGCAATTTCTGGGCCAATGACCTGCGCTTCCTCGAGCAGTTCTAGCCTGAGGGTAAGGAGTTTGATCTCATGAAAGTATTGCTTTCCTGGTTGAAAGAATATATTGATCTCGAGCTGCCGCTGGAAGAAATTGGGCGGTTGATGAGCAACGCCGGGCTGGAACTGGACAGCCTGCAGGTGGTGGGGCTGCCTTTGCCGGTGATGGACAAGCAGGAATTTGCCGTCAGCGGGCTGGCCTGGGAGCCGGATAAGATTGTGGTAGCGCAGATTGATGAGGTGATGCCGCATCCCAATGCTGACCGGCTGACGTTGTGCCGCCTGAACGACGGGCGCGGCGAGTGGGTGGTGTTGACTGGCGCGCCGAACCTGTTTGACTACAAGGGACTGGGGCCGCTGCCCAGGCCGCTCAAGGTGGCCTATGCGCGCGAAGGCGCGCGCATCTACGACGGGCACCAGCCCGGGCAGGTGTTGACCACCCTTAAGCGCGCAAAAATCCGCGGGGTGGAGTCCTTCTCGATGGTGTGCTCCGAGAAGGAACTGGGCATCTCAGAGGAGCATGAGGGCATTATCCTGCTCGATGACGATGCCCCCACCGGCATGCCGCTGGCGGATTACATGGGTGATGCCGTGTTTGAGATATCCATCACCCCCAATATGGTACGGAATGCCTCGGTGATGGGCGTGGCGCGGGAACTGGCAGCCCTCACCGAGCAGAAGCTGCGCAAACCCGTGTGCAAAATCCCCATGGATGGACCGGCCATCGCAGGGCAGGCGTACATCGAGATCCGCGACCCCGAGCTCAACATGCGCTTTGTTGTGGGCCTGGTGCGTGGGGTGACGCCCCAGCCCAGCCCGTACCGGGTGCAACGCCGCCTGCGCCTGGCGGGGATGCGTCCCATCAACAGCGTGGTGGATGCCACCAACTACGTCATGCTGGAAACCGGTGAGCCGCTGCACGCCTTTGATTACGATGTGCTGGTGCAGCGCGCTGGCGGTAAACCACCGACGATTATCACCCGCGCCGCCCAACCGGGCGAGCAGCTCACCACGCTGGATAACGTCAGGCGCACGCTGGATGACTTCACCGTGCTGGTGTGCGATACGGCGGGGGCGCTCTCGTTGGCGGGGGTGATGGGCGGGCTGGAAAGCGAAGTGACGGATGCCACGCGCAACGTGTTGCTAGAAGGGGCGAGCTGGAATTACGTCAACGTGCGCCGCACGCTCAGCGCGCAAAAATTGACCTCCGAGGCCGGTTACCGTTTCTCTCGCGGTGTCCATCCGGCGTTGGCGGAAGAGGGCGTGCGCCTGGGTCTGGAGCGCATGACTGCCTGGAGCGGCGGGCAGATTGCCGCCGGGCTTGTGGATGCTTATCCCAAACCCGTGATTGACCCGGTGACCGCTGTGACCTCCGCGGATGTGAGAAAGTTACTGGGGATTAACCTGGTGCCGGAAGCGATTGCCGCCCTGCTGGAACGCCTGGAGTTCGCCTGCCGCATTGAGAGTGAGGTGGTTTACGCGCAAACCCCGCCCCACCGTCTCGATATCGGCGAGGGCGTGGTGGGCCTGGCAGACGTGCTGGAAGAGGTGGCGCGGCTGTACGGGTATAACAATATTCCCACCACGCACCTGGAAGAGACGCTGCCCGTGCAGCGCGGTAACCCCGCGCTGGAGGGCGAGGAACGGATGAAGGATATCCTGGTCAGTTTGGGATTGCAGGAAGTGATTGCCGTACGGCAAACCCACCCTGAGCGCGAAGCGAAGCTGCTGGTGCCGGGCGCGGCGAAGGATGAGCCTTATGTGCGCCTGGCCAACCCCATCACGCCGGAGCGCTCCGTCATGCGACGCTCGGTGCTGGCCTCGGTGGTGGAGATTGCGGAGAAGAACTCTCGCGTGCGGGAACGGCTGGCGCTGTTTGAACTGGGGCAGGCGTTCTGGCCGGTGGAAGGCCAGCCGCTGCCCGAAGAACCTGTGCAATTGGCGATTGTGATGGCGGGACAGGTCTGGCCAGCTACCTGGGACCGCTCCCACAAGACCGGATTGGATTTTTACGATCTCAAGGGTGTGATCGAGGCGCTGCTGGCGCAGCTTCACGTGCCGGATGTGACCTTTGCGCCGGTTGAGCATGCCACTTTCCACCCGGGCAAGTGCGCACAGGTTAAAACTGGCGAGGTGGTGCTGGGCGTCTTTGGTGAGTTGCACCCCCTGGTGAAGGCGCGCTTTGATTTTGTGCAGCCGGTTGTGGTTGCGGCAGAGATAGACGTGGTAGCGGTACTGGCAGCGGCGCCGGTAACATTTGATATGGAAAGCGTGCCTGCTTACCCGCCCATCCTGGAAGATATCGCGATCATTGTGGATGAATCGGTGCCTGCCGGGCAAATTGATGCGCTCATCCGCCAGACGGGCGGCAGATTGCTGAGAGACGTGCGCCTGTTCGATATTTTCCGCGGCGCGCAAATTGGCGAAGGCAAGAAGAGCATGGCCTACAGCCTCACCTACCAGGCAGCCGACCGTACCCTGACCGACCAGGATGCCGCCCAGCTGCGCAACAAGATTGTCCGCCGGCTGGAGCAGCAGCTTGGAGCAAAGTTGCGCACCGCGTGAGGTTTCGCGTGGTTGTGATACTCCCTGCCGCCTTTTCCGGGGCAGGGAGTATCCTTTTTTTAAAGAGAACCTCCCCGTGAGGTATTCAACGGGGAGGTGGTTTGGCTTTGTTCGCTCATTTCTGGTTGGGGTCTTCCGGCGGGAAGGGCGGCTGAGGGAAGGGACTCTGCGCCGGGGGTTGGGGCGGTGTGGGGTATTCGGGCGCGGGAGGGTAAGCGGGCTGCTGGGGCGCAGGCGGATAGACGGGCGGCTCAGCGGCAGGGGGGTAAGCCGCAGGGGGTTGCGCTGGGGTGTAGGTGGGCGCAGCGGGGACCTGCGGGACCGGGGCGCGGGTGGAGCCGTAAACCTCTGTGCCAAAGCGGCTGGCGATAACCCCGCCCAGTCCCATCATAACCACCAGGGTGAAGATGGGCACGCCGACGCAGCACAGCGCCCAGAACCACATGCCCGTCAGCGCAAAGATGAGGTTGGTGACCAGCGAGAAAATTAGCGTGCCCACGCCTGCGCTGACCGGCAGAGGCCAGTTGACCTTGAACAGGGCAGCGATGCGCTTGCCCACCTCCAGGCCAATGGCGATCCAACCGTAGAGGATAGCCAGGGCGAAGACCAGCACGCCCAAAACGCCCACCGGGATGAGGATGATGGTAATCATCAGCACCACCAGCAGAGCAGGCGCAATGATGAGGGTGAGAAGACCAATGCCGCCGGATACCACCGGCTGAGCGCCTATGGTCTGCGCAACGCGCTCGGTGGGGCGGGGCAGCAGCAGGGTGAGCAGCATGGCGAGCGCCGCCAGGATGAGCGCGCCAACCACCGCTCCCAGGACGTTGTATCCCGGGCCAAAGTCCACCCAGTAGCCGGGGGTGTAGATGCGCGAGGGGATGCGCAATGGCAGGTTACCCACGCCGGTGACGCGCTGTCCGCGGATGGTGGCCTGCGGCGAGATGTTCGTCGAGCCGCCCAGGCTGTTGAGGTTGCCTTCCACTACAGCCGTATCCCCCAGGCGCAGGCTGCCGCCGAAGGTGGCAAGGTTACCGCGCACGGTTCCGCTGGCATCCAGGTTGCCGCCAAAGACAACCACATCGCCGGTGACGGTTGAGCCGGGTTCCAGTTTGGCGTTGCCGCCAAAGACAACCAGGTCTTCAACCACTGCGCCTTGCGGGAGGACGTAATCTCCACCAAAGACCACCGGGCTGTTATCACCGGGGGTAGGACCCTGGGCAAAAGCCTGGCCTGGCAAACCCAGCACAACCAGGGCAACGGCGAGCAATACAAGTGAAGTTTTAATGAGCTTATTCATTTTGAGGGACTCCTTTTACTGAAATACGCGCCAGGGTGATCACCCAGGCAGTAACCAACAGACAGAAAATGCAACCGAGGAAAACCCACAGCGCCAGCGGCAGCGGGTTGGTGAGCAGGCTGGTGATGAGGCGCTGGGCGGTGACCAGCCAGCCGTTGAGCGAGGTGATGAGGCGCGTTCCACTTACCAATAAATCCACCGGTGAAGCCACCGTGAGGAAGATACCGATAAAGGCGAGCAGGCTGACCAGCGAAGCGCTGCCCAGTCCCAGCAGCAGGGCACGCACCTGGTGGGCTTGCTGGAGGGCGCGGCGCTGGGGCAGAGAAGCCTGCCACCTGGCGCTGAACCCGGGGCGCGGGCTGAGCATTCGAGGACCATCTTTCAACGTATGCTCGGCAGATTTCCAGTTGGATTGCAGCTCACGGCAGGTGGGGCAGGTTTCGAGATGCTGCTTGAAGGCCGGGGCATCTTCCACTTTTTGAGTGCTCGGATCGACAATCCATGATTTATAGGGCTGGTGATCCATGGCTAATCCTTTCCAGTAAAAAATCCTCTTCCTGACCGGTTTGCCAGCGTTCTGCCAGCAGCAGCCGGGCGCGGTGCAGCCGGCTTTTAACCGCGCTGACGGTGAGTTTGAGGGTTGAAGCAATCTCCTCTTCGGAGAAGTCGTACCAGTAACGCAGGATGAGCGCGGCGCGATCCTGCGGGTTGAGCTGGTTGAGCAGGCCGTGCAGCCGGGCGTCGCGCTCGGAGAAGGTTGCAGCCGATTCGGGGTCGAGAGCGGAATCAGGCATGATTTCCTCGTTCATCTCGGTGATGGGGATGGACGGTAGGCGGCGCTTGCGCTGCTGGTCGATGCAGTAGTGGGCGGCGATGGAGAGCAGCCAGGTGGCAAAGGGGCGCTGGCGGTCGTAGCGGTGCAGGGCCTGGTAGGCTCGCCAGAAAGTCTCCTGGGCGGCGTCTTCGGCTTCGATGCCGTCGCCGAGCATGCGCGCGCAGAGGTTATACACGGGCGTCTGGTAGGTTTCTACCACGCGGGTGAAGGCTTCCTCATCGCCGGCCAGGGCGCTCTGCAGCACATCGGGTTCAAGGGTACGTACCATTGTTCCTGCTTTCAGTTGTTTCTACAACAATATACGCAAAAGGGAGAAGAGAGTTGCAGATGTAGTGTAACGCAAAAATGAGGCTGTGGAATAATGAAGTGGAGATGGGGAAAAAAGGCGGTCAGTTTGATGGTAGAAACCGAATTCAACCATTTCTGAATCTCATCTGACCGAGGGGTTCAGGTACAATTATTGATGGGTATTGGTTTGTGCGGAAGCTTAACCTGTAGTTGGAGAATAAGGAGGGCAGGATGAGGCTCAGGTTTCCAAGAATCATCTGGCTGGTGGGCTTTATGGCCTGCTGCGCTATGGCGTGTAATATCGCAAATGAATTTGAGGGGCCGGGTGAAGACCAGATCGAACAAGAAAAACAACAGGAAGATTACGAAAAAGGTTGGCGCATCACCCAAACATTTTTGCACACCACGCCGGAGTTTATCTGGAGCGACAAACCGAAAAAGACCATTGATTTTGAATACACACTTACCCAGCAGGCGCTCTTAAAGACCTGTTACTGGGAGTGGAATGAGGCGTCATTTGCGGAGGGAGAAATTTCGGGTCTGGATAAGCCAAAAGGGGCAACGGCTTCCCGAACCGGCAACAGCATTGTTCTCACGTATCCGCACAGCGGCGCGTTTGGATGCCCCGAGCAGGTGCTGCAAACCACTCACCGGTGGGAAACCTTCCCCATAAAATTTAAGGCTGGCGTAGCGTATGCGTTTACGGTGAGCGCTGAATGGTCATTAAAGGGGACCAGGGAGTGCTCGCCGTTAATGGCCGGGGTGAGCAGTGAGGTAATTGCGGGTAAAACTCGAATCACGGCTTCGCGCAGCGGGATCGTTATTTCTAAGGAACCCGGGGGATCGGTGAAAAACACCGTCACCTGGACTGCTCCCGGGCACAGTTTTTCTGGAGATGAATTTGAGATAATCATCCGAGGGGTGACGGGTAACGTGGGTTATTCGCTCAGTTATGAGTACATCTATCGTTGTTATAACAGAGAATAGAGAATCACAAAAACCGCATATGATGATTGTGAGTAAAAAAGAGACTGCCCGATTATGGGCAGTCTCTTTGCTAGCCAGCCTGGTTACTCTTCCCCCAAGAGCAATTCTTTAGCTTTTTTGGTTTGCTTGCCGCGCTCTTCGGTATCCAGGATGCGCTTTCGGATGCGGTAGGCGGCGGGGGTCACTTCCAGCAACTCATCCTCAGCCAGGTACTCGATGGCTTCATCCAGGCTCATCTGGCGGGGCGGGGTGAGGCGGATTTCGATATCCTTGTTAGAGGAACGCATGTTGGTGAGGTGCTTCTTTTTGCAGACGTTGACCACCAGGTCGGTGGGGCGGGGCGTTTCACCCACCACCATGCCTTCGTAGACATCCACGCCGGGGCCAAGGAAAAGGGTGGCGCGCTCTTCAGCATTCTTGAGACCGTAGTTGGTGGTGACGCCGTCTTCCCAGACGACGACGGAGCTGCTGGCGCGTTGAGCAATGGCACCGGCGAGCGACTCGTAGCCGTGGAAAATCGAATTGAGCAGCCCCATGCCGCGCGTGGCGGTGAGGAATTGGTAGCGGAAGCCCAGCAGCCCGCGGGTGGGAACAAGGTAGGTGAGGTGGACGGTGTTATCGGGGTTATCGCTCATGTTGAGCATTTTGCCGCGGCGCGTGCCGAGCATTTCCACCACCACGCCCACCGTTTCGGGACTGGTATCAATGTGCACTTCTTCGAACGGCTCAAGGATCTCTCCGTTGGGGCCGGTGTGCAGGATGGCTTCCGGGCGGGAAATCTGGAATTCGTAGCCTTCTCGGCGCATGGTCTCCACCAGGATGGCCAGGTGCAGTTCGCCGCGGCCCGAAACGATGAAGGTGTCGGTGGTCTCGGTTTCTGCCACGCGCAGGGCAACGTTGTTCTTTAGCTCGTCAAACAGGCGTTCGCGCAGCTTGCGCGAGGTGCTCCATTTGCCCTCCTTGCCAGAGAAGGGCGAGGTGTTAACGCCAAAGGTCATGCGCACGGTGGGCTCTTCCACGGTGATGGGCGGCAGAGAGACCGGATTGAGCGGGTCAGCGAGGGTTTCGCCGATGGCGATGCCTTCCAGCCCGGCGATGGCCACAATTTCACCGGCCTCCGCCTGGGGCACTTCCACTTTTTCAAGACCCTGGAAGATGTACAGGTAGCGGGCGCGTTCGGGCAGCACCTGTCCCTCGATGGTGATGCGCGCCAGAGCCTGACCGGCCTGGATGCGCCCGGCATGGATGCGGCCCAGCGCAGTATTGCCGCGGTAGTCGTCGTAGCTCAGGTTGGTCACCAGCAGTTGCAGGGGCGCGTCCAGATCCACTTTAGGCGCGGGAACGTGATCGAGGATGGCCTGGAAGAGGGGTTGTAGGTCAGGGCCAAGCTGGTGGTTCAGACCGCTCTGCTGGGTGATGGCGTTGGCGTAGATGACCTGGAAATCAGCCTGGTGGTCGTCGGCACCGAGTTCCACAAAGAGGTCAAAGGTGTCGTTGAGGGTGCGGTCGGGTTCGGCATCTTTGCGATCCATCTTGTTGATAACCACGATGGCTTTATGGCCCATCTCGAGCGCTTTTTTAAGCACAAAGCGGGTTTGCGGCATGGGGCCTTCAGCGGCATCCACCAGCAGCAAAACACCATCCACCATGTTCATCACGCGCTCCACCTCGCCGCCGAAATCGGCGTGTCCGGGGGTGTCGACGATGTTTATTTTGACCAGCTGGCCGGTTTTGGGGTCTGGAATGGTGATGGCGGTGTTTTTGGCCAGGATGGTGATGCCGCGCTCGCGTTCCAGGTCGTTGGAGTCCATGACGCGCTCCATAACTTGCTGGTTCTCGCGGAAGACGCGCGCCTGCTTGAGCAGCCCATCGACCAGGGTGGTTTTGCCGTGGTCAACATGGGCGATGATGGCGATATTACGGATATCTTTACGTTCAGTTAACATGCTTGCAGTCTTTCACTGGATGACACAGAATGACCCCGGCCTGGCCGAGGTCGCATTAACGAGGGACAATGATATCAGGAAGGGAAGGGTTTGAGAAGGGGCGGATTTGGTTATTCTTAGTAAAAAGAGGAAGAATATCCTTTATTATTTGTGACATTTCCCACGCAACAAACTGCGCGGTTAATCTTGGCATCAGCCTTTTCTCATGTATAATTAATAGAGTCACATTTTTTGGACGTCTGTTTGTGTTTTAATTCACGAAAGAATCCCAGATGGGAGAAGAGATAATGAAGGATAACATGCACCGTCCCATTAAATGGCTGCCCGGCGTGATGATTCTGGTGGGAATTGCGCTGCTGGCAGCAGTGGTGGCGCTTGGCCAGGCTGCTCCGGCGCAAGCCAGCGTATCGCCACAGGTTGCCCCCGCCGCTCCGCAGGTTGAGCTGGCGGATAACGCTGCCTGCCTGGCCTGCCACGGCCAAACCGGCCAGGTGGGGCAATTTCCTAACACCACACCCTATTCAGCGACGATCCTCAAGGATTTGTACGGGGTATCGGTTCACTCTGGGGTGGAATGCACCAAATGCCACATTGGCCTCAAGGATCTGCCGCCCCACCGCGACCTTAAAGCGCTGAATATCAACGACGAACGCGACTATACCCTGTCCTACAAAGATACCTGCAAAGAATGCCACGCCAAGCAATATGCCGAGCTTCAGGACAGCATGCACACCCGCTTTATGGTGGAGCAGGGCAACATGAACGCGCCGGTGTGCAACGACTGCCACAACCCCCACGTGGAAGTGAAATCCAAGGATGCCAATGGCAACCTGCTGCCCCAGGCTCGCGCGGATATCGCCAGGACGTGTGCCAAGTGCCATGACGCTATCTACAAGGCCTATGCCGAAAGCGTTCACGGAAAGGGCGTGCTCTCAGCCAATAACCCGGACGTGCCCACCTGCACCGATTGCCACGGCGTGCACGCCATCGTGGATGCGCGCTCGGCAGCTTACCGCAACAGTTCCATCGAGCTGTGCGCCAAGTGCCACACCAACGAACAGTTGATGGGCAAATACAAGCTCTCCACCGCGGTGATGAGCACTTACGTGGCTGATTTTCACGGCACAACGGTCACGCTCTTTGAGCGCCAGTCTCCGGATGAGCCGACCAATAAACCGGTGTGCTACGACTGCCACGGCGTTCACAGCATTCTGCGCGCCAGCGACCCTGAAAAGGGCCTGCAGGTGAAGAGCAACCTGCTCAAGACCTGCCAGCGCTGCCACCCCGAAGCCACCACGAACTTCGACAGCTCCTGGCTGAGCCACTACATTCCCAGTCCCACCAAATACCCGCTGGTGTACTACGTCAACCTGGTTTATACCATTTTGATCCCCACGGTGCTCGGCGGCATGGCGCTGATTATCGCCACAGACGTCTTTCATACTTTCAAAAAACGCGGCAAACCTGCTCAAAAAGAAGCTGAAGCTGAGCCCGGCGAACCCAAAACGGGTAAGGAGGAGTAGAGCCATGGAACACAAAGAAACTTACCTGCGGTTTGATATTGCCCGGCGCATTGAGCACCTGCTGCTCATCATCTCGTTTGGCACGCTGGCGGTGACCGGCCTGGTGCAGAAATACATTGATTTTGGCGTCTCGCAGTGGCTGATTACCGCCCTGGGCGGCATTGAGGTGGTGCGCATCATCCACCGGGTTGCTGCCACGCTCTTCATGCTGGAGACCATCTACCACTTCATCCTGCTGGCCTACAAGGTGTACGTGCAGCGCGTGCGCGCCTCCATGATGCTCGGCAAGCAAGACATCGTGGATGTCATCCAGTTCGTGCTCTACAACCTCGGCTTCCGCAAAGAACACCCCAGGATGGGGCGTTATAACTTTGTGGAAAAAGCCGAATACTGGGCGGTTCTGTGGGGCGTCTTTATGATGGGACTGACCGGCTTCATGCTCTGGAACCCCATCATCACGGCGCGCATCTTGCCCGGCGAATTCATCCCCGCTGCCAAGGTGGCCCACGGGCTTGAGGCTGTGCTGGCAGTGCTGGCTATCCTGCTGTGGCACTTCTACGGCGTGCACCTCAAGACCTGGAACTG
This sequence comes from uncultured Anaerolineaceae bacterium, assembly GCA_964453035.1. Classification (GTDB taxonomy): domain Bacteria; phylum Chloroflexota; class Anaerolineae; order Anaerolineales; family Anaerolineaceae; genus CAYVOX01. Next base: position 29,516 of record CAYVOX010000003.1, read on the forward strand.
GTCAATGATTAAGGGCACGCTCACCAAACACCAGATGCTCGAAGAGCATGCTAAGGAAGTTGAGGAAATTGCTAACGGCGAAGTTGGACCGCGCAACTCTCCAGAGGAACAGAAGAAGCGCATGCGCATCTTTGCGCCGTTTGCCGCGGTTTCGACGGTGATTTTCCTCTTCCTGGCCTACCAGTTTGTCTCGGCTGAGACCTCCTCGGTAACCACGGTGCCCCCGATGTTGACGGATGTGCCGGCTTTTGTGCGGCAAACCCCCACCCCTATGCCCACCAAAGCGCCCACACCCACGCCGCTCCCCGGCGCTGCTGAGAACTGGGACCAGGGCATCGGCGCGTTGTTTGCCGCCAACTGCGGCGCGTGCCACGGCACGCAGGGTGAACTTTCCCTGGCGACCTATGCTGATGCGATGAAAGGCGGCAAGAACGGCCCGGCTATTGTGAAGGGCGACCCGGACGGCAGCTTGCTCATCAAGACCATGGGCACCGCACACCCCAAGGTGTTCGAGGCGGCCGACCTGGCAAAGATTGTGGCCTGGATTAAGAAAGGCGCACCGGAGAAGTAACCCCCCCGGGCGCATGGTCAATCAAAAAAACCTGAGGTTTAAACGCCTCAGGTTTTTTGTTGGTTGGTGGAAAGTGAGGTTACTCCTGGCGCAGGCGAGTGCCGCACGCCCGGCAGAAGGCATCACCCGGGTTGGAGCGCTTGCCGCACTTGTGGCAGTAAACCGACTTGTCTCCATCGTTGTTGCCGCGGTATGAAGGCTCTGAGGCGGCGGGGGCGTGGCGGCGGCGGCCGGTATAGGCGGGTTCTCGGCGCTGGGTGCGGAAGTACCAGAACAACCCAATGGCAATCAGAACCACGCCGAGCGCAAAGCCGATGATGATGGTGGTCATATCACCGGTGAGGCCGGTATTGGCAACCTGGTTGGTGGAGATGGGCTCTGAAGGCTGTACCGGCTGCGAGGCAGCGCTGAGCGCATCATCTGATTTGGTGTAGCTCATCTGAAAGTTGAAGGTGGTGCCGGCTTCAACCGCCCCAACCACAACAGCGTAGTAGGTAAGCCCACCCTCAACCGAGGCGGTGCCCTGCTGCGGGGTAATCTTCATGGCACTGGCGTTGACGGGCTGCTGCACGCGGAAAGTCATGTTCTTGACCTTTAGATCCCCTGGCCATTTGTAGTCGAACAGGCGGGTGGTGCCGGTGCGTGCCAGGCGTGAGTCGTAGTACTCAAACTGGATTTCCTGGGCGGGGGAAGTAGCCGTGATGCGCAGCCAGTCGCCTTCCACGGTGGAGTTGTATTGCATGTTGTACAGCTTGTTGTCCACATCCTTGTAAGCAAAATTATAGGGCTGGACGGCCTCTCGCGGCATGCGCAGGCTGATCTGCGCGGGCAGGGAAGTCTGCGCGCTGAGCAGGATGCGGTAAATGACCAGCGCATCCTTGCGGTCGTATTCCGGCCAGATATCAATCTGCATGGATTCAGCTTCAACCGGGTTTTGCGCACGGGCCGGCTGGCGGAAAAGCAGCAGAAGGCTGCTCAGGGCAATGATCACCAGTATGATGCGTTTCATGGGCTTTCCTCCGTCTAATTCTGCACCCAATCTTACCATAAAGAGGGAAAAATTAATCCCGGTTGGATACCTGTCACGGGGGATTCTGAGTGAGAGGGTCTATTTTTTGGGCGCAGAAGGTGAAAAAGGAAGGTCACTGCAACCCGGTGCGCACTGATCGCAGCGCGCGGCTTCGATTTGCAGGGTGGTGTGCTCGATGCCAAAACTGGTGTGCAGGCGCTGGCGGATAAGTGCGGGCAGGGCAGCGTGGTCAACGCTGGCATCGGCGGTGGTGATGTGGGCGCTGAGCGAGATGTGCCCGGAGCAGATGTTCCAGATGTGCAAGTCGTGAATATCCGCCACGCCGGGTGTTTCTCTAATGGCTGCAGCTACCTGCTGGATGGATAAGCCTTCGGGCACGCCTTCAATGAGGATGTGCAGCGCACTGCGGGTGACGCGATAGGCGCTGATAAAGATGAGGACGGCAATCAGCAGGCTTGCCAGGGGGTCAACCCACTGCCAGCCGGTGAGCCCAATGACGACCGCCGCCACAATCACACCCAGCGAGGAGATGGCATCGCCCACCACGTGCAGGAAGGCGCTGCGCACATTGAGGTCGCGGGTGTGGGCGTGATGCGCCTCGGCTTCATCATGGTCGTGCCCGCCCAGGATGAACGCCACCCCTACATTGACGAGCAAACCAATCACCGCAATCACCAGCATTTCGCCGCTGCGCACCGGCTGCGGCGCCTGCCAGCGCTCCACGGCCTCCCAGGCGATACCCAGCGCGATGACCACCAGGGTGAGGCCGTTAATCAGGGCAGCCAGCACCTCCAGGCGGTGATAACCGTAAGAGTGGCGGTCATCCGGTGGCAGGGAAGAGAGGCGCAGCGCCAGGAAGCTGAGCGCCAGCGCGAAGATATCCATGAAAACATGGGCGGCGTCCGAGAGCAGTGCCAGGCTTCCCGTCCACAGGCCGCCCACCAGCTCGGCGATGAAAATCAGCAGCGTGAGCGAGATAGACCAGATAAACCGGCGCTGCACGCCGGGGTTGGAATGAGGTTGCATGCGCCCGATTATAACAAATCAAACGACCTGCCGCAAATGCAGGTCGTTTTTGAGACTGGGGGCCAACAGCGAGTTGGCGCCAGCCTGTGGGTTAACTAATGAGTGCCGGGGACGCCGACCCCGGCACTCGGTTAAGGAGGAGAAGAAGAGAAGTCGCCCTTGAAACTATAATAGCAGAGATTTATCGGGTATACTTGACGTCTGCCCCACGATTACCCTACGATTTGACACTAATTTGAGGTTGGTTAGGCTCAGACAAAGGATTTGCGCAGGATTTTTGATGCATCTGGCGTTCAAAAAACAGTTGACTATGGAAATGACCTGGTTTGATGAACTCACAAAAACGCCGCTTGGCCCACTCAGTGTGGTGGTGACGCAGCGGGGCGTGTTGCGTATCCTTTTTGGCCGGGCGCGCGACCTTGATTTTGACCAGGCGGAGGGCAGCCCGCCAGCCACGCTGTATCATGCGTTGAGCCAGCTGCGCCAGTACCTGGCGGGTGAGCGGCAAAATTTTGACCTACCGCTGGATGTGCGTCCTGCCACGCCCTTCCAGGCGGAGGTGCTTGAGGCCTGCCGGCAGATTCCTTACGGGCAGGTGCGCACCTATGCCGACCTGGCAGCCGCAGTCGGCGCGCCGGTTTCCGCCAGCCGGGCGGTGGGCATGGTGATGGCTTCCAACCCCCTGCCTCTGGTGATTCCGTGTCACCGGGTGGTGGGCAGGGACGGCAAATTGCACGGTTATGCCGCGCCCGGAGGCGTGGAGAGCAAGGCCTGGCTGCTGCAACTGGAAGGCTCAAGGCTTGTCGGCTAGCGCATGGGTCAAGTTTGGGCTGATGTCGCTCATCTGGGGGTCAACTTACCTCTGGACCAAACTGGCAGTGCAGGAGATTGGTCCCTTTACCCTGGTCAGCTTCAGGACGCTCCTGGCGATTATTTGCCTGGCGCTGGTGCTCTGGCAGCAGCGCACGCCGATTAAATTCAGGCGCAGGTGGCCAATTTATTTGTTCCTGGGCACCGTCACCATGGGGCTGCCCTTTGTGCTGGCTGCCTGGGCGGGAACCGTCATCCCGTCGAGCCTTTCTGCAATCCTTAACAGCACCAACCCGTTCTGGACGGTGCTCATCGCTTCGTTCTTCTTGCCGGAGGAAAGGCTGACAATCAACAGGCTGGTGGGGCTGGCGCTGGGTTTTACCGGCGTTGTGGTGTTGATGTCTGATCGTCTCATGGTCGGCGTTGGCAATTTCCAGCTTGGCATGCTTGCCATGCTCTTTGCCGCCGTGTGTTACGCGGTCAGCGCGGTGGTGGTCCGGCTGAAGACCAGGGGTATCCCGCCAACGGCGCTGACCATTGGAGAACTCATTTTTGCCTGGTTGTTGGTCACGCCCGGGGCATTTATTTTTGAGGCGCCCGTGCGCCTGCCCGCGCAGGCGGTCACCTGGGTGGCGGTGTTCTTTTTAGGAATTATGGCTTCCGGGCTGTCTCTGGTATTATACTTTTCTCTGCTGCATGAAATTGGCGCCACTCGCACGGCCACCGCTTCATACCTGCAGCCGCTGATTGGCGTGGCGCTGGGGGCGGTGTTTCTGGCTGAGCAGCTGGATTGGCGCATGCTGGCGGGCGGTGTGATGATCCTGGCCGGAGTGTGGTGGGTTAATAAGAGGAAAAAATGAATGCGAATGAGCCGCAGTTGACGTTTCGAGCCGGTTTTGTGGCCCTTATCGGGCGGCCTAACGTGGGCAAATCTACCCTGGTGAATATGCTGCTGGGGCAGCCGCTGGCGGCAGTTTCTCCGCGCCCGCAAACCACGCGCCGCCAGCAGTTGGGCATCCTCACGCTGGCAGGCGCTCAACTGGTGTTTGTGGATACGCCCGGCATGCACCAGGCGCAGCATGCCCTGGGGGAATACATGAACCAGGCAGCCCAGGCTGCGCTTGAGGACGCGGATGTGGTGGTGTGGCTGGTGGATGCTTCAGAATCACCCCAGGCAGAAGACCGGCTGATTGCTGCCCGCCTGGCAGCCCTGCCACAAGGTCAGAGCGTGCTGCTGGCGCTCAACAAGGTGGACCAGGTTCAGCCTGACCGGCTGGAAACCTTCCAGGCGCAATTCCAGGCGCTCGCGCCCGGTGCTGTTCCGCTGCGGATTTGTGCTCTGAGCGGAGCGGGCAAGGAGGCGTTTATCCAGGCGCTGGTGGAGCGCGTACCGGAAGGCGCGCCGTTTTATGAAGATGACCAGATTACCGACCTCTACGAACGGGAGATTGCCGTGGATATGATTCGCGCTGCCGCCCTGATCCATCTGCGGGATGAGATCCCGCACGCGATTGCGGTGCGTATAGATGAATACAGCGAGCGCAGCGAAGAGCAGGCTTACATCGCCGCCACGCTTTTTGTGGAGCGCGAGGCGCACAAGGGGATGGTGGTGGGTCAGGGGGGAGAGATGATTAAGAAAATCGGCAGCACAGCCCGCCGTTCCATTGAGGAGATGAGCGGGCGCAAGGTTTTTCTGGAGCTGCGTGTTAAGGTGAGCAAAAACTGGCGCGACGACCCTTCGGCGCTGCGCCAGTTTGGATATATCCGGCGCGAAGACAAAACGTGATTGGCCACCCGGTTGTACAATTAAGCTGAAAGCTCAAGCCTGGCGGGCTGAGAAACTTCTGGCAGGAGGGGTCATGAACTGGATGGCGTTTTTCTTCGTTGTCGCGCTCGTGAACTGGGCCAGCGTTGAATGGAAGTGGCGCACCGTTGAACTGGTTAGCAAGCCATTAGCGCTCCTGGCGTTGGTGTTCTGCTTCTGGGAAGTGATTGGATGGCAGAACGGCAGGGTGTGGTTTGGATTGGGGTTGGTTTTCTCGCTGCTGGGGGATACCTTTTTACTTTGGCCCAAGCGCTTTTTTCTACCGGGGCTGGCGGCGTTCCTGCTGGCTCACGTGTGTTATATCATCGGTCTCAACCAGGATGCGATCCCATTGCAATTTGGCAGCCTCCTGGCACTGGTGGTGGTTACAGCGGTGGGCTATTCGGTGTATCGCACCATTCGCAGGGGCATGCTGCGCAAACCCGAGAACCAGGCCTATCGCTGGCCGGTACTGGCTTACTGCCTGGTGATCACGTTGATGATGCTCAGCGCCTGGCTGTGCCTGCTCCGCCCGGAGTGGCCTGCGGCTGCCGGCTGGCTGGCGGCTGTTGGCGCCAGCCTGTTCCTCGTCTCAGATTCGCTGCTGGCTTACGGTATGTTCGTTCGCAAGCTGGATCACGGTGATTTGCTGGTAATGACCACTTACCACCTGGGGCAGGCGGGTATTTTAGCGGGTGTTCTGCTGCGCTTTTTGAGCTAAGATTGCTTCAAGGGGCGGAAGCCCTCTCCCAGCGCCTCGTGCGCCACGCCAATGACCATAAATGCCTCCGGGTCAGCCTCGCTGACGAGCGCCTTAAGCTGGTTGACCTCCGAGCGGGTGATGACGCAGTAAAGTACCGGGCGGGGGGAACCGGTATATCCGCCGGTGCCGGAAAGGATGGTGACGCCTCGTTCCATCTCCTCCAGCACGTATTGGGTGACTTTTTGAGGCTGACTGGTGACAATCATCGCTGTGCGGAAGATACCCGAGCCCTCGGAGACGGCTTCAGCCGCCAGCCCGCTGATGTAAATCACCACCAGACCGTAAAGAGCCTGCTCCCAGCCGAAAGCCAGGCCGCCTGCCAGCACCACCACCGTATCGGTGATAAGATAGGCCTGCGAAATGGAAACTCCCAGCCGGTGGTTGAGGATGCGCCCGAGGATATCGCTGCCGCCGCTGGTGCCCTGCCCGCGGTAAACCAACCCCAACCCCAGACCCAGCATTACGCCGCCGTACAGGGCATTCAGTACGGGGTCGTGGGTGATGCCCTGCTCAGAAATGAAGAACACCAGTCCGTCCGTCAGCAGGGAAAAAAGCGCTACCGCTGCCGCTGTACGCAGGGCAAAGCGCCGCCCGCCCAAAAAACGCCAACCCAGAAAAAACAGGGGAACATTGCCAACGAACACCATCAGACCGATGGGCCAATCGGTGAAAAAGTTGATAACCTGCGCGGCACCGCTCACCCCGCCGCTGACCAGTTGCCCAGGGATTAAAAACAGCCGCATCGAGAGCGCCTGCACCAGCGCGCCCAGCAGGATGAAGCTGTAATCGCGGACGGTTTTCCAGGTGATGACCACCGGTCCGGAAAAGAACCTGAACTTGTTTGAATTGCCCATCTGACCTCCTCACGCCAACCGAGGAGGTATTATAGCACGCTCAACCTCAGATGGAGACTTCCATGCGCAGGAATGCCTCCACAATGTGCGGATCAAATAACACGCCGGAGTTTTCCTGCAGGTAGGCGCGCACTTTGGCCGCGGGCCAGGCCGGGCGGTAAGGGCGCGACTGGGTGAGCGAATCCCATACGTCCACCACCGCAAAAATCCGCGCCGGCAGGGGGATTTGCTCGCCCTTGAGACCGCGCGGGTAGCCGCTACCGTCCCAGCGTTCGTGGTGGCAGTAGGGGATATCCAGCGCGGGGCGCAAGAACTCGACCGGCGAGAGCAGGTCGTAGGCGTAGAAGGGGTGCCGCCGCATGATTTCCCACTCTTCGATGGTGAGGTGGGCGGGCTTGAGCAGGATGGAATCGGGAATGCCGACCTTGCCGATATCGTGCAGCAGAGCGCCGCGGTAGATGGCATCCACCTCGGTGACGCCCAGTATGCGGGCCAGGTCAAGGGTCAACTGCGCTACGCGCTGCGAGTGGCCCTCTGTTTCCTGGTCGCGCATTTCCAGGGTGCGCGACCAGCCCAAAATGGTGGCATCGTAGGCTTCGATGAGTTTGCGATTCAGCGACTGCTGCTCATTAAAGAGAGTGATGTTCTCGATGGCGATGGCTGCCTGGGCGGCAAAGGCATTCAGGTATTCCAGCCAGTCGGCGGGCGGCACCAGCACGGAGCGGTGCAGCACTTCCAGCACGCCAATCACATTGCCTTTGGCAATTAGCGGCACGCCGTGAAAGGTGACGAAATTCTCGTTTTGCAGCAGGGGGAGATACTGTTGCCGTTCTTCTGTATCCGTCAGGTTGGTGGAACTGATGAGCTTGCGCTCCTGGACGACCAGCCCGGCGTAACCCTCGCCGCGCTTCAGGCGCGCCGATTTGAGGTCTGGCGTGCGGAAGCCGCGCGAAGCGCCGTAACGCAACTCAAAGGAAGCCTGGTCGAGAAGCATGATGGCTGCCGCGTCCACCGAAAGCTGCGCCGTCACCTGCTCCAGCAGGGTTTGCAGGGTGGATGGCAGGTCCATGTTGGCGGTGATGGACATCTGCACGGCGCGCAGCGAAGCCAGGCGCTGCAGCTGGCGCTGGAGTTGATCCTCTGTGCGCTTGAGGCGGGTGATATCCACCATTACAGCCATGCTGCTGAGGATCTTTCCGGAGGTATCCCGCTCGCTGACGGCGGAGAAGAGCGTATCAATAACCTCGCCGTTCTTCTTGACAAACTGGTAGGGGATTTCCTTGCACACCCCGGATTGCGAGAAGGCTGGATCAACCACCTCCAGCGCATAACGGCGCGAGTCGTAAGTCAAAAAGTCGGTGAAATATTTGCCCAGCACTTCTTCGCGGGTGTAACCTAACGTATCCAGCCAGAAGTCGCTCACGCTGATGAGCCGGTTGTGAATATCAATGGATTGCAGCATGACCGGCGTCTGGTTGTAGATGGTGCGGAAGCGTTCTTCGCTGAGGCGCAAAATGTTTTCGGAGGCTTTGCGCTGGCTGATATCGTAAACAAACCCTTCAATGTAGAGTGGATTACCGGTGTCATCGCGCACCACCCGGTAATGGAGCAGCCCCAGCGTTTCGCTGCCGTCTTTGCGTTTGTACTCGGTTTCGAGCTCGATATAGCCGGCAGCCTGGCTGGCTTTGACCAGGTTCTCGGCTCGTTTTTCCGGATGCACATACAGTTGGCGAGCGATATCGGTTACCGTGGTCATCATCTCTTCCGGGCTGTCGTAGCCGAACATCACCGCCAGGGCGGGGTTAGCTGAGAGAAATTGTCCATCCAACGTGGCCTGGAAGATGCCGATGGAGGCGTTTTCCACGATGTTGCGGTATTTGGCCTCCAGCAGCCGACGCTCGCGGTTTTCATCGGAGAGGCGCACGTGGGTTTGCTTCAATTCCTGGGTGCGGCCTTCCACCAGTTGTTCCAGCTGGCGGTTAGCCACTTCCAGCTCAGCTGTGCGCTGGCGCACCAGCTCTTCCAGCTCGGCCTGCATATTCTTCAGGCTCTCTTCCACCGCGCGGTGTTCGGTGATATCGCGCACCACCGCGCACAGTAAATCCTGGTTCTGAATCTCCACCTTATTGAGGTTAACATCCAGGTACAGGTAACTGCTGTCTCGCCGGGTGTGGCGGTACTCGCGGTGCCAGTTTTGCAGGCCTGTGGAGGTGGTTTTAACCGTAGACCAGAACTGGTTGGTGTTCAATCCGAGGATGCGCTCGATGCGTTTGCCGATTATTTCTTCGGCAGGGCGGCCAAGCATGCGGGTAAAAGCCGGATTGACCTCGATAATCTGGTGCGTCAGTGGGTCAATGATTAAGAAGCCATCCGAGAGCTGCGCCATCACTGCGGCGTAGCGTTCGTTCTTCTCCTGCAACTGGATTTCAAGCTGGTGTTTTTCCAGAGCCATCTCGATGGTAGCGTGCAGGTGGCGTTCCTCGAAAGGTTTAAGAATGTATCCAGCCGGTGCTGTGACCCGCGCCCGCTTCAGCAAGTCATCTCCGGCGTAAGCCGTCAGGTAAATGATGGGGATCTTGTTCTGCCGGATGATTTCCTCTGCCGCATCCACCCCGTCCATTTCGCCTTCGAGGTGGATATCCATCAGGATTAAATCTGGCAGCAGCTCGGCGGCTTTCTGGATGGCATCTGCTCCTGACCGCACGATGCAATCCACCTGGTAGCCCAGCTTGCGCAGGACAAATTGCAGGTGGCGGGCAATAATCGCATCGTCTTCAACCACTAAAAGGATGGGCGCTCTCATCACATCTCCCCTAACTTTTCGCTGGCAGCGGCAGGGTTGGCATTGAGCTCTGAAAAAGTCAACTTGAATTGCGTGCCGTTCTCAGACTGGATGGCAAGCTCTCCGCGCAACTGCGCAATCAGGATGGAGACCAGTTGCAGCCCCAGCGTGTTGCTTGCGCTGATATCAAAACCGGGCGGCAGTCCCACGCCGTCATCCTCAACACACAATTCGTACCGCGGCATCTGCCCCGGTTGTTCCGCGCAGATGAGGGATACGCTGATATTTCCCGGGCGGTTGTTGGGGAAGGCATATTTTAGGGCATTGGTCATCAATTCGTTGACAATCAACCCGCACGGGATGGCGGTATCCACGCCGAGGAATACCTCATCCACGTTGACTTTCAACCCAATGTTGTGCTGCAGTGCAAAGATTTGCATCAGGTTGTTGGTCAGCTTGTAGATGTAATCCGCAAAGTTGACCCGCGCCAGATTCTTGGACTGGTACAGCTCCTCGTGGATCAGCGCCATGGTACGCACGCGGGATTGGGTTTCCATAAAAAGGCGCTGCGCCTGCGGGTCGGTGATGTAATCCGTTTCCAGGCTAATCAGGCTGGACATGACCTGCAGGTTGTTTTTCACCCGGTGGTGAATCTCACGTAGCAGCACTTCCTTCTCACGCAGGGCGGATTTGATTTGTTCCTCAGCCTGCTTTTGAAGGGTGATATCGCGCGTCAGGGTGATGATGCGTTCGACTTTGCCGTTTTCGATGATGGGCACCATGCGCACTTCGGTAATCAACATCTGTCCGCCAACGATGCGCGAATCAATCAGGATGATGCGCTCGCCGGTTTTGAAAATCTTCTCGTAATCGCGCAGCGGGGTTTGATCGAACAGGAAGGGGACAATTTCTTTAATATCCCGACCCTCGAGGGGTTCTTCCACGCCGTTCTGGTGGTTAAAACGGCGGAAGGACTGGTTGGCCATCACCACTCTGTAATCTGCATCCACCATGTGAATAAATTCATCCAGGCTGTCTATGGTGGAGTGGTAAATGTTTTCGGAGTTGTGTAGGGCCACCTCAGCCCGCTTGCGCTCGATAACCATGGCAACCTGGGTGGAAACAAAGGTGAGCATTTCCAGGTCGTCGGTATCAAAGCGCACGCCCTCAGTGTAGCTCTGCAGCGCCATCGCGCCGATGGTGCGGTCGCGCACCTTGAGGGGCACGCCAAGCCAATCCACGGAGGGCGCGCCGATGGATTCGACCTCGCCTTCCTCGACCAGCTGGTTGAAAATCTCCGGCGGTGCGAAGAGCGGCTGTCCCTTGCGGATGACGTATTCCGTCAGCCCCCGGCCCGGTTTGTGCGTGACCGGGGATTGATCCACCTCGTCCACAAAGTATGGAAATTGCAGCAGATCGGTTTTGGAATCATAGAGGGAGATGTAAAAATTATCCGCCGGCATCATATCGCGCAAGGCGTTGTGAATCAGGGGGTAGAGCTCTTCAGGCGTGTTCACGGCATAGGCTGCCTGCGAAATGCGGTAAATGGCTGCCTGGGCAATTTCGATGCGTTTGCGCCGGGTGATATTCACCAGCACCCCCTGAACAGAAACGGGCATTCCCGGCGCGCTGGTGATGCTGTAGGTATCGCTGACCCAGATGGTATGGCCGTCTTTGCGTTTTATACTGTATTCCTCGCAGTAGGTGATGCCGCTGTGCGTGTTGGATAACGCACTGGATAATACGCTTTCGCGGTCCTTGGCGCTGACCGAATCGAGCCACAGGTTGGGTTGCGCCAGCCACTCCTGCGGAGAGTAACCCGACAGTTCGCTGATTTTCGAGTTAACGAAGCTCCATTTTCCGGTGCGCCCACCTTCAATTTCGTAAACGCACAGCGGATTTTGGTCCACCAGCGTCTGGTATTTTTTCTCCGAATGGTAAATCGCCAGCATGGCATATTCCAGGCGGGTGGCCACGTACCATGAAACCGCGGCAATCATGAGGATGGCGCCGAAAAACAGGTGGTTGAGCAGGCCAGCGCCGCCCAGAAAATATCCAATCAAATAGCAGGCAATCGAAAAAAGCGCGAATGGAAACGAAGCCCACTCGCGAATGACAAAACTGGCTGCCAGAACCGGAAAGACGTACAACAGCAAGAGATCGGTGAAGCGGGTTTGGGGAAAGAGGAAGGTGATGGTGAGGGTGATGCTTATGAGCAAGATGTACGCGCACAGGGTGCTGTATTTGGTGTTGCTCAGACGGAACATACCCAGCAAAAGCGCGCTGTAGAGCAGGTCAATGAAAATGAGCAGCAGGGTAAACTCAGTGGGGCTGGTGAGAAGCAGGTAAACATTTATAAAGAAAAGGTAAAAGGTGTATACCAGCGCAATCAGCGTAAAAACCGCCAGGAAGTATTTCCGACGCATCTCTTTGGAGCGGATAAACTCCTCATTCTTCCAGAAAAACAAAACCTCTCTCAATATTTGTTTCATTTCAGCCCCCTGATATTTGGTGCGAGCAAACCCGGTTGCGCCCGGCAGATTTTGCAGCATACATCTGCTCATCTGCGCGGTGAAGGAGCGCTTCGAGCGCCTCGGTTTCATCCAGCAGGCTGGTGAAGCCAACACTGGCCGTCACCGCGATGGCGCCGACGCTGGAAGCTACCGGCGTCTGGCTCACCGTCACCCGCAGCCGCTCAGCCACCTGTAGCGCACGCTCGTGGTCTGTTTCGGGCAGGACGATGATAAATTCATCCCCACCTTCGCCGCCGTAGCGGCCCACCAGGTCGCGGTCGCGCAGCACGGAGCGGATGCGCGCAGCAATTTCCTTGACCACTTCATCGCCAATGTGGTGGCCGTACTGGTCGTTGATGAACTTAAAATGGTCCAAGTCAAGCCACAGCAGGGAGAGCGGCAGCTTGAGATGCTGGGCAATTTTCACTTCTTTTTGCGCCAGTTCAAAGATGCCGCGCCGGTTCAGTAAGTTGGTCAGCGCATCGGTGATGGCCAGGCGCTGAACTTCGGCATAGAGACGCGATTTGGCAATCGCCAGCGCCACCTGCCGGGCAGCCTGCTCGCCGCGTTCAAGCTCCTCAGCCGAGAAGCTGCGCGCCAGGGTGAAGCCCAGGATGACGGCGCCCAGCTTCTGGTTATCTGAGATGAGTGGAAGTCCGATCAGCGTTTGGAATGGATAGGTGCGCGCCAGTTGCGGCTCAATATACGGGGTGCTCTGGAGATCATCCACCACCAGGGTCTGCCCCAGCTCCAGCACGGATAAGGTGAGCGTGCGTTCGTTGGGTTTGGCGGGGATATCTTTGTAGCCTTCCTGGTTCACGCCGTAAGCCGCGGCTGGGATGGAGAGTTGCTGCTGGTCATCCCACAGGGTGATGTAAGCCCCATCCGCGTTGAACAAGCGCGCCATTTGCTGACTGATGAGTCCCATGGTTTCGTTGAGATTGGAGGAGTGGATGGCAGTCTGGGTGATTTCATTGAGCAGCGAAAGATACAATGCCCTCTGGTGGGTTTCGTCAAAAAGGCGAGCGTTTTCCAGCGCCAGGGCAGCCTGTCCGGCAAAAGCCATCAGCCGCTCGGCGTGCTGGCGGGTGTAGAAATGCGTTTCACTGCTCCCCAGGTTGATAAAGCCGATGATGCGGTTGTTAATCTTGATGGGCGCACCCACGATTGATTTAAGCCAGGCCATGCGCGGATTCCTGGGCAGGCTCTGCGAGCTGACGTCTCCGGGCATGATGGCGGGTTGGCCGGTTTGCACCATGAGCAGAAAGAAGGGGTAATTCTTCCAGAGCAGGGGGTGATCCATGGTGTGCTGCCCGGTTGAGGAATCCGGCTGGATTTTGCCGCGAATCACCTGCACCTTTTCGCCCTCGAGAATCATCACGTTGGCGGCGTTGTGAGGAACAACGCGCCCCACGTTCTGCAAAATCCGCTCCAGCACTTCGTTGGTATCCAGCGTGCTGCCCAGAAGGGTAGCGGTCTCCCTCAGGGCATCCGCCAGGTTGCGCTGCTCGCGTTCGGCTGCCTCCACCATTTTGCGTTCGGTGATGTCGCTCAGAATGCCAAACGCGCCGGAGAAGCGCCCCTGCTTATCAAACCACGGCGTGGCGGTGACCGAGAGTATCCTCTCCTGCCCATCAGAGCGCACAATTTCCATTTCGTAAACGCTCTTTAAGCCTTGCATCCGCAAACTGGTTTGCTTGCGGATATATTCATAACTTTTCTCCGAGGTAAATTCGCGCAGGTTGTGGCCAATCAAGCCCTTGATGGACGTGCCAAAAATGGCTTCCGCCGCCGGGTTGGCGTAGGTCAGGTTTTCGTCTGAATCTACAATGACAACCCCCTCACCCTGGTTTTCGACCAGGGTGCGCAGCATTTCCTCGTTATCGCGCAGGCGCTTTTCAAGCTGGTGCTTGTTCATCGCCATTTCGATGGTGGTGTACAGCGAGCGCTGGTCAAAGGGCTTGAGGATGTAGCCGAACGGGTTGGTGGCTTTGGCACGCTGCAGGGATTGCTCATCCGCAAAGGCGGTTAGGAAGATGACGGGGATATCATGCCAGGAGCGGATGGCTTCGGCGGCCTCAATGCCATCCATCTCGCCGTGGAGGGAAATATCCATCAACACCACGTCGGGGGAGGTCTGGCTGGCCAGTTTGATGGCTTCACTGCCGGAAGAGGTTGTGCCCACCACCCGGTAGCCAACTTTGAGCAGGCAGGATTGTAAATGACGATTGATGATGGCATCGTCTTCAACAATCAGAATGCGGGTTTCGGGCAGTGCGGTGGACTCGGTCAATGCGATTTCTTCCAATGAACAGGGCAGAACCTTAGCCGCCTGCAGGCAGCAGGAAACAAGTGGGCTCCTTAAAGCTTCTTATTATTAAAGAAAAGGACACGGGTGCAATGGGGTGTTCGGCGCGAGGTGAACCGGTGTCCGGGTCAATATTGAAATGAAGCTGCGCGCCAACAATGGCTGCCCAGCCCTTAAGTATTATAGCTGTTTAATTAAACAGGGTGCAAGACTTGCGCCAGACTGTTAAGCGTTTACAAGGTGCGCGCACCTGGCACAGCAATCACTGATTGGAGGGCAGAGGAAGAAAAACACTTTCACCGGGGCGGTGGTTGATTTGCAGAACGCGGGTTTTGCCGGCTTCAAACTGGACAACCGAAATGGACACGGTGCGGATATCAAGCCGCTGATAGGCGTTTAGAGGGATTTCCAGAAAGCTGGCCAGCGCCAGGCGGATGATATCGCCGTGGCTGAAGCAGGCCACCAGCTCTTGCTGGCCAAATTGCCCCGCCACGCGCAGAAAGGTTTGCGCCGCCCGCGCCTGGGCTTCCGCCAGCGATTCACCTCCCGGAAAGCGCACCTCAGCCGGGGCGGCGTGAACCTGCTGCCAAACCTCCAGGCCGCGCAGGGCTTCAAAGGCCTGCCCCTGGAAGCTGCCGTAATCCAGTTCAATCAAACCGGGTTCAACTCTCACCGGTAGGCGGCGCTGCACGGCTAGCGGTCGGGCGGTTTGCAGGGTACGCTCCAGTGGGCTGCTGAAAATGGCGCTCAGCGGCAGGTGGCCCAGGGATTGCGCCAGGGCTTCCGCCTGCTGCAAACCGGCGGCATTGAGGAACACACCCGGGGTGCGTCCGGCAAGCCGGTTGCCCAGGTAGTCGGTATCCCCGTGGCGAATGAGCAACAGGACAGGCATTTACTTCTCAGGAGGTTTGGAACCGGGCTTGAGGGCTTCATCCTGCGCTTTGCGCCAGGCCGCCAGGCGCTCCGCCGCACGAGCCTCATACCCCTGGTCGGAGGGTTGATAGAAATGGGTGCCCAGCAGGTGGGTGGGCAGGTATTGTTGCGGCGTGAAGTGGCCGGGAAAGTCGTGCGGGTAGCGGTAACCGGCGCCGTGTCCCAACCCACGCGCGTCGCGGTTGCCGTCCATCAGGTGGGTTGGAACTGCTCCCAGCCCTTGCTCTTCAATCAGCTTGCGCACGGCAAAAAACTGGGTGGCCGAATTCGATTTGGGCGCGGTGGCCAGGTAGAGGGTGGCTTCCACAATGGGAAAAATGCCTTCCGGCAAGCCGAGGTACTCAAAGGCACTGGCCGCGGCGCTGGCTACCACCATGCCCTGCGGATCCGCCAGGCCGATATCCTCGCTGGCCAGCACTATCAACCGGCGCAGGATAAAGCGCGGGTCTTCGCCGGCAATGAGCATCTTGGCCAGCCAGTACAGAGCGGCATCCGGATCTGATCCGCGTACTGATTTAATGAAGGCTGAGATGGTATCGTAATGGGCGTCGCCGTTGCGGTCATAAACCACGGCGCGCTTCTGGATGGATTCCTCTGCCACGGCGAGGGTGATGCGAATGACCCCATCCGCTGCGGGAGGGGTGGATTCCACTGCCAGTTCAAAAGCGTTGAGCAGGTTGCGCGCATCCCCATTGGCAAGGTTGATGAGGTGCTCGCGGGCATCCCCATCAATTTCAACCTGGCGTTTGCCGTAGCCGTTTTCAGGGTTTTCGCGGGCACGCTGCAGCAGCAGGCTCAACTGCGCTGCGCTTAACGGCTCCATCTGGAATACCCGCGAGCGGGAAACGAGCGCGGGGATGACATCGAAGTAGGGATTTTCGGTGGTGGCGCCAATCAGGGTTAACAGGCCGCTTTCCACGTGCGGCAGCAGCGCATCTTGCTGGGCTTTGTTCCAGCGGTGGACTTCATCCACGAACAGGATGGTGCGCTTGTGAACCATTTTCCGGCGGTGTTTGGCTTCAGCGATGACGGTGCGCAGCTCGGCAACCCCGGCCAAAACGGCTGAGATGCTTTCGAAGTGGGCCTGGGTGTGGTTGGCGATGACCTGGGCCAGGGTTGTCTTTCCGGTTCCGGGGGGGCCAAAGAAAATCAACGAGGAAAACAGGCGGTCAGCCTCGATGGCGCGGCGCAGCAGCTTGCCGGGGCCGATGATGTGCTCCTGCCCCACGAATTCATCCAGGCTGCGCGGGCGCATACGTGCCGCCAGCGGCATCTGCTGGTTCACTTCCTCCTGCATGGCGTGGTCAAATAAGTCCATGGCTCAATTATACTCTCGGAAGGCTGGCTTCAACCACATAGGGTGGTTTGCTCAGCGGAACCACGCCGGAAGCGACTCCAGCAGGCGCGGCATGATGAGCTGCGTGTTGGCGTGATATTGCTCGATATTGCCGTAGGCTGTGCCGCCTGCGCCGCCCACCAGGTCGGTCACCCCGCGCAGGATGAGGCAGGGCAGGTTGTAGCGGGCGGTCACCCAGGCAATCGCGCCGGATTCCCAATCCGCAGCGACGGCATTGAATTTCTCGCGCAGGATGGGAATATCCGCTGCCTGCAGGTCGCGGTCGGCTGAGACCAGGGTCGCCGGGCGAACGGTGAGCGGGTAGGGTTGGGGCAGCCAGTTGAGGTTGAGGGTGGTGGCATAGCGCGCCACGGCTGCGGAGGCGTCACCCATTTGCTCGTAAATATCATAGATGACGGTCTGGCGGGCCAGTACAATCTCGCCAATCTCAATCTCGCCGGCGATGCCCCCGCAGGTGCCGGGGTTTACCACTGCGCGGGGCTGCCAGCGCTGCACGGCATAGTCGGTGGAGGCGGCTGCGCTCACCTTGCCTACCCCGCCCTGGCAGAATATGAAATGGTTCTTCTCCAGGTGGAGTTCAAACTGCTCACCGTAAGGCGTGGTGGAGACAGACGCGTGGGGGTAGTGCGCTTTGACCGCGCGCCATTCGCTTTTGGATGAAACCAGTGCCAGCAGGGGAGCGCTCAAGGGTAGGGAACTTCGGGCGGTAGGCGGTCCTCCAGGTAGCTTTGCAGCAGCAGCAAGGCCTGCCGGGCGGAGTGGATTTTGTTCAGGCTGCGGTTACCTTTCCAGAGGAAGTACCAGGCCCAGTCGCCCTCCGGCGCGCTCAGCCCTATCCAGACCAACCCGACTGGTTTGGTGGGTGTGGCGCCGCCCGGTCCGGCAATGCCGGTTACGGAGAGGCCGATGATGGTGCCGGGGGTGAAATCAGGCGCCAGGGCTTGCCGGGCGCCGCGGGCCATCTCCAGGGCAATCTCGCGGCTGACGGCGCCGTATTTCATGAGCGAATCGTGTTTAACGCCCAGCAGGCGCTCTTTGGCCTCATAGGCATAGGCGATAATCGAGCCCAGGTAATATTCGGATGAGCCGGGGATTTCCGTCATCAGGTGACCAATCAAGCCGCCCGTGCAGGATTCGGCCAGGGTCAGTTTTTTGCCTTGCTGGCGTAAAAGCACGCCGACCAGTTGCTGTAAGGGTTGTTCCAATGTGCCCTCCGGTTGAATTAACTCACATTATACCCGCGCTGCGGGCAGCAACCCACGATGATTTTCTCAAAAAACAGGATTTATGACACGCTTGCGCAAGACGGCTATGAGGTTTATACTATAGCTGTTGCGAGCGGTGTGGGTTGTTTTCTCGCATACCAAACCCTTTTTTGCTAACCTCAAGGAGGAGGAATGAACAAAAAGCTGTACACTGTATTGGCTATTGTGCTTCTGGCTACCATGGTGCTGACCGCCTGCCAGACCCCGGCAACTGCCACAGTTGCCAAGAAATTCAAGGCCTGCCAGGTCACAGACACCGGCGGCGTTGACGACAAATCCTTCAACGCCACAGCCTGGAAAGGCATGCAGGACGCCAAGACGACTTACGCCATTGACGTCAAGTATGTCGAATCCAAACAACAGACCGATTACGAGAAGAACATCAACGCCTACATCGAAGAAAAATGCGACATCATCATCCCCGTTGGCTTCCTGCTCGGCGATGCCACCAAAGCCGCCGCTGAGAAGAACAAGGATATGAAGTTCGCCATTGTTGACTTCGGCTACACCCCCGTGATTGCCAACGTGCGCGGCAGCGGCTTCCAGATTGACCAGGCCACTTACCTGGCCGGTTACCTGGCTGCCTCTCAGACCAAGACCGGCAAAGTGGGCACCTACGGCGGCATGCAAATCCCCACCGTCACCGCCTTCATGGATGGTTTCTACCTGGGCGTGCAGAAGTATAACGAAGCCAAAGGCAAGAGCGTTGTGGTTCTGGGCTGGGATCCGAAGACTCAGAAGGGTCTCTTCACCGGTGACTTCAGCAACCTTGATAACGGCAAGAAACTGACCGAAACCCTGCTTGACGAAGGCGCCGATATCGTCATGCCCGTGGCTGGCCCGGTTGGTCAGGGTACCCTGGCTGCCCTCAAAGGCCGCAAGACCGGCCTGATGATTGGTGTGGACACCGACTGGTCCGCAATGTACACCGATTACAAGGAATACATCCTGGCCTCCGCTCTGAAGGCGATGGACCTGTGGGTTAAGGACACCATCAAACTGGCCATTGACGGCAAGTTCAAGGGCGAACAATACCTGGGCACGCTCGCCAACAACGGCGTCAGCCTGGTGGTTGGCTCTGAATACAAGGCCAAGATTGACGCTGCCCTGACCAAGGAACTTGACACCCTCAAAGCCGACATCATCGCTGGCAAGATTAAGACCATGCCCTAAACCTTAGCGATAAGACTGAAGAACAGCTGGCATCTCTGATGCCAGCTGTTTTTTATTGACCGCGGGCTTGTCCATTGGTTGAAAGGTAAACTCCCATTTAAAAATTTGAAGCCTGTTTTTTGGCTTATGGTACAATCTGCTTGAATTATTAATCTATTTCTCATCAATGACCAGCTGAACTCCCACTGACTGGAGCATCTTATGACCCCAATCCTTGAATTAAACAGCATCACCAAGCGGTTCCCGGGGGTGTTGGCCAACGACGCCATATCGCTCACCCTTGAAGAGGGGGAGATTCACGCCCTGCTGGGTGAGAATGGCGCCGGAAAAACCACCCTGATGAATATCCTCTACGGCCTGTACCAGCCGGATGAAGGCCAGATTAGCGTGCGCGGGCAACCCATCAAGGTGCACTCGCCCGGTGATGCCATCCGGGCGGGGGTGGGCATGGTTCACCAGCATTTCATGCTCATTCCGGTGTTCACGGTGACAGAAAACGTGATGCTGGGGGAAGAGACCCTTAAACCCGGTGGGCTGCTGGATCGCGCTACTGCCGCCAGCCGCATTCGTGAAATCTCGGAAACCTACAATTTGCAGGTTGACCCGGATAGCTACGTCAAGGATTTGCCGGTTGGGGTTCAGCAGCGCGTGGAGATTATCAAGCTGCTCTACCGCCACGCGGACATTCTCATCTTTGACGAGCCCACCGCGGTGCTCACCCCCCAGGAGGCCGATGAGCTTTTCAAAATCATGCGCTCGCTGGTGAAGCAGGGTAAATCCATCATCTTTATCACCCACAAGCTGCGCGAAGTGCTTGACGTAGCCGACCGCATCACTGTGATCCGCCGCGGCAAGGTCATTGGCACTACCGTGCCCGCTGAGGCCGACCAGAACAAACTGGCGGCGATGATGGTGGGGCGCGCCGTGCAGCTTGAACTGGAGCGCACGCCCTGCAACCCCGGCGATGTTGTGTTGAGGGTTGAAGACCTGGTGGTGACAGATGAGCGCCGCCAGGTTTCAGTGGATGAGGTTTCGTTTGAGGTGCGCGCAGGCGAGGTGCTGGGGCTGGCTGGCGTGCAGGGCAACGGTCAGACCGAGCTGGTGGAAGCCGTCACGGGCATGCGGCGAGCAGCGGGCGGAAAAATTACCCTGGTGGATATCGATATCACCCAGGCTAACCCCCGCAAGGTTACCGAGACGGGGACGGCTCACGTTCCTGAGGACCGCCAGCGGGACGGCCTGGTGCTGCCTTTCCCGGTGATGGATAACCTGATCCTGTGCACCTATTACCAGCCGCCTTTTGCCAGAGGCGCCATCATTCAATGGGATAAGGCGCTCGAAAACGCCGATAAACTTATTTCGGCTTACGATATCCGCACACCGGGCGCGATGACCTCGGTGGAATCGCTCTCCGGAGGCAACCAGCAAAAGGTGATCGTGGCGCGCGAGCTTTCCCGTCCCATCAAACTGCTGGTGGCAGCGCAGCCCACGCGCGGCCTGGATGTGGGCTCCATTGAGTACATTCACCGCCAGATTCTCAAGCGGCGCGATGATGGGGTGGCGGTGCTGTTGGCTTCCACCGAGCTGGATGAGGTTATGCAGCTCTCGGACCGCATCGCGGTGATGTACCGTGGAAAAGTTGTGGCAGTTGTCCCAGCGGCAGAAGCCACCAAGGAGAAAATTGGCCTGTTGATGGCTGGGATCACCCAGGATGTTGAGCCAACCTTACAAAACGAGAGGGGAGGCTGATATGACCACTCCAGATGCACCTGAAAAGAAGAACGCCGGGCAGATTTTCCTTGAGGAAATATCCGGCAAGGGGCCTTCAGCCAAGAAGGGTAAATCTTCTCGCTGGCGGATTGCGCTCATCCCCCTGCTGGCAGTTTTTACCGGCCTGATTATTGGCGCATTTTTCATCATCTTAACCAGCGAGGAGGTGTATGCCGGTTTTGCCGCTTCCTTTGGAGAAGGGCTGTATGCCTCGTGGGATGTGATTTCAAAAGCCTACGGGGCGCTCTTTACCGGCTCGCTGGGCGACCCGTTGAGAATGATTACCGCGCTGCAAAGCGGCGATGCGCTGGAAATTCGCCGGGCGTTTAACCCCATCCTGGAGAGCCTGGTGACAGCCACCCCCTATATTTTTGGTGGCCTGGCTGTGGCGTTGGGTTTCCGCTCGGGCGTGTTCAACATCGGCGCGGAGGGTCAAATCTTCGTAGGCGCCATCACCTCGGCCTTTGTGGGTTATTCAATCACCGGTTTACCGGCTATCATTCACATTCCGCTGGCGCTGCTGGCGGGGTTTGCCGGTGGGGCCATCTGGGGTTTCATCCCGGGCTGGCTTAAAGCCAAAACCGGCGGGCATGAGGTGATTAACACGATTATGATGAATTACATTGCCTTCCGGTTGAGCGAATTTCTGCTGCGCGGGCCGATGATGCGCCCCAATTCGTTCAACCCGGTCAGCCCCACCATCCAGCCCAGCGCCATGCTCCCACAGTTCTTTGATACCCCCATTCGGTTTCACCTGGGCTTTTTTGTGGCCCTGGTAGTGGCTTACCTGGTTTACTGGTTCATGTTCAAAACCACCTGGGGCTTTAACCTGCGCACGGTGGGATCTAACCCCAACGCTGCCAAATATGCGGGTATTAACGTGACCCGCAACATTGTGCTGGCGATGGCGCTTTCTGGCGGGTTGGCGGGCCTGGCGGGAGCCAACGACGTGCTGGGCGTCAATCACAACCTGGCGCTGGCGTTCTCCTCCGGCTACGGCTTTGATAGCATTGCCCTGGCGCTGCTGGGAAACAATCACCCGGTCGGCGTGGTGCTTTCGGCGTTGTTGTTCGGCGTTTTGTACAACGGAGCGACCCGCATGCAGGTTGTGGCGGGTATTCCCACTGAGATTATCTCGGTTCTACAGGCGGTGATTTTGATCTTCATCGCCGCTCCAGCCATTATCCGGACAATCTACCGCCTCCGCAAGCAAGCGGTTGGCGAGGGCGGTGTGACCGTCAAAGCCGGATGGGGAGGCAAATAACTCATGACCACAACCACTTTTCACCGTCAGTTAACCACTACCTCCCCGCTGCGCCAGCGGGTGATGGGTGGGTTTTTCCTGTTGGTTGCCCTGGCAATTGTCATCATTTTTGCCGGGGGTGTTTCCCCGCTAGATACGGCCACCTTTGGGCTGGTTCCGGGCGGTTCCAACCAGGAACTGCCGCCCTGGGTGGTGACGGCTCAGCCGATGTTCTACGCCCTGGCGGTGGCCTGCGCCGTGCTCGGCGGAATTCAACTGGCGCGCGGCTTTAAACGCTGGACGAACTGGGTGCTGGGGGTAGTCTCCATGTGCTTCGTTTTTGCGTTCATCGTGTGGGCTACCATCGGGCAGTCGCTCAACCTGGGCGGGCTGTTCTCTTCGACGATTGGCAAGGCTGTGCCCATCACGCTCGGCGCGCTTTCGGGCATCCTGTGCGAGCGCGCGGGCGTGGTTAACATTGCCATCGAGGGCATGATGTTGACCGGCGCGTTCATCAGCACCTACGTAGGCAGCGTGGCGGGCAGCCCGTGGTGGGGGCTGTTGGCTGCGATCCTTGCGGGTGGGTTGATGTCCTTGCTGCACGCGGTGCTCTCGATTAAGTACAAAGTCAACCAGATTATCTCCGGCACGGTGATTAACATCCTGGCGACAGGTTTAACCTCGTACCTTTCCACCAAGTTCCTCTCGGTTTACCAGGAGCTTAACAACCCGGGCGTTTTCCCATCCTGGCCCATCCCGCTGCTCTCAGATATTCCCGTCATTGGACCGATTTTGTTTGATAACAACCTGTTCATCTATGCCATGTTCATCTTCCTGATTGTGCTGCAGGTGGTTCTGTTCAGCACGCGCTGGGGATTGCGCCTGCGCGCGGTGGGCGAGCATCCTAAAGCAGCCGATACGCTGGGGATTAACGTCTTCAAAACCAGGTATGTTGCCGTGATCCTGGGCGGGATGATGGCGGGGCTCGCCGGCGCCTACTTCACGGTGGGTTCGGTGGGGCGCTTTGACCAGGTGATGACCGGCGGGCGCGGTTTCATCGGCCTGGCGGCGATGATTTTTGGCAACTGGAACCCGTTCGGTTCGTTTGGCGCGGGGCTGCTGTTCGGCTTCGCGGATGGGCTGGCTTCCAGGCTGGCGATTCTCAAGATACCCATCCCTTCCGAGGTGCTGTTGATGCTGCCGTATATCGCCACGATGGTCATCCTGGCGGGCGTGATCGGGCGCTCGCAGGCACCTGCGGCGGATGGCATCCCGTATGAGAAAGAGGGGGGGTAACCCTCAACGGTTTATTGCAGGTATAAGCTGTGTCGTTCTAACGTAAGGGTGCGGTCGAAGCACCCTTACGGTATTCTTAGCTGAAAACACCTAAATTTTTGTGATATGATTTACTCAGTCGCACACCGGGGGGTGGGGTGGCTATTGTTTTTTGGGAGAATAACTATGGCAACCATCGAAGTTGAGCACATCTCAAAGGCTTTTGGCGCGCAAAAGGCGGTCAAAGACGTTTCTTTTACGGTTGAACCTGGCGAGATTTTTGGCCTGCTGGGTCCAAACGGGGCCGGGAAAACCACCTCGATCCGCATCATTTTGGATATCTTCAAACCGGATTCGGGCAAGGTGAGCATTTTTGGCGGGGCACTCAGCGAGGCGCACAAGAACCGCACCGGTTACATGCCGGAGGAACGCGGCCTGTACCAGGATATCACCCTGGAGCGTTGCCTGGCTTACCTGGCTTCGCTCAAAGGGCTGGCGCCGGATGAAGCTCACCGGCGCATCAACGCTTACCTGGAGCGCTTTGACCTGGCTGCCCACCGCAAGAAGAAGGTGAAAGAGCTCTCCAAGGGCATGCAGCAGAAAGCCCAACTGATTGTGACGTTGGTTCACGAACCGGAGCTGGTGATTATTGATGAGCCTTTTGCCGCGCTCGACCCGGTCAACACCCAGATGGTGAAGGATTTGCTGCGTGAGCAGCGCAACCGCGGAGTGGCGGTGGTGATGTGCACCCACCAGATGCACCAGGTGGAAGAGCTTTGCGACCGGTTGGTGTTGATTAACCAGGGCGAGACGGTGCTGTACGGCTCGCTGGGGGATATTCGCCGCCAGTTTGCCGCGCCGGCGGTGGTGGTACGGGCGCTCAACGCGCTGCCGGCTAACATTCCGGGGGTGGTTGGGGTGGAGGGGGAGAACGGCAACACCCGGCTCAACCTGGCGAAGAGCGCCACGCCGCAAGGCGTGCTTTCCTGGTTGGTGGCACAGCAGGTGCAGCTTGAGCAGTTTGAAATTGCGGTGCCCACCCTGGATGAAATCTTCATCCGCGTGGTGCAGGGGGAGGGGGAGGCGGCATGAAAAAGTTCTGGCTGGTATTTCGGTACGAATACCTGCGCCACGTGCTTCGCAAGCGCTTCCTGTTTGCTTTGATGAGCATCCCGTTGTTCATCCTGCTGATGATCGGAGTGGTTTTCCTCACCGTGTGGTTGCAGTCTGACATGAGCCCGGCGGGGTATGTGGACCTATCCGGCCGGCTGGCAAATGCCCGCCCGGTGCCCGAGCAGAGCGATATTCTCATCCCTAACACAGTGTTCAGGCCTTACGCTACGGCTGATGAGGCGCAGCGAGACCTGCAGGCTGGAGCGATCCAGGGGTACTTTGTGCTGCCTGTGGATTACTTCCAGAGCGGAAAAATTCAGTATATCGCCCAGGAGGGCATCAAAGAGCGCACGCAGACGGACTTCAGGGAGTTCTTGCGCTTCAACCTGGTTCGGGATTACCCGGAGCAGGTGAGGGCGCGGGCGGTGAAGGGGGCTGAAATTACCATCCGCTCGCTGGATGGCTCGCGCAGCGCCGCGGAGAGCGACTTTATGAGCGTTATCATCCCATTTCTCAGCGGGTTGATTTTCATCATTGTCATCAATGTCAGCGGCAGTTATCTCGTCCAGGCGCTAGTTGAGGAAAAAGAGAACCGTACCATGGAGATTGTGGTCACGTCGGTCTCTGCGGAGCAGTTGATGGCGGGCAAGGTGGCGGGTAACCTGGGGGTGGGGCTCACCCAGCTCATCATCTGGATCCTGGTGGGTATCATTGGCCTGTGGTTTGCGGATGTTAATCTGAACTTTGAAGTGAGGGTGGATGCGCAACTGCTCACCATCACTCTGCTGACCTTGCTCCCCGGGTTCATCATGGTGGCGGGGCTGATGGCAGCAGCCGGAGCCACCACCACCGATACCCGCGAGGCACAGCAGCTTTCTGGATTTTTTACCTTGCCGGTGGTTATCCCTTACTGGTTTGTTGGCGTCCTGATGGAATCGCCGAACAGCCCGCTCTCAGTTGGGATGAGCCTCTTCCCGCTCACCGCCCCGGTGGCCTTGCCGATGCGGGCGGCCTTCACGCAAATTCCATTCTGGCAACTGGCGCTTTCGATTGGCCTGGTGTGCCTTTTTGCGGCTGGCGCAGTCTGGCTGGCGGCTCGCGCCTTCCGCCTGGGGATGCTGCGCTACGGTAAGCACCTTTCCTGGAAAGAGGTGTTTGGGCGAGGAGGGGTGAAATGAAAAAATTCTGGCTGGTGTTTAAACACGAGCTGCGCACGGTGATTGTCAGGCGTTCATACATTCTCATGCTGCTGCTCATCCCCCTGCTTGGGTTCGCGGTGATGTTTCTATTTGGTAATTCAGGCCAGCAATCGGGATCGAGCAGCCTGATTAACCAACTGGTTTCATCGGCGCCATCTCAGGGTGTGGAAGGCTTTGTGGATGCAAGCGGGATCATCAAAACCATCCCACCGGAGCAGCGCAATCGCCTGCGCCCGTTTGCCAGTGAGGCTGAAGCGCTGCAGGCTTACCAGGCGGGTGAAATTAGCGCTTATTACCTGGTCTCAAAAGACTATGTTGAGACGGGCGAGCTGGTTTACGCGCGCCCGGATTACAACCCCATCGGCGGACAAACGGATTCCTACGGGATGGAATTGACCCTGCTCTACAACCTGGTGAATGGCGACGCAGACTTGATGAAACGCCTGCGGGCGCCGTTTGCGCTGGAGGTGACCAGCCTGAAGCAACCCGAAGCACGCGACCCAACCAATATGCTGACCTTCTTTGTGCCGTATATTGTGATGCTGTTGTTTTACATCGTCATTCTGAGCACAGCCACATTGATGTTGAACAGCATCACCACCGAGAAGCAGAACCGTGTGATTGAAATCATGATGACCTCCGTAACGCCGACCGAGATGCTGGCCGGGAAAATTGCCGCGCTGGGCATTGCGGGCCTGCTGCAGACGGCGGTCTGGAGCGGTTCAGGGCTGCTGTTGATGCGCCTGGGCGGCTCGGTGATTAATCTGCCGCCGGAATTTCAGCTGCCCACTTCGCTGCTGGCCTGGGGATTGGTGTTCTTTGTCCTGGGTTTCATCCTCTACGGCAGCCTGATGGCAGGTATCGGCGCGCTGGTGCCCAATTTGCGCGAAGCCTCTCAGGCCACTACCCTGGTGGTGATGCCGAGCGCGCTTCCCATGTTTTTCATCTCGGCTTTTGTGGAAGAGCCTAACGGTGTGATTGCCACCATCCTCAGCCTGTTCCCGCTAACCTCTCCGGTGGCGATGATGACCCGGCTTTCAGCAGTGAATTTGCCTGTGTGGCAGCCGTTGCTGGCGGCAGGGCTATTGCTTATCACCTGCCTGCTGGTTGTGCGGTCGGCGGCTGGCATGTTCCGCGCGCAAAACCTGCTCTCCGGGCAACCTTTCAGCACCAGGGTGTTCCTGCGCGCTTTGCTGGGCAAAGCCTGATCAATGCCCGGTTGACATGCGGGAGGGAATGTACTATCCTGATTCTTAACAACTGGAACCTGTGACCGTCATCCGGCGTCTAAGGTAAGTGAAGGAGGAGAACATGAAAAAATGGATTGCGATGAGTATTTTTGCCGTGCTGGTGCTGGCATCCTGCAACCTGCTCCAGGGTGACGGTCAGGCGACGGCAACTGTGGCGCCGGTGGATGCGCTGCGCACCTCCGCGGCCAAAACCGTGGATGCGCTTAGCACCTCGCTTGCGATTAATAAAACCCTGGCGCCAACCGCCACCGGGCAGGGCGCCTCGCCGGTAAAAACCCAGACCCTGCCGGCGCAGACGGTGGTGCCGAGCCTCACGCCTAAGCCCAGCACTACGCAGCCGCCAGCGCAGCCTTCCGCCACGTCCATCCCCTGCGACCAGGCAGCATTTGTACGCGATGTGACTGTTCCCGATGGAACATTCTTCTACCCGAATACGGTTTTTACCAAAACCTGGGAAATCAAGAACGTGGGCAGTTGCACCTGGAACTCGAATTATGCGCTGGTTTTCCAGGAGGGCAACCTGATGAAAGCCGTTAACAGTAAAGCGCTGGTTGAATCGGGCAAGACCGTGGCGACGAACCAGACCGTTCAAATTTCGGTTGAAATGACCGCTCCCGGGAGCACGGGAAAGGTTGAAAGCCACTGGAAACTTAAGAATCAGAACGGCGCGCTGTTTGGCGTGGGCGCCAGTGGCACCAGTTCGTTCTGGGTGGCTATCACCGTTGCTGAAAAATTTACCCTGCTGGACAACCTGTGCAGCGCTGAGTGGCGCAATGCCAGCGGGCTGCTGCCCTGTCCTGGAAAGGTTGGCGATAAGGCGGGTTCGGTCACAAAAGTGGATAAGCCTAAGTTCATCAATGATTATGAAGAAGATGAGCCCGGCATTTTGATGATCACGCAGGCAGTGACGGACGGCGTCATCGTGGGCAAGTTCCCGCCGATGCTGGTGCCAGCCAAATCCTTCTTCCAGTCTTTGGTAGTGTGCGCGGTGGATTCGCCCAAATGCAACGCCAAGGTGATCCTGACCGCAAAGATCGCCGGCGAGGATGAGAAGGTGCTGGTTGAGATGGTGAAGAAAGCCGAGAATGAAGCCAGCCCGATTAATATTGACCTGGCTGCACAGGGGTTGGTGGGAAAATCGGTCACCTTCCGCCTGTATGTGAAAGCGAACGGCGCCTCAACCGACGACCGCATCTTCTGGGTCAACCCGCACCTCAAAGTGGTACCGTAGAACGGACAGGTTGTCATGCGAACGGGCGCTCAGCACGAGCGCCCGCTTTGGTTTTGGGGTATAATCTGAGTATCGCCCTCGTAGCTCAATGGACAGAGTGACAGACTTCGAATCTGGAGGTTGAGAGTTCGAGCCTCTCCGGGGGCGCACCACAGGTGGCGGTCATTTGGCCGCCATCCCCCATATATGGGGGTAAGAGAAGGGAAAATCCCATTTTTGGCGGTGTTTGACCAAAATCCTGGTGCAGTTTTGGTGCAGTTTCGGTGCAGATTGAATCCCGCTTCTTCAGGCGGTCGGCACCTTGTGAAAGTTCAACTCCGCGACCTGCACCGGAGAGACCAGATCATCCATCAACTTCGCAGCCTGGTCCAGCATTTCGTTGTACAGGTGCCCGTAGATATCCAACGTCACGCTCGGCTTGGAGTGCCCCAGGATCTTCGAAACGACGATGACCGGTATGCCGTGATTGAGCATCAGCGATGCCGCCGTGTGGCGCAGATCGTGAAAACGAATTGGGGGCAAGCCGGCTGCTGTGAGGATTTCGTGAAATTCGCGGCTCACGTTGCGCTGGTTGAGCGGGGTGCCGATGCTGGAGGTGAAGATCAGGTCATTATCTTTCCACCGGCTGCCCGCCACAGCGCGGGCCAACTGTTGCTGGTGATACTGCTGCTGCAGCATCTGCAGCGTTGTGTTTCCCAGCTTGACCGTCCTGCGTCCCGCCTTTGTTTTTGGTTCAGAGAAACCATCCGCAACCCGCCGCATGGCCTGCCGGCGGACGTATAACACGCCCCTGTTCCAGGAGAGGTCCGCCCACTTCAACCCAAGCAGTTCTGACTGGCGCATACCGGTGACCACAGCCAGGTGAAACAGAGCTTCATAGCGCGAGGCGTGCGCGGCGGTCAGTAATCTCGAGACCTGCTCTTCATCCAGAACGCTCATTTCCGCAGAAACGGCTTTGGGGACGATCGCGCCGTGCGCGGGGTTGCGCAGCAGGTAGGAGTACTTGACCGCTTTCTCCAGGGCGACGTGCAGCACGCGGTGGGTCGCGTGAATGGCGTGCCGGCTGACTCCATTTCTCAGCAGCGTTGCGTAGAACTGGTCAATGATATCCGGCTTCAGGTCCATCAGCCTGTGATTGCCCAGGTGGGGAAGGATGTGCACGCGGATGATCACGGCGTACCCCTCCACCGTTCTCAGCCTGAGGTTGGATCGGATCTGCTCAAGCCACGTCAGCAGAAAGTCCCCGAGCCTGGTGCTGGCGCCTTTGAGATCGAGTCCCTGCTTCAGTTCACTCTGCCTGGCGTGCAGCCATTCCACGCATTCGTTTCGTGTTTTCGCGCTGTGAGAAAGCCTTCTCCCGTCAACGCTGGTTTGCGTTCTCCAGGTACCGTCCGGGCGTTTGTAGACTGTTCCTTGCGAAACATTTATTGGCCTCGCCATTTCCTTTACTCCTTTCGGTTCAAGGAAAGGCGAGCCTGCGAGTCTTGCTCTATCCAGTTGTTAAGGTGCAACCCTACACCGACCATTATAGCAACACCCGAGTCGGAATGGAAGCAGTGGAAAGATGAGAAA
>CAYVOX010000004.1:0-50984 GCA_964453035.1 uncultured Anaerolineaceae bacterium
CAGCCAGCAGCGCGCTCAAAAAATCGCGCTGCATCAAGGCCTCCCCGCCGGAGAAGGTCACCCCGCCCCCCGATTCCTCGTAAACGGGGATGTCCCGCGCCACCTCAGCCGCCACTTCCGCCACGCTCATCTCGCGCCCCACCAGCTCGCGCGCCTCGGCATAACACGCCTCCGAGCAGGCCGTGCACAGGATGCAGCGCTCGATATCTGTCAGAATCAGTCCGTCTTCTGCGTAAATTGCGCCTTCCGGGCAGGCTTCGATGCAAGCCCCGCAGCGAATGCACAAATTCGGGCGCAGCATCAGTTCCGGTTGGATGGATTGGCTTTCGGGATTGTGGCACCAGGCGCAGGCCAGCGGGCAGCCCTTCAAAAAAACCGTCGTGCGGATGCCCGGCCCATCGTGGGTCGAAAAGCGCATGATATCAAACACAACGCCTTGGGTCATTGCCTGCCGCCAGCTAATGAAGATGATTTCAGGCCAGATTATACTCTGCTTTGCCCGCCCGCCTCATTCATCCGCATGAATGAAGTGCACCGGGTGGCGGGGGAGCTTCACCAACCCGCCGGGCAAAAACTGCGGCAACACCGGCAGCGCCCTCAGCACACCCTCCTCGCGTGGAAACCAGCGAAACTCCAGTTTCAAGGCCGGCCCAACCTCCGGCTCATACACCTCCAACCCCATGAACCCCTCTTTTTGGTAAAGCGGCGAGTTTTTAGCAAAGCGTGCCAGGAAGTACAGCCCCACCTCGTGAAAGCGCCTCCCGTTGTGCGTAAACAGGTTCTCCGAAACCCACAACAGCCGACCAACCTGCGCCGCCTCGCCAATTTCCTCCACCATCTCGCGCCGCAGAGTTTCCGCGGCGAACTCCCCCATCTCCACATGTCCCCCGGGCAGGCTCCAGAAGTTATCGTTCACCAGTCGGTGCAGCAGCACGTGCGTGGGCGTCACCACCACTGCCACCGCCCGGTAATTAAACCGGTGCGCCAGTGCCATTTAATACCTCAATTCAAGCACTTCAGGGTCGTGCAGCAGCCGGTCGGTCACCGCATCGTGCCGGGCGGGTTTGGCCGTCGCCAACCAGCTTAACGTCAGCACCTCCCCCCGCCGGCAGCGCCGGTGGTGATGCGTCCTCAACCCGGTATCAACAAACAACTGCTCCAACTGCTTCACCTTCTCATCATCCTGCCGGATAACCAGTTCATACATGCGCGTATGTTGAGCCCGATCAATCCAGCGCTCAAAGTACGGAAAGATCCACAGAACGATGAGGATTGCCCCCGTTGCCAGCAGCACCAGCCCCAGATCCCCCCCGCCAATCCCTAACCCCAGCGCCGCCGAAAGCCAGATGGCTGCCGCGGTCGTCAGGCCGGTCACGCCGTGCTCCCCGCGCAGGATGGTGCCCGCGCCCAGGAAGCCGATGCCGGTCACAATGTTCGCCGCGATGCGCACCGGGTCTTCCGGCCCGCCAAGCCGCGCAGAAAACATAGTGAAAAGGGTAGAGCCCAGCGTGATAAAAATCAGCGTTCTGAACCCGGCTGCCTTATCGCGGTACTCGCGCTCCGCGCCAATCAACCCGCCAATGAGAATCGCCAGCCCCACCCGCACCAAATCATCCGCTGTGACAATCATGCCACGCCTCCATTTTCTTTTGTCGTTCGCGGCCAGCACACCACCATGAGCAGGCCGCCCATCACCAGCGCCCCCAGCAGATTCAACGAATCCAGCGGGGGATAGCCGTAAATTTTAGCAACCATCAACGCGCTGGCTGCGCCCGCCGCCAGCAGCTGCCAGGGCTTTGCCGCGTGGTGCAGCAGGTAGGTCAGCACCAGCGCGCAGGGCAGGATGGCCCATACGTAAGCCATTGACCAGGCCTTACCCTGAAAAACCAGAATCACCAGCAGATTGAGGATGAACGCCGCGGTCGTTTCAAAGCCGTCTGCCCGCCGCTGCTGGCTCCCCGCCCACCCGGCAAACAGCGCAAACAGCCCCAGCCCCGCAGCCGATACCCCCTGCGCCAGCAGCGGGTTGTCCGCCAGGTATTTCAGCAGCGACTGGTTGAGGTAATACCCCGTCCCGCCGCTCACCACCGGCAGAATGTACATCACGTACTCCGGGTAGTAATGGAACGGTACCGCCAGCAGCGAGATCCCCGCCAGCCCCACCCCTGCTGCCAGCACAGCCAGCGTGTAGCGCCAGTCCCGCAGATAGAGCAGGTAATAGATGAGCAGCAGCAGCGGGCTCACCTTCAACAGCCCTGCGAGTGCCAGCAACAGCGCTGAAGCTCCCCTCTTTCCCCTGCCGTACAGGCTGAAGCTCAACAGCGCCAGCCCAATCACCAGCACATCCGCCTGCCCGTTGCGGATGTGCAACAGCAGCGGGAAGGACGTTGCCGTCAGCAGCGCCCCCAGCCCGGCAAAGGTCAGCCGTTCCGCGCGCGGCAGCCCCATCGCCAGCGCCGTAAAAGCCGCCAGGTAAACCAGCGCGTAAAGTCCCAGCCACAACGTGCGCGCCGCGTCGTAGGGCAGCCGCGCCAGTGCTCCAAAGAGCGGCAAAAAGGTCGGCGGGTACAGGTATTCCGAGATTAAAGCGCTCCCCGGCTGCGCCTCGCCGTAGTAATACGGGTTAGCCCCTGCGTTGAAGCGCTGCCCGGCGGTAAAGTAGGCGTAAAAATCCACGTTTGGCGGCAGCGTCGCCTTGGTCACCTGGTTAAAGTAATCCTGCGCAAACGGCAGCCAGAAGTTCCACAGCACCACCAGCAGCAGCACAGCCCCCACCACCAGCGCAGGCTGGTTGAGCTTCAGCGAGAATCCTGGCGCGCGTTCCGGCTTCATTTCCCCTGCTCAGAGCTTCAACCGCACAGTTTTGATTTCAAACGGGCGGAAGTCCAGCGCAATTTTCCCATCTTTGCACGCCAATCCCGCCTGCTGCGCTTCGGTCATATCCGTCTGCTGCGCACCTTTCACCTTCAGGCTGGTGCTCAACACGCAGCGCGTCGCCATCCGCTTGGCCTCATACAGGCGCACAATCACATCCGCCGGGCTGTCCTCCGCCGGTTTGACCGTCTCGATGACGATGTTTTCCGCGTCCAGGCTGAACAGTGACCCCATCCCGCCCTCGCCCGGCGCCACCAGCACCGGCACGTTCAGCTCGTAAGCCTCCCGCACCACCCCGCTCTCCGCCAGGCTGCCGTTCCACACGTACAGCGCATAGGTGAAGTGCTGTAGGCCCTTATCCGCGGTCATATCCGGCGCCAGCGAAGATTTAAGCAGCGTCAGGTTCAGGCTGTTGCCGGTTGCGCTCAAGCCGTACTTGCAGTCGTTCAGCAGCGCCACCCCGCGGTTCTCTTCCGCCAGCGCCGACCACTTGTGGTTGCACACCTCAAAGCGGTCCGCGTCGTAAGGCCGCGAGCGGTGCGTGGGGCGCCGCAGGTGGCCAAACTGGATTTCATGGATAGCCTCATCCGCGTGAATTTGCACCGGGAAGGCCACCTTCAGGCAGCGGTGGCTTTCCTGCCAGTCCACCGTGGTCTCAAAGTCAATCCGCCGACTGCCGCGCCGCAAGCTCACCACCTGCGTCAGCGAGGAGTGCGCCAGTTTGCGCGTCAGGCGCAACTTAGCCACCAGCGGGCTGCTCTTCACCACCTCAAACGCCGCCGTTTCGGGCGTCTCCACCGGCATTTGCTCTACCATGCTATCCAGGTCCCAGGCGTCGTACTTGTTGGGCACATCCTTATACAGCCTGAAGGCATTGCCCGCCCCCGCCATGATTTCGCGCCCCGCCTCCTTATCATACAGGCTGGTCAATTCACCCCGTTCGTTGAATTCAGCCCGAAGCAGGTCGTTTTCCAGCCAGCGCTCGCCTGCCAGCGCGCCGCGTTTGCCGGTGCGCCCGCGTCGCGTCGTCTCCGGCGTCACGCCAATCCACCCGCAGGGCGGCACCTTCACTTCCACCGTCCCCTCCGGCGTCTCCACCAGCGCAGTGCGTTCCCAGCTCAGCGAGTTGAACGCCGTCAGCCCCTCACCCGGCGCAACCAGGCTGCCCGCTGCCGCCCGCGCCGCTTTTTGCGCGCTCTGGTACACCTCGCCCAGCATCGCTTCGGTCTCCTCGTACACCCGGTGAATCGAAGACCCCGGCAAAATATCATGGAACTGGTTGAGCATCAGGTTCACCCAGGCCTCATCCAGCGTCCGCGCCGAAAACGCATACCCGCGCAGCGCCCGCGCCGCCGTGCCCCACATCTCCGCCTCGCGCAGCGCAATTTCACTGCGCCGGTTGCCCAGCTTGGTGCGCGCCTGTGACGTGTACGTCCCGCGGTGCGCCTGGAAGTACAACTCGCCCACGTAACGCTTCACCGGCAACCCGCGCGCGGCAATATCTTCAAAAAACGCCGCCGGCGAGCTGATTTCAACCCTCGGCAGCCCTTCCAGGTCGCGCTCGCGCCGCAGGTATTCCAGGTGGTCGCGCGTTGGCCCGCCCCCGCCGTCCCCGTGACCAAAAGCCAGCATCAGCGTGGGCACGCCGTTGGGCTGCAGGCGCGTATTCCAGCGCTCAAAAATACTCTTCGGGTGCGTCTCACTGTTGTAATCAGTGTAAATATGCGCCGGGATGCTGCTGCCGTCAATTCCCTGCCACCAGAAAATGTTATAAGGGAAGGCATCCCCCCCGTTATACGCCCAGGTGATTTTTTGCGTGGCAAACCCGCTGCACCCGCAGCCCTTCAAAATTTGCGGCAGCGCGCCGGAATAACCAAACACATCCGGCAGCCACAACACCCGGCTGTCCACGCCAAACGCCTCGCGGAAGAACCTGCGCCCGTGCAGCACCTGCCGGATGAGCGCCTCGCCCCCGCTGATATTGGTATCCGCCTCCACCCACATGGCGCCGTCGGCAATCAACTGCCCGCTTTTCACCGCCTCGCGCACCCGCTCATAGAGCTCCGGGTAGCGTTTTTTCAGCATCATGTAAAGGTGCGGTTGGCTCTGCAAAAAACGAAACTCCGGGTATTCTGCCATCAGGCTGAACTGGTTGGCCAGCGTGCGCGCCACCTTGCGCTCCGTCTCAGCCAGCGGCCACAGCCAGGCCACGTCAATGTGCGCGTGACCAAACGCGTGCAACCTGGGCATGCTCGGCCCGTTGGTGCACGCCAGCAGCGGAGCCAGCAGCGCGCGCGCCTTTTCGACGCTCTCCAACATCTCCGCTTCTGGCAGTTCCAGGTCGCACACCAGGGTCACATCCATCAGCCCCTGGTCAATTTCGCTCACCCGCAAGCAGTAAGGGTCAAGCCCATCGCGCAATTCCAGCAGCGTGGTGAAGTCCAGCGCCAGCTGGTACACCCCCTCGCGCCACACGCCAATACTGCACTCCCCCACCTTCGTCTGCCTGGCGGGGGGTTCTGGCACGTTTTCCACCCCAAACGGCACCGGCCCGCCGGTTTCCACCATCGGCCCGTGTCCTGCGTAAGCCTCCGCCAGCAGTTCATAGCTCTTACCGGGCTCCCCGCTGCGCGAGAGCGTCACTTCCTTATACGCCCAGCCGTAAGCCCCGGCAATTTTCCCGTTCACCCACAGCAGGCTGTTACCGCCCAGGCTCAGCCGCAATGCGATGCGCTGCCCGCGCGCCGCTTCAGGCAGGCGCACCTCCCCCCTGAACCAGCCGTACTCCCACTTGGCGCCCCACGCGCTGCCCTCTGGCATCGGCTCAAAGGCGTGCTGCAGCGCCTGCTCGGCAGTTAATTGCTCAAAGGTGGTGAACCCGCTCAGCGCCACGCTCTCAAGCGGGCGGTAACACAGCGACCACAACGCTTTTTGCCAGTTCAGCACCCGGTTGCGCCATTCTTTGTTCAAAGCCATTTCTTTACCTCGTATGCGTCGTATTCCGATTTATCGGTTGTCAAAATTCAAAGCTCAGTGCGTTATTCCCTGCTTCTTCCTGCGGAAAACCAACGGCAGCAGCGGCAGCGCCAGCAGATTCAGCAGCGCCAGGATGACAAACGTCCAGCGGAAGCCAATCCCATCCGCCAGCGCCCCGCCAATCCCCATGCCGATCCCCTGCCCGATGTTGCTCATCGCCATCAAAATTGCGAACATCGAAGCCGCGATGTGCAGGTCGGTATAGCCCATCGAAAGCGCAAAGTAAATCGTCTGGTACGAAGAATACGTCACGCCGAAGATGAACACAATCGGCCAGGCCATCTCCGGGCTGCCAATCGCCGCCAGCGCCAGCACCGAAACCAGCGACGCCCCCAGCGCGATGAGCGTCCCCCGCCGGTCGCCAATCCGCCGGATGAGCCAGCCGCCCCCCACGCCCCCCAGCACCGCGCCGATGCCCCACACCGTGGTGTACATCCCCGCCTGGCTCAGGTTGATGCCGTAAGTCCTGGTCAGGAAGGGATTAACCATCTGGTTGGCACCCGCAATGATGATGAAGAACAGCAAACCCACCGCCGCCAGCGCCGCCACCTCCGGCCTTTTAAACGCCCCGAACGCCTTCCAGTTGAAGGTGCGCTCCACCGGGCGCGCCCCTTCCCGCACCATCAGCACCAGCGGAATGGGCAAAAGCGTCAGCCCCGCTAGCAGCCAGAACACCGCCTGCCACGAGACCGTCTCCGCCAGGATGCCCACCACCGAAGCCGTCAGCACCACCCCCAGCGCGCGCCCGCCCACCATGAACCCCTGGATGATTCCCTTCTCCTCCAGCGGCGTGGTATCCAGCGCCAGCCCGTCGGTGCAGGTGTCGTAAAGCGCCATGCCCATCTGCAGCACAAACGCCAGCGCCACAAACCACCAGTAGCCGGTCGTCAGGTCAATGAACGGCGCAATCAAGCAGCACACCGTCTGCACCACCAGCCCCACCAGAATGTACGGCTTACGGTGCCCCATCCCCAGCAGGTTCACCCTGTCGCTCAGCATCCCCAGGAAGATTTTAATCACAAATGGAATCAGCGCGATGGTCGCAAAAATCCCCACGCTGGTCATCGTCAGCCCTTTGGAAAGAAAATACAGCGCATTCAGGGCCGTAAAATAACTCAGGATCGTCCCCTGGGTGAAGTATAAAAGCCCAAACATGGTGTAACGCACGGGTTTGGCTTGCATCGGTGCTGCCTCCAGGCAAAGCGGGATATGCTAATTATAGCGGCAACTCAAACAGCGGCACCCCCTGAGTACCCATTCCATCTGATTTTGATGGATGCTATCAAACGAGCCTTCATCATAAAATACGTCTCTACCGCGCATCCATCAAATCTAAAATGAATGGGCACTAAGGCTGCTGCGGCGCGAAATTTTCCGCCAGTTGGCCGTTCTCATACCACGGGTAATCCATCTGGCGCAGGTGGGTGATAATCGCCTGCGCATCCTCAAAACCCGATTTGACGTAGTAGTAATGATAATCATCTTGCTCGCTGCCGAACGCCGCCGCAAGCTGGTAGCCCCGCGCCTGCGCGTAACGCCACAGCTTGCGCGCCATCCAATCCCACGCCGTCTCCGGGTCCTTCTCGGTGAACTGCAAATTGGCGTGGAACACAATCAGCTCCGGCTGGTAGCGCTCCAGGTAAGCCTCCGTCACCTCGCCGGTATGCGTGATCCACTGGTCGTTCAGCCCCCAGGTATCCACCGCCCGCCACGTGGAGTAAAACGGCAGCAGTCCCGCCTCCGAGGTGGCGATGGTGTAGCCCCTGGCGGCATACTGGCGCAGGTAAATCCCCACATCGTAGCGCCCGTCCGCATACACCGGCGCCGCTGATTGCAAAATCGTCAGCGCCAGCCCGCCCACCGCCGCCAGCGCCAGCACCACCCGCGCCGCCCATCCTTTCCACCTCACCAGCCAGCTTTCCACTTCCGCCCACAGCAGCGGAGCGCCCATCATCAGCAGCACCACCAGCGGATATTGAAAGCGCCCCAGGTAGTTCATCTCGTTGGAGAGCAGCACCCAGATGGCCGTGAACCCCACCGCCGGCAGAAGCACAAACCCCGCCCGCAGTGCCCACGCCCGCGCCTTGCCCTCCAACCGGCTGCTGAACCACGGCAGGCTCAACTTCGCCGGCAGCCAGCGCCGCGCCGTCAGTCCCAGCGCCAGCAGCAGCGCCGCCGCAAGCGCCCCGCCCGCCAGCAGTATAAAATACTTCTGCGAATACAACCCCAGGATCATTCCCTCCTGCGGCTGCGAGCGCCGCAGCAAGCCCAGCAGCACCCCCAACCCCGCGGCAGCGCCCCCCAGCAGCAGCGCCAGGCGCGTTTTTACAAAATTCAACCCCAGCTTCACCCGCGCCCCGCGCAGCGAAGGCAGCCACTTCACCAACAGCACCCCAAGCGCCCCTATCACCAGCCAGGCATACGGCTGGTTCAACGCCACAAAGTTTCGCAGCGCATTTACCAGCGCGTCCGGGTGCAGCAGCCCCGCCCCCTTTTTATAAAACGGATTGGGCAGGGGGTAGCCAAAATACGCCCAGCGCCAGGTGAAGTAAACCAGCCCCAACCCGCCGAACACCAGGCCAAAATCGCGCGCAATCGCCCGCCAGCCGCGCCACTCGCGCCTCACCAGCAGCCCCAGCAGGATGAACCCCGCCAGGAACACCCCCTCCGGGCGGATGAGCCCCGTCAGCAGGCTGGCTGCCGCAAAACCCAGTGTCAGTGCGCGCGGCGGAACCTCAACCCGCGCCAGCCGCGCCGCCAGGTGCCAGGTCAGCGCCCCGGCCAATGCAAAGGTGGTGGTGCCAAAGTAAACCGCCGTGTAAGCCGTGCCCGGACCCACCGCCAGCAGCAGCGCAGAAAGCCCCGCCAGCCGAATGTCTTTGGGCTCAATCCAGGTCACCGTCCAGAACACCAGCGCCACCGTCAGCAGGTGAGCAACCAACCCCAACCCCAGCACCGCCCCCTCCAGTGGAACGCCCAGCGCGTTCAGCCCCGCCACCAGTGCCATGAACAAAAAGTCGGTCGCCCCGTCCACCGGCTTCTCCCCCACATTCCAAACAATCCCCTGCCCCTGAGCCAGGTGGCTGGAGTAGCGCATCAACATCGCCGCATCTTCCGCCGGTTGGTTGGGTCCCTGCAGCCGCAGCCAGGCAACCGCCAGCGCCACCAGCATCACAACCGCCAGCAGCACAGCTTCGTGCTTCCGCAAGGGATATGAACGCGCCATCATGGCTCCAAAAACCTTTCTTTAAGCCCGTAAGTGTGCCGTTTCATCCCCATTTCAGGATCGCCCCTCCCACCAGCAGCCGCAACCCCGCCACAATCCCCAGAATCACCGGAAAGCTCACCACCCCGGCCAGCGCCGGTCCACCCAGCGAGCCAATCAGCACCGCCGCATGGCCCGACATCGAAAGCACCGCAAACCACGCCGCGCGCGTCGCCGGCGGGATGTTATCCAGCACATAATTGAACTGCGCCGTGTTTAAAATCCCCGCTGCCGCCCCACTCACCACCATCGCCGCCAGGTAGAGCGCCGCATCCCGCGTGAAGACCAGCACCACCGCCGCCAGCGCCAGCGCCGCCACCCCCAGCACAGTCGCCCGCCGGTTGCCCATTCTGCGCGTCAGCCGCGCCACCCCCAGCGAAATCAAAAAAACAAAGAAGGTATTAATCGCCGCCCCGATCCCAATCCACTGGTCACTTAGCAGCAAGGTTTTCACCGCAAACGGCGGCATCAGCGGAACAATCAACGCATTGCTGGCGTTGAGCACAAACACCAGCAGCATAATCTTGATGAAACGCCGCCCCTCCCCATCCAGGCTGGGCAGCATGCGCTCCGCTCGTCCGGTTGCCCGGCGCGCCTCAGAGGGGGCTGGCGCCTGCAGCGGGTTGACCCTGGAAAGGTGATAGCCGGTCATAATGGCGCCCACAAACCCGATGGCGAAGATAATCTGGTACCCTCCCGCTCCCGTCACCGTCTCCAGAATGTACCCCGCCAGCAGCGTCACAAAAAACGTCATGATCGAGAAGATGGCAATGCGGTTGCCAATCAGCAACCCGCGGTATTCCGGCGGGATGGCGTCCATCAGCAGCTGATTAAAGCTGATAGCCGTCACCGTGTTGGGCAGCGCAATCACCGCTGTGATCGCCAGGATACCCACCACCTGCGCCTCCGGAGGCAAAATCCACGGTAGCAGCGGGTAAAGCACCATCAAACCGCGCTGCGCAAACACCGAAGCCACCGTCGCCCGCTTGGGGCTGAAGCGCTGCGACCAGCGCCCCACCGGCAGCGAAAGCAGCAGCGAAATGGCCGCCGGCGCCGCCGTCAGCAAGCCCAACTGCTCATTGGTTGCCCCGCTGCGCACCGCGTAAACGCTCAGGAACGGCATCAGCGTGCCGGCATACAACCCCCACCAGCCGATATCCCAGTAATAATGGATGAGATTAGCGCGAATTGACCCTGTTGTCATGGCTGTGAATGCGTGGTACTATAGCACGCCCCGCCGGATGGCGCAAGCCTCAGCCGCGCCCTCCCCCTCAACCCGTTTTCCTCGCGTCCGTGATGCGCAATGCCTTCACCTGCTGGCTCAGGTCGGCGCCGGTCTCAATCTCCAGCAGCAGGTTGCCGTTCGCCACGTTGCCCGGCAATTCCGGATACAGCTCAAACAAAACCTGCCGCACCCGGTCAGGGTTAACCTTTTGCCCCTCCACCTTCAGGCGCATGCGGTCGGTCAGGTTCACCCGATCCAGCTCAAAAGCCGCTTTGCCGCCAAAGCCCTCCACTGCCTGCAGCGCCTCAACCATCACGCTCCCGTAAAGCCCCATATCTCCGGCAATGATAAAATCATCACTGCGCTGCAGCAACTCAATGGAGCCCACCGGCAGCCCCGGCGCGCTCGGCACCCAGCGCGCCCGGTCGCCAATCCGGTAGCGCAGCAGCGGCATCCCCTCGCGGCGCAGCGTGGTGAAGACCAGCTCGCCTTCCTGCGCCGCCTCCCCGCTCACGGGGTCAACAATTTCGGTCACCATGTGGAAGTCGTTAAGTGCCAGACCGCTGCCCCCCGCAAACGCCATGGTCTGCGCCCCGCCCAGTTCGGTGGCCCCGTAGCCGTTCACCACCGGCGCGCCCCAGTACGCGCTGATGTAATCGCGCTGCTCTGCGTAGAGCGGCTCGCCGCCCACCAGGATCTGCTCCACCGCCTGCCTGTAACCCTCCCGCTCCGCCGCGCGCGTCAGCGTGGTCATGTACGTCGGCGATGAAATGATGAGATTGGGTTCAAAGCGGCGCATCCACGCCAGCAGCCCATGCGGATCGCCGCTGCCCAGCGGTAAAGGCAGTCCCCCCGCCCGCTCAATCATCCGCTGGCTGCTCCCCGGCCCAATCCACATCCCCCCGCCGAACGGCAGCGCCAGCAGCGCCGTCAGCCGTCCCCTGAAGGTCATGCGCAGCACCGTCGCCGCAAAGTTGGCATACACATTCAGGTCGCGCAGTGTAAAATACACCCGCTTGGGCTCGCCCGTGGTGCCGCTGGTCGTGAACACCGCCGCAACCTGCTCCGGCGGCACGCACAGGAACTCCTGCCAGTTGCGCAGGTCAGCCGGCGTGGTGAACGGCAAACCGCGCAGATCCTTCACGCCGCCAATATCCCCCGGTTTAAGTCCCAATCGCTCAAACATGCGCCGGTAGAACGGCGAATGGCGGTACACATACGCCACCGTGCGCCTCAGTCGCGCGTCCTGGATTCCCCCCGCCAGGCGCGTCCCCCCCGGCTTCACCAGCCAGCGCGTTGCAAAGCCCGCCCCCCACCGAATGACAGCCGGTGAGTTGGCGTGCTCCTCATAACACCTGATGCCCCAATCCAGAAGCCCCGTTAGCGCCATCCATAAGCCTCGTTAAGCTGCCGCACCACCGCATCGCAGGCGCGCAGGCCAGGTCTCAAGCTCACTCCCCTATTATAGTCCGACCGCCCCCGGTGCGGAGGCGGTCGATTGGTGGCGTTGCGACAAAGTTGAGATTCAGGCGTTAGCCCGGTTGTAGATGGTTTGCAGCACCGGCGTGCGCACCAGCAGGCGAAAAAACGCCTCCACCACTTGCGGGTCAAAATGCTTGCCAGCCTGCTCCTGGATGTAGCTGCGCACCCGCGGCTCCGACCAGGCATTGCGGTAAGGCCGGTCAGAGCGCAGCGCGTCCCACACATCCACCACCGCAAAAATGCGCGCCGGCAGCGGAATTTCATCCCCCGCCAGCCCGTGCGGATACCCGCTGCCGTCCCACTTCTCATGGTGGTAGTGCGGAATATCCAGCACCTGCCCAAAATTCGGAATCGGCGCCAGCATCTCGTAAGCATACAGCGGGTGCCGCTTCATGATTTCAAAATCATCCTGGTCCAGTGGGCCGGGCTTGAACAGGATGTTATCCGGCACGCCAATCTTGCCAATATCATGCAGTTGCGCCCCAAAACGGATGTTGGAAAGCTGTGCCGGGTCCACGCCCAGTTGCACTGCCAGCTGCACCGTGATTTCCGCCACACGCATCCCGTGACCTTCCGTAGCCTGGTCGCGTAATTCCAGCGCTCGCCGCCAGCTATCCACCGTGGCGCTGTAGGTGGTTTGCAGGCTGCGTGTGTAATCATCCGCCAGCTGTCGCAGGTAAAAGCTCTGGATGACCACCGCCGCGGTGTTGCCCGCCAGCGCCAGCAGTTGCAGATCGCGTCGGGCAAAGCGGTTGC
Source organism: uncultured Anaerolineaceae bacterium (assembly GCA_964453035.1). Lineage (GTDB taxonomy): Bacteria > Chloroflexota > Anaerolineae > Anaerolineales > Anaerolineaceae > CAYVOX01. The sequence continues at coordinate 12,639 of CAYVOX010000004.1, forward strand.
GCCGCGCGCTCAGCGCCTCCAGAATGCCCACCATCTCCCCGCCCGCCAGCATCGGCACGTCCACCGCCGCGCGCGGGATAAAGCGCGACAGCGTCAGCGGCGCGCTACCTGCCATTACAGGCAGTGGCTGCGAATTGCGTCGCGCCAGGCTGCTCACCCGTCCCAGAGTTTGCATAAAGCGCGCCAGGTCGTTCACCAACACCGCTTCCTGCGTGTGCAGCACCTGGCGCTGCAGCACCCCGGTCGCCGGTTCCAGCACCGCCGGGTCAAACACCTTGCGGTACAGGTGGGTCTGCTGGGCGCCATAGACGCAGTTCACCAGCCCGCTGCGCGGATTGGGGCGGTAGAGGTGCACCATATCTGCGTCCGGCACCAGGTCAAACACCGCGCTCGCCAGCACATCGTAGATTTCCGCCAGGTTCAGCGAGGTCGCCAGGTTCAGACTGGCGCGCTCGATGATTTGGCCCACGCCGGGTGATTCCGGGCTGCTACGGCGCGGAAAATGCGGGTGCGCGGCATGTAAAAAATGATTGCCGTTCTTTCGGTATGAAAAATTATGCATCAAAGGCTGGATGGAGGGCTTTCGGGTATGGCCGCTGAGAACTTTTCGGGTTTTAATGGCCGATCTGGGCATAGGTTGGTGCTCCTGAGGGATGGGTGTACCCCTCTTAATGCAAACCTCATGCCAACCCTCAACGCTTTCCTCACATGCCTTTTGGTAATTCGCCTATACGCATTCCCACAGCGTGGCTCCCTGCGGCAAGGCGGGCAGGGGCAGCCAGCCATCCCGCACCACCGCCTCCGCCCCGCTGAAATGCTCCACAAAGCGCATCCCATCCGCCATGCCCCCCTGCCGCACCGCCACTCCACCCGCCGGGCGCGCCTGCGTGCTGCGCTGCGCCGCCACCAGAATCCTCCCCTCCCGGCTCTCGCGCTGGTAAACCAGAAAATCCTGCTCCACCGCCAGAATTTGAAATCCCCCGCGCTGCAAAATCCCGCTGCGCCTGCGCAGGGCAATCAACTCGCGGTGGAAAGCCAGCAAATCGCGCTCCCAGCGCCCCTCGTCCCATTCCATGCAGCCCCTGGAGCCCAGTCCCGGCGCGTCCTGCATCCCAATTTCATCCCCGTAGTACAGCCCCGGCACCCCCGGGAAGGTCATCAACAGCGTCACCGCCAGGCGGTGCAGCGCGTCGTTGCCCTTCAACTGGCTGCGAATGCGCGGCGTATCGTGGCTATCCAGCAGGTTGTACTGCTGCAGCGCCACCGCCCACGGGATGCTCCCCAGCCGCAACTGCCAGCTTTCTGCCAGCGCCGCGGTGGGGTATGGCACCGGCGAACCCACCGCATCCTTCAGGCCCCATGCCCCCGCCCAGTATCCGCGCAGCCAGTTCCACAGCGGCGTAGAAAAGCCCATGTAGTTCATCACTCCATCCCACTGATCCCCCTGCAGTTGGGAAGAAGCGTCGAAGAAGTTCTCGCCCATCAGATAAGCCTGTGGCGAGGTAGCCTTCACCGCCTGGCGGATTTCTCGCGCCACCTCATCCCCCAGTTGTGAGGTTCCCTGCCGCCCCAGCATGTTCGCCACGTCCAGCCGCCAGCCATCCGCGCTAAAAGGCGGTCTCAGCCAGTGCCTGAACACCGCATCCTCTGCCCCGTACATGCGCCGCCGCAATTCCGCGGAGCGGTAATTCAACTTGGGCAGCGACCACACCCCCAGCCAGCTGGTGTATTCCTGCGGGTGGCGGCTGAAGGTGAAGAATTCCGCCTCCGCGCTGGCGGCATCCGCCTGCGCCCGCTGAAACCAGGGATGCCAGAACCCGCAGTGATTGGGCACAATATCCAGGATGTAGCGCATCCCGCGCGCATCCAGCCCCGCGCGCAGCTCAGCCAGCGCCTCGTCCCCGCCGAAGTGCGCGTCCACGTGGTCGTAATCGGCCACGTCGTACTTATGATTGGAATAGGCCGTGAAGACCGGCGTCAGGTACAGCGCCGTCACCCCCAGCGCCTGCAGGTAATCCAGCCGCTCGCGGATGCCCGCTAAATCCCCGCCGTAGAACACCAGCGAAAACGGCTGCCCCTCGGCGGGCGGCTGGCCCCATTCAAAGGTGCGCGGGCGCGCCCCGCGGTACTCATATTCCTCCGGCCGCGGATCGTTGGAAGGGTCGCCGTTGGCAAAACGCTCCGGAAAGATCTGATAAAACACGGCCCCCGCCAGCCACTCCGGCGCTGAGTAATCCGCCAGTAGCGCAAAGTCCGTCGCATCCAACGGCTCGTAAGCCACCGCCCCCGCCGCCGTCAGCCACCAGACTCCGTCCACCGCCTGCACCAGGAAGCGGTAGTTCACCCGCGGCTGGGTTACCGTCAGGCTGCCCTCCCACCACTGCGCCGCAGGCCCACCCTCAACCCACGTCATCGGCGTGAGCATCTGCTCCCCATCCGGGAAGATTCTCAGCAGCACCCGTTGAATCGGCGCCCCCCGCTCCGCCCGCAGCCGCAGCCGCACCGTCTCCCCCAGGCGCGGGTTGGGATTGGATACGTAAAGGTCGCATCCGTCGTGATGCAGAGAGGAAAGCCAGCCAGGCAGGGCAGAGAGAGTCATCGTCACACCGCTTTCGATTACAAAGATGGCCGTATTATACCCTGCCAAAACCTCGCGCAGGCCGGCCTGACGATCCAAGAAAATCAACACCCCGCTAAAACCCTCCCCATCTCCCTTTTTGGTATAATTTATTATTGACAGGCCTTCCCCAGGCGCCGCTACATACTCCATCCAAAAATCACATCCATCTCCACAGGGGCAAATATGGACATCAACACCCTCATCCAGAACGGCGTTCAATCCCTCAGCAAAAAAGACCATGCGGCTGCCCGCGAGTACTTAAAAATGGCTATCCAGCTTGATCCTCGCAACGAATCCGCCTGGATGTGGATGAGTATGGCCGTTGAAAACGACCGCGAGCGCATCTTTTGCCTCAACCAGGTGCTCAAGCTTAATCCCAATCACCCCACCGCCAGCTTAGAGCTTAAAATCCTGACCACCCCAAAGAGAAGCAGCGCGCCTGCTTCTTCCCCTCCATCACCAACCACTGCGGAATCCAAAGTACCCTCTGTCTTGCCCATCGTTGCTGCCACTACCTCCCCAACACCTGCCCAACCGCTCAACCTGATCGAACCCTCGCCGCTCGTCACCAGCCCCCCAAGGCAGGTCGCCGTCCCCTCCACCTCCCAGGAAATAATCTGCCCCATTTGCAAACAGAGTGACCGCATTCAACGCGTTATTTCAATTGTCGAAGAAGGTACCCATCATACCTCCGGTACCGAAACTACCACCTCAGAAACCAGCATCTCAGGCCGCCAGCACCATTGGGGTCAAAACGAATGGAGCATCCCAACCTACCGCGGCAGCACCAATATCTCCGGAAGCGCAACCACAACCGATACCACCCACATAGACCTCACCCGCCAGTCTGTTCTGGCCTCCCAGCTCATGCCGCCAGAGCGCCCCGCCGAGCCCGTCAAAGATGATACCAGTTGCGTGGATTTGCTCATGATGATTGGCATTCCAGGTCTCGGCCTGCTGGTCAGCCTCATCGATTTCTTCTCCTCCTCCTCTTTCAATTTGTTTTACGGCAGGGGCTATATCAAATGGTCTGCGTTCATCTGGCTCCCTGTCATTGTCGTCATTGGCGAGGTTCTCCTCTATTTTCTCTGGCAAAAACCGGCCTCACAGGCAGCAGAAATCAAATACGACGCGGAAATGCTCGCCTATCAACGCACTCAATTGACCGATTGGCATAAAAAGATGGTTATCTGGGAAAAGCTCTTCTACTGCGCTCGCAACCATGTCGTCTTTGATCCTCAATCGCGACTCTCATGCGATCCCACCAAACTGCATGCCTTCCTCGAAACCATCGCCCTGAAGAATTAGCACATTTTTGCTCTTGCGCAGCCTGAGTCCCCCTCCCGGTGCCCCATCTCCTCCGGTGGTACAATACCCCTATCCATGCCCGCCGCCCCCTTTTTTCCTCCCGGCATCCCCCTCCGCAAGCGCCTCTTTGACCTGGCGCTCACCCTGCCGCTGCTCCTGCTCGCCGTCCCCATCCTGCTGCTCACCGCCCTGCTTGTGCTGCTGGTGGATGGCGCCCCCATCTTCTTCCGCCAGCCGCGCCCCGGCTACCGCGGGCAAATCTTCACCGTCATCAAATTCCGCACCATGCGCCACGCCGTGGATGCCTCCGGCGCTCCCCTGCCGGATGCCCGGCGCCTCTCACCGCTCGGCCGCTTCCTGCGCGCCTCCAGCCTCGATGAACTCCCCGAGCTGCTCCACGTCCTGCGCGGGCAGATGAGCCTGGTGGGACCCCGCCCCCTGCTCGTTGATTACCTCCCCCGCTACTCCGCCGAGCAAGCCCGCCGCCACCATGTTCTGCCTGGCATCACCGGATGGGCGCAGGTCAACGGGCGCAACACCCTCACCTGGGAAGAAAAATTCACCCTCGACGTCTGGTATGTGGATCACTGGTCGCTCTGGCTGGATGTGCGCATCCTCGCCCTCACCGCCTGGAAAGTGCTCAAGCGCGAAGGGATTTCTCAGCCCGGGCAGGCCACCAGCGCCGAGTTTTTAGGCACCCCCGATTCCAAATAGCCGTATAATTAAGCCATCCAGGGGTTGCGCAAACCAGCAAACACAAGGGGGGCGGATTGAAAAATCCGCCCTTGCATTTCCGTCTCTGGCGCAAAATCACCCCCGCGGAAGGTCAAATCGCGTGCCGGTCACCAGTGGATTGTATTACTCCGAACACAAAAGCCGTCCGGGCAGCCGGGTGGTGGTGCTCATCCACGGCGCGGGCAGCAACCACCTGGTCTGGCCGCCCCTCATGCGCCGCATGCCCGGCTGGCACATCCTCGCCCTCGACCTGCCCGGCCACGGCCGCTCTGATCCCCCCGGGCGCCGCTCCATCGCCGATTACGCCGCCAGCGTGCTGGATTTTTTAGCCGAAATGCAGGCTTACCGCGCCGCCCTGGTGGGGCACTCGCTGGGTGGGGCGGTGGCGCTCCAGCTGGCTCTCACCCACCCGCAGTTGGTTTCCGGCCTGGGTTTGGTCTCCACCGGCGCGCGGCTGCCCATCCCCCCCGCCCTGCAGCAGGCCCAGCAGGCTCCCCACGCCCTGCCTGATGCCCTGCAGGCCTTCCAGAAGCTCGCTTTCAGACCCCACACCCCCCATGAAGTTTGCGCCCGGTTGATGCAGCCCCTGCAGCGCGTGCATCCTTCCGTCCTGCTGGGTGATTGGCACGCCGCCGCCGACTTTGACCTGCGCGCCCAGCTGCCCCTCATGGATATCCCCGCCTGGATTGCCGTCGGCGCCGATGACCGCCTCACGCCGCGCGCGTCTGCCGCCTTCCTTTCCGCCCGCCTGCCCCGCGCCGTGCTCCAGGTGGTACCCCACGCCGGGCACTTCCTTCCCCTGGAGCAGCCCGCCGCCCTCAGCACCGGTTTCAGCGCGTTTCTCTCTCGCCTCTCCGCTGCCTGAGCAAAAAAAATGGCCCTCACCTCAGGTGAGAGCCGGCGCAGGCCGCGGTGACATGCGCAATTTAAGCACCGGTCAGGAGAATAAATTCTGCCGGGCAACGATAGCCAGAATGAAGCCCCGGGCAGACCGCATCAGCGATGCTGCTCCAGGCTTGAGAGGCTGAGGGCGATGAACATGAGCACAACGAAACCAACCACCAGGTAAATCACAGCAGACATGCGGCGCCTCCTTTGCAGCGAAACTCATATTTCATATAACGAAAAAGAATAGAAAAAGTTCCTTACAATAATCAAAACACATAACTGAGTAAATGGTTACCACCCGCCGCCGGTTGTTAAGGATTTGAAAGGCAGCCTTTTGATGATTCAACCGCGCCGGTTAAATCCAGTATAGCCATTTCTGCCTGCAGCGGGCAGTTTTGTTGTGTGATTGTAAGGGTTGCAAGGGATGTGCCTGAAATGCAGCGGGGGCAGATCTGAGACCTGCCCCCGAAAAACTGGCGAACCGCGTGGATTCCGCAGCCCCGTTCAGCGCGGGCGCGGTGTGGCGGTGACAATCAAAATCGCCTGCACCCAGCCTTCTTTGCCGTCAACCGTGCGCACATGCAGCCAGATAATCCCGCCGCGGTTGACCACCTCTGGCAAAATCTGGATCAGGTTGCCGTTCAACAGACTGGTGACCTGCTCAAAGCTGCCCGGCTCCGGGCGGATGATCACCCCGTTGGCCTCGCCGGCATTAACCAGCCCCCACACCGGCGTCGGAGAGGGCGCCAGCGTCTCGGTAGCGGTGGGTGTCAGCACCAGGGTAGCCGTGGCGCTGGGCACCGGTGAAGGCAGAGGCGTCTCGCTGGGCAGCAGCGTGGGGGTTGTGGTGGGTGGAAGTTCGGTGAAGGTGGGGACGGCCGTGGGTAGCGGCTGCGGCGTTAGGGTGGGCAGCGCAACCGGCGCGCTTTTCATAATCACCTGCCCGATGCCCGTCAGCGCCAGCACCGCCGCCAGCACCACCAGGAAGATGCTTGAAGCGACCGTGTACCCCGCCACTGAGAGCGGACGCAAGCCCAACAGCGCCATCACCAGGATGCCCACCAGCACTGCCACCGCCAGGTTGCTGGCAAATAGCAGCAGGCCGTCAGGGAACAGGCCCGATTGCGGGTTGGCCAATCCAAAGCCCGCCGCGCCCAGCGGCAGGTAGATTTCATAGGCCAGCGCCACGCTGGAAGCCAGCGGCTTGTTCGGCGAGCGCACCAGCAGGTAGGCCGTCAGCGAAGCGCCCAGCAGCAGCACCAGCACATCCGCCCAGGTGAACTGGGTGTGGAACAGCACCTGGCTGAATTTGAGCCCCTCCATCTGCAAACTGGCAATCCCGCCCACCACGCCCAGCGCAAACACCAGCGCGCCGCCGATTAAAATGCCCACCAGCGAGCGCAAGAAGAAGCTCAGAGAGCCCAGCACCGAGGCCAGCGAAAGCCCCGCCACCGGCCCCATGAAAGGCGCCAGCAGGGCTGCCAGAACAAAAAGCGCAGGTGAATCGAGGATGATGGCCGCGGCGATGAGCAGCCCTGCCAGGATGGAAACCAGGTAAAAGGACAGGGTCGGAGAAACCTGGCGAGCCAGGCCTTCCAGAAACTCAGCGCGCGCCCCGGCTTCGCGGGGAATGATGGTGCGGCGCGAGCGCCTGCGGCGCACCGTGGATACCGGCTGGGTTGGCGCAATCTCCGGCGTTTCAGGGGGGGTGGGGTCTAGAGGTGGTAGGCTCATTTTCGTAAGGTCGCTATAATCCGTAGAGGTTTATCCAGTAATTCCAGGGCCGAGAGGATATCCGGCGCAAGGATGTCGGCTGCCAGCAGGGCGGGCACAGCAAGTCCCTCGCGCGAGAGCACGGCAATGCCCAGCGCCGCCTCACGCAGCATGGCGGCATCGTTGGCGCCCTGGCCAACCGCCACCACCCGTTCCGCCCCCAGCTGACGCACAAAAGCCGCCTTCTGAGCAGCTTCATCCCCGGGCTGCAGGCGGTGCCCGCTCAACCCTAGCTGGCGGTCAATCTCAACCTGCCGCCCGTGAGTATCCGCAGTCACCAGGTGCAGTTCCAGCCGGTCGCGCAGGCCAGCCAGCAGCCTCGCTACGCCCTCCAGAAGCCGTCCATCCAGCGCAAGCGTCCCGTTGACGTCGCACACCAGGTGTTCCAGTTGCAAAACGCCGCGTCCGGGGATGTTCAACTCAATCATAGGATAATTATAACCCTTTCGGGCACAAAAACAGACCCCCACCGCGCCGGGTTACCAGGCTTGCGACATGGTACAATTTGCGCCATGAGAATACGTCACCCGTTCATCCTTGCTCTTTTACTGGTTGCTCTGGCCCTGGCAGCCTGCGGAACAGCCAATCCCACCTCCACCGCCGCCATCCCACCCACTTCTCCCGCCACCCCCGTCAGCCTACCCACCGCCACGCCGGTCGTGCCCTCTGCTACCGCTACCCCCGCGGTTTCCAGAGCCCTGCTCGTCTCCCCCGCTGATGCCAACCCATCCCTGGCGCAGGACGTTAAAACCCTGCTGACCGAACTGGCAGCCCAGTCCAGGCTTACCCTGGAGGTGCGCCCGCTCCTGCAGCCCGCTGACCTGAACGCCCAGGTCAAGGTGGTCGTGTTTCTGGCGCAACCCGCCAACCTCACCGAATTGCTCGCCGCCGCGCCCACAACCCAGTTTGCGGTGGTCACCGCCGGCAACCTGGCCGCCAAAAACCACCTCAGCGTGGTGCGCGCCAACCCCGAGCACCTCGCCTTTGCCGCGGGGTACATCACCACCCTCATCTCAGCAGACTGGCGCTCCGCCGCCCTGCTGCCAGACCAGCCCAAAACCCTGCTGGAAGCCTTCCAGAACGGCGGGCGCTACTGGTGCGGGCGCTGTGTGCCCAATTTTGCGCCGGTGGTGTTCTTCCCGGTAGGCGCCAGCCTGCCCTCCAGCAGCGCGCTGCCCGCCTGGCAGAGCGCTTTTGAGAATTTAAAGAAGAACATCCTGGAAACAGTTTACGTCCCCGCGGAAGTGAGCACGCCCGAACTGCTGGCCTACCTGGTGGGCCAAAAGGTGAACCTGGTGGGTGGGCAGCCCCCCGCTGAAGCCGTCAAAGCCCGCTGGGCGGTGACGGTGCGCCAGGACGCGCTGGCAGCCCTCAAAACCCTCTGGCCCGATCTCACCGCAGGCAAGGGCGGCAAACAGCTCAGCGCGGCGATTACCTTCAGCGATATCAACGAGAACCTTTTCACCCCCGGCAAGCAGCGCCTGGCGCTAGAAGTAATTGCCGCCCTGGGTGATGGCACCATTGCCCCCCTTTCCGTGGCCCCCTGAACGGAATTTGAGTCAACCCGGCCTTAAGCAAACGAAGGGCGCCAGAATCGGTGCCCTTCGTTGTTTTTCGTGGTTTGTTTTCCGCTTAAATCCAGCATCTCACCCGCGCCAGTACCCGCGCCGGATGGGACGCACCTCATTGGCAGTCACAAACGCTTCCGGGTCAGCTTCCAGCACAATGGTTTCGATATTATCCATATCCTTGCGCAGCACATTGCACTGCAGCAAGGTCACCATCCCGCCCCGTCCCCGCGCCGAAACTTCCGTCACCGCAAAGCCATTCTTACGCAGCTCCTCAGCCACCGCAGCCCCCCGCGAGGAAGAGATGATGGTGAACTCGATATGCCCGATCGCCATGCGCTCTTCGATCAGCATCCCCACCACGTTACCGGTGGCAAAACCGGCTGCCCAAGCCACGATGGATAAAACATTGGTCAGGTTGCTCAACACCTGGCTGATGGCAATTACAAACAGCAGCGACTGGAAGAATCCCAGCACCCAGGCCAGTTTTTTGCGCCCGCGCACCACAAACAACACACGGATGGTATCCAGCGCCATATCTGCCAGGCGCAGTGCAAAAATGCCAACAGCCAGCAGCCACACTTGCGGAGAAAGCACAGATTCCATGGCTAATCCCTCTCAATCACCTCATCCTGGCTGGCCTGCAGCGCAGGAAGGTACATCTGATCCATGTACTCGGTCAGCATGCGGCGCATGTTGAACTGCGGCGCCAGCGTGCGGATCGAGCTCTTAATCCGGCTGATCCACTCCGGCGAGAGGTTATCAGCGTAACGCGAGGAGTAATACATCGGCACAATAGATTTTTCAAGCGTATCGTACAGGCTGGCGGCATCCGCTTCGTCCTGCTGGTTTGGATCGCCGTAATCCCGCTCGTCGCCAATCGTCCAGCCGTTATCGCCGTTGAAACCTTCCCGCCACCAGCCGTCCAGGATGGAGAAGTTGAGCGTGCCGTTCAACGCGGCTTTCATCCCGCTGGTGCCGCTGGCCTCGTTGGGACGGCGCGGGGTGTTTAACCACACATCCACGCCCTGCACCAGGTAACGCGCCAGGTTCATGTCGTAATCTTCAAGGAACACCAGCCGCCCGCCCGCCCTTGAATCCTTCACCGTGCGGTAAACCTGCTGGATGAGCAGTTTGCCGGGTTCATCGGCGGGGTGAGCCTTACCGGCAAAGATAATCTGCACCGGCATGTTAGGGTTATGGATGATACGCAGCAGGCGGTCGAGGTCGCGCAGAATCAGGTTGCCGCGTTTATACGTGGCAAAGCGGCGCGCAAAACCGATGGTGAGCGAGTACGGCTCCAGCAAAACACCCCCCGCCACCACCTGCACCGGGTGGACGTTGCCGCTCACCCAGGCCTGGCGCACGCGCTCGTTGGCAAAGTTGAGCAGTTTGCGCTTGAGATGCCGGCGCACAGCCCACAGCTCGCTATCGGGGATCGATTCAACCTGCTCCCACATCTCGGTATCATCCAGGTGCTGCATCCAGTCGCTACCCAGGTAGCGGTCGAACAGCACCCGCATGCGGCGCGCCAGCCAGGTGCCCATGTGCACGCCGTTGGTGATGTGCCGGATGGGCACATCATCCTCCTTGCGGTCGGGCCACAAAAATTGCCACATGTGCCTTGAAACACGCCCGTGCAACTCCGAGACGGCGTTGCTGTGCCGCGAGAGCTTGAGCGCCAACACCGGCATCACAAAGGTATCGCCCCAGGCCTGGGTTTGCTTGCCCAGGTCAATGAACTGGTCGCGGGTCAGGCCCAGCTCCGGCCACACCTGGTTGAAATACTTATCCATCAACCAGATCGGGAACTGGTCGTTCCCCGCCGGCACCGGGGTGTGCGTGGTGAAGATGTTCGTCCTGGCTACGTGCTCAACTGCGTGGGCGTAAGTCTGCCCGGCACGCATGTACTCCAGAACGCGCTCCAGCGTCAGAAAAGCGGAGTGGCCTTCGTTCATGTGCCAGATAGAAGGGTTCAAATCCAGCAGGCGCAGCGCGCGCACGCCGCCCATGCCCAGCAAAATCTCCTGCGAGATGCGAATCTCCGGGTCGTTGCTGTACAGACGGGCGGTGAGCTGGCGGTCGGCTTCCGAGTTTTCAGCAATGTTCGAATCCAGCAAGTATAAAGAAACCCGCCCCACCTGGATCAGCCAGACGCGCGCAAACACCTTGCGCCCGGCCAGTTCCACGCTGATGATAGCGGGCTTGCCGCGCGAATCCGCCAGGGGCAGGATGGGCAGGTCGCTAAAGTTGAGCTGCAAGCCGTGCGTTTCCTGCCAGCCGTCCTCGGTGATGCGCTGCGAGAAATACCCCTGGTGATAGGCAAAGCCAACCGCCACCAGGGGCATGCCCAGGTCGCTGGCTTCTTTCAGGTGGTCGCCCGAGAGGATGCCCAGCCCCCCCGCGTAAACCGGCACCGATTCGTGCAGACCAAATTCAAAAGATAGGTAAGCTATCTGGTCGTGGTTCAGGTCGGAGTAATTGTTTTTGAACCAGGTGCTTTCGGCTTTCATGTAGTTGTCAAAATTACGCATCACGCGGTCGTACAGATCAACGTAATAGTGGTCGTTGACCAGCGCGTTCAGGCGCGCGCGCTCCACTTTGCGCAGGAAGGTGACCGGGTTGTGGCTGAGCCGGTCCCACAGCGGGCGGTCAATGAGGGAAAACAGCATCTGCCCCTCAGGGTTCCATACCCACCACAGGTTATAGGCCAGCTGAGAAAGCCGGGCCAATCGGCGGGGCAGGCTGAAATTATTCGGTTGTTCTGCTCGGATGGTTGTCATACAATTCCTTCAATTAACAGGGTCGCGGGGCGTAAAGAATGCCGGGGAAGGTTGTCGCCCGGCAAGCTTACATCCCGAAAAATTATACCATAGCGGAAAGTTTACTTAATCAGGAACAGGTGCGGATTTACCTTGCCGTACTGCTCGTGCAGCAGCTCAAAGTGCAGGTGCGGCCCCGTGGAGTTGCCCGTGCTGCCCAGGTTGCCAATCATCTCGCCCTGCGTCACGCCCTGGCCGCACACCACGCGCACCTGGCTGAGGTGCCCGTAAATAGATTGCCACCCGTTGCCGTGATCGAGGATAATCAGATTGCCGTAGCCCCAGTCGTTCCAGCCTGCATACACCACCACGCCCGCATCCACCGCGTAGATGGCGTTGCCCAGCAGCCCGGCGATATCAATCGCGGGGTGGTTGGCTTCCGGGGCGTAATCGGTGCCGGAGAGAAACTTCATCGTGGTCGGCCAGACAAACGTGCGGTTGCCCACCGGCCCGCTGGTGATGTTGCCGCAGTAGCCGGGTCCAATCACCTTGGCAGCTGCCGGGTTCGTCCGGCTCACGCGCGGAACGCTCCAGGTGACGAACTCGCGCCTGCCGCCCGGGATCACCAGCATGGTGCCCGGTTCAATGTTGGGCTTGGCCAGGTCGCCAATCGTGGTGGCATCCAGGTGGTTGCCCGGGAAGTTGATGATATCCTCCACTTTGACGCCGTAATACTTGGCGACCGCCGTCAGGCCTTCACCGGCACGCCATTCGTGGTAAACGCCGTTAACCGGCAGAATGTTCAGCTTCTGGTTGGGGCGCAGGCTGTGAGGCGTATCCCTGAGCGTGCTGTAATTGCCCCACAGCAGCGTTTCGGGACGTAGATTAAACTTCTCCGCGATGGTGAAGAGCGAATCGCCGGATTGCACCACGTACTGCGCCACCTCAAAACGCGGGCGGGTAGGCAGGATGGTGTGAAGCTGCGCCAGGCGGGTGATGCCGTTCTGGTAAGGGGCAACCTCCGCTAGTTCTCCCATTTGCAGGTCGCCCACCGCAACAGCCGTAGGAACCGCCGTCGCCGCAACCGCAGGCTGGCCCGGCGTTGTGCTGCTCTTGAGATAGAAAGTGCTCATCACCCAGACGACCAGTAAAATCAGCGCCGCCGATGCCAGAACCATCCCAACCCGTAGCGCCACCTCCCCCAGACCCAGCCGCACCAGCCCTTCCCAGGCCTGGCTCCAGCTCCGCCGGGGCGTTTGATTCACTTGCGTATCCTTGCGGTCACCGGCATCTGGTTCCAACGCAGAGTGCGATGTCGGTAGATCGTTTGCCATATTTTTATTTAACCTCGTATCGGCATCATAACATAAGCACTGGGAGCGGTCAAGCAAGGCTCAAGCGGTGTGTAAGCCTTTAAAAATGTTCTTCCGGTCGGTCGACCGGAAGGACATTCACACATTTTCGACACACTCACAGCGCCTCGGTCTGTGAGTCTGGCACTTTTAGTAGGTGTAGAAGCCGCGTTTTGTCTTGCGCCCCAGCAACCCGGCTTTGACCATGCGGCGCAGCACGGGCGGCGCAGCGTAGCGCGACTCGCGGAATTCCTCAAAAAGCACATCCGCAATGAACAGCACCACATCCAGGCCAATCAAATCGCTCAACGCAATCGGCCCAATGGGATGGTTGGCACCCAGCTTCATGGCAGTATCAATTTCCTCTTTGGTCGCCAGGCCCGCATCCAGCCAACGAATCGCATCCAGGCAGTAGGGGATCAGCAGCAAGTTGACGATGAACCCGGGGCGGTCCTTGGCGCTAACCACCGTCTTGCCCAGCTTTTCACCCAGCCCGCGCGCCAGCGCCAGGCTCTCCGCAGAGGTCATCAACCCTGAGACCACTTCCAGCAGCTGCATGATGGTCACCGGGTTGAAGAAGTGAAATCCCAGCACCTTATCCGGGCGCGTGGTGGCAGCGGCAATTTCGGTGATGCTCAGCGAAGAAGTGTTGCTCGCCAGCAGCGTTTCCGGCTTGCAAACCTTATCCAGCTCGCCGAAAATTTCCTTCTTGAGGGCCATGTTTTCAACGGCAGCCTCAATCACCACGTCGCAATCCGCCATGTCCGCCAGGTTCAACGTGCCCGTGATGCGGCTCCTGGCCCCGTCCATCTCCTCCTGGGTGAGCTTTGCCTTTTCAACAGCTTTCGCCATCGATTTAAAGACGTTGTTCAGCCCTTTCTCAAGGCACCCGGTGTTGATTTCTCGCGCCACCACCTCAAAACCGGCGCGGCTGCACAATTCGATGATGCCGGCGCCCATCAGGCCGCATCCCACCACACCAATCTTTCGAATATCCTGAACTTCCATGCTGCACCTCCGTCTCTGGTTACTTCTTGATTTTGACTGCAATAAATAAACAATAACTTGACAATATAAGTCTTATTTGTGTTATTATTAACTCGTGCATTCTTTCACAGAAGAAAGGACCCCTCTCCATGCCTGCCATCAGTCGAAGAAAGTTCCTCAAGGTTTCAGCCGGTTTTCTGGTTTCATCTTTCCTGGTCGGCTGCGGTCTCGACCCGCAGGCCGCCAGCAAGCCGCCCGAGAGCCGCTCTGGCCGCCTTATCTTACAAAATGAAGACCGCGCCGGATTCTTCATCCGCTGGTACCAGCCCTTTGAAGCACCCCAGGTCGAAACCTGGTCGCTCAAACTGGAAGGCAAGGTGCGCCGCCCCCAGAGCCTCACCCTCGCTGACCTGCGCGCCCTGCCCAAAGTGGCACAGAACTCGCGCATGCGCTGCGTGGAGGGCTGGTCGGTAGCCGCCCGCTGGGAAGGCGTGCGCCTCCAGACTCTGCTGGACCTGGTTCAACCCGAACCCGGGGCCACCTGGGTCAAGTTTCTCTGTGCCGACGGCTACGAAGAAAGCTCGCCGGTGGAAGAATTGTTAAAGAGCAGGATATTGCTGGCTTACGGAATGAATAAAGAACTGCTCACTTCCGAATACGGCGCTCCGCTGCGGCTCATCGTCCCGGCCAAGTACGGCTACAAAGGCGCCAAAGCCATCACGCACATTGTGTGGGATACCTCTGCCAGCCGCGGCACCTGGCCCCGCACCGGACATTACACCGCCGAGGGCGACATCCTTGCCGGTATGGATGTGCCCCTCGATCTCAGCGCCCCGCGGGTCAACTCAGCGGGAGAAATCTTCTACGCGGATGGGCTAGAGTCAAAACCGGTTGAGAATTAATCCCTCGCCCATCCTGAAAGAGTTTTACCCAGGGGCGGCGCTGGTGCAATGAAGCTGTGAACTCAATAAACCAGCGCTCGCCCCGCAAAAGGTCATCTAACCAATCAATCAGGTTCCCATCACCAGGCCGCCGTCAACGCTGATGACGGTGCCGTGCACGAAGCTGGCTTCATCGGAGGCCAGCCAGTAGAAGGCGTTGGCAATATCTTCCGGTTTACCCAGCCGGCCGAGCGGAGTCTGCTTCTTCATGCCATCCAGAACCTCGGGCGGCATCTTCTGCACCATTTCCGTGGCAGTGAAGCCCGGAGCAACCGCGTTGACGCGGATTTGCGCGCGGCCCAGTTCGCGCGCCAGGGTCTTGGTCAGGCCAATCACCGCGGATTTAGTGGCTACGTAGTTAGCCTGGCCAAAGTTGCCGTACAGGCCCACCACGGAAGATACGTTGATGATGACGCCGCCGCCCTGCTTGATCATATAAGGGGCCACAGCCTGGGCGCAGTTGAAGGTGCCCTTCAGGTTGATGGCGATCACCAGGTCAAACGCGGCTTCGTCCATCTGCTTCACCAGCACGCCGTCCTTGACCGAAACAAAGCGCGCGTCGCGGGTGATGCCGGCATTGTTAATCAGCACATCCACTTTGCCAAACTTGGCAACCACATCATCCACCCAGGCCTGCACGGCCTTGCGGTCAGCCACATTCACGTTGTAGAACACGCCACCGATTTCCTTCGCGGTGGCTTCGCCAACTTCCGTGTTCACATCGCAGATGACCACTCTGGCGCCAGCTGCGGAAAAGCGCAGCGCGGCTGCCTTACCGATTCCGGCGGCTCCACCGGTGATTAATACGACCTTGTCCTTCATGTTTTTCTCCTTATGATGAAATATGCCCTGGGGCATTGGGTACCACAAATCCATCCATCCGGCTTAATGGCCGTTCAGGATATCTTCCTTGAGGTTCATCGGCGCATCCTGGAAGATGCGCGCATCCATCAACCGCGGCGTGCCCTTGATGATGGGGCGGAAGGCCATCTTCGCCAGGATATCCTTCTCAACATCCACGCCGGGCGCCACTTCGATCAGTTCCATGCCTTCCGGGGTCAGCTTGAACACGCAGCGCTCGGTGACGTACAGCACCGGTTGTTTGAGCATCACGGCAGTCTTGCCTGAGAAGGTGACGTGCTCAACCTGCTCGATGAACTTGATGATGTTACCGTCCTGCGCAATCTTCAGCTTGCCGTCTTCAATACCGATGGACATCTTCCCTGCAGTGAAGGTGCCCACGAAGACCACCTTCTTGGCATTCTGGCTGATGTTAATGAAGCCGCCTGCCCCTGCCAGGCGCGGGCCAAACTTGCTGACATTCAGGTTGCCGAACTGGTCGGCCTGGGCCAATCCCAGATAGGTGACGTCCAGTCCGCCGCCGTCGTAAAAATCGAACTGGTAGGGCTGGTCAATCAGCGCCTCGATGTTGGAAGCCGCCCCAAAATCTAACCCACCAGCCGGGACGCCCCCCACCGTACCGGGCTCGGTGGTCAGGGTCAGGCAATCCAGCACCCCTTCTTCGTTGGCGATATTGGCGACCCCCTCGGGCATGCCAATTCCCAGGTTGACGATGCTGTTGGGCCGCAGTTCAAAAGCGGCGCGCCGGGCAATGATCTTGCGCTCATCCATCGCCATGGGCGGCAGGCTTTCCATCGGCACTTTCACTTCGCACGAGTAGGCCGCGTTGTACTGCGTGGAGAAGGTCTGCATGTGGTTTTCCGGGCGGGCCACCACCACGCAATCCACCAGCATCCCCGGCACCTTCACCACGCGCGCATTGATGCTGCCATTTTGCACCACCCGCTCCACCTGGGCAATCACCTTGCCCCCCGAATTGTGCGCCGCCATCGCGCAGGAAAGCACCTCAAGCGTCAGAGCTTCCTTCTCCATGCTCATATTGCCGTTCAGGTCGGCTGAGGTGCCGCGGATGATGGCAACATTGATGGGGGGCAGCTTGTAAGCCAGGTAATCGTTGCCGTCAAAGCTGATCAGTTCAATAATATCCTCGTCGGTCATCTGGTTAATCTTAGCGCCGCCGTAGCGCGGATCAACAAAAGTGCCCAGGCCCACGCGGGTGATGGTGCGGGGCTTATGCGCGGCAATATCGCGGAACATGTGCGAAACCACGCCCTGCGGCAGGTTATACGCCTTGATTTTGTTCTCGATAGCCAGTTTTTGCAGCTTGGGCGCCAGGCCCCAGTGCCCGCCAATCACACGCCCAACCAGCCCCTCGTGCGCCAGGTGGTTCAGACCGCGGTCTTTGCCGTCGCCCTGCCCGGCAGCGTAGATGAGGGTCAAGTTCTGTGGGTGGCCCGTCTGCAAGAAGCGCTGCTCAATCGCAATCGCCATCTCCTCGGCAAAACCGTTGCCCACAAATCCGTCTGTGGCGACCACATCGCCGTCGTTAATGACCGCTGCTGCGGCTTCGGCCGTCATAAGCTTGCTTTTCTTCAATGAGTGGTTATTGTCTGTCATAGTCGTTTCCTGCTACAGGTCGCCGGTGCTTTCCAGGTAAACTTTGCGCTGGTAGGTAAAGATGTTATAGCGCAGTGTCTTGAGCCGTTTGAGGTGGTCATCCTTTTTCACTTTAGGGTTGACATCCAGCAGTTGAACTTTGACCGGAGGCTCCGAGCCGAATTTTTCCTTGAGCAACGCGGCGATGGGTTCGAGGATCGTCTTGTTGGTTTCGGCAGCCCAGACCGCCAGGTCTTTGGCGGTCTTATCCTTTTCCTCCGCGCCAATGAAAGCATCCAGGTGGTCGTACCAGGCTTTCAGCTTATTCTCGAAAGGTAAAGAGGGGTCCACAACCAGTTGTGCCATTTTTTCTCCTTTTTTATGCGCAGATGCGCGTGATTAAGTGTGGTTTCCCGGCATTCTGCCCTGCGCGGGAGCTACCAGAGGTCTCAACTCGCCGCGGCAAAGCGGCGTTCATCACGTTTCCGCAGGTAAAGCTTGGTCAACTCGGCGGCAACCGAAGCCAGGGCAAAGCAGGGCGCCATTTCCAGCCAGTCGGTCAGCGTCAGCGGCACGGTGTTGAAGAAGGGCTGCAGGAACGGCACGTATATCACTGCAATCAGCAGCACAATCGAAGCGCCAACAGCATACTGCATCCACTTGTTGCCAAACGGGCCGATGGCAAAGATGCTGTAGCGTTCGGAGCGCGCTGTATAAGCCCGCAGCAATTCCGAGAGCACCAGCGTGGCAAAAGCCATCGTCTGAGCGCCTTCCAGGTGTTCGGGGTAGTTCGCAATCCCAATTCGATAGGCAACCAGCACCGCAAAGGTCATCACAATCGCCTGGACAACCAATCCAATCATCATATCTTTGTTGATGATGGGCTCTTTGGTCGGGCGCGGCGGGCGCTTCATGATGTCTGGGTCGCCCTTTTCCAGCCCCAGCGCCAGCGCGGGAGCACCGTCGGTCACCAGGTTCAGCCACAGCAGTTGAATGGGCCGCAGGGGAATGGGCCAGCCCGCCAGCATTGAGATGAAGATGATGAGGATTTCACCGATGTTGCAGGAGATGAGGTAGAACACGAACTTGCGAATGTTGGAGAAGATGATGCGACCTTCTTCAATGGCCGAAACGATGCTGGCAAAATTATCATCCGTCAGCACCATATCCGCCGTCTCCTTGGAGACATCCGTGCCGGTGATGCCCATCGCCACGCCGATGCTGGCGCGCTTGAGCGCCGGGGCGTCATTCACGCCGTCTCCGGTCATCGAAACCACGTGCCCGCGCGATTTGAACGCATCCACAATCTTCATCTTGTGCGCCGGAGAAACCCGCGCATACACATCCACCTTTTCCACCACGTTGGCCAGTTCCTCGTCGCTCATCCGGTCCAGTTCAGCGCCGGTCAGCGCCTGGCCGGTTGCGGAGAGGATGCCAATTTCGCGGGCAATCGCCATCGCGGTATCTTTATAATCGCCGGTGACCATCACGCTCTTCAGGCCGGCTGCCTTGGCCACGCCCACCGCCACTTTCACCTCCGGGCGAGCCGGGTCAATCATACCCATCAGGCCGAGGAAGGTGAGGTGCGTTTCGGTGTTCTCTGGCGTGGGCGTTTCCGGAACAGCGCTCATGAAGCGGTACGAGATGCCCAGCACGCGCAGCGCCTGGCTGGCCATGCTGTGATTGGCTTCCAGAATTTGGGCACGAATTTCATCGGTCAGCGCAACCACTTTGCCTGCAATCAAGTAGTTGTCGCACAGGCTCAGCAGCACATCCGGGGCGCCTTTAACGAACGCCAGCACCGGTCCATCCGCCGCCAGCGAGGTATAGGGGAAGTTGCCGTTGACCGAATGGAAGGTAGCCATGCGTTTGCGGTCCGAATCAAACGGAATCTCGTTGATGCGCGGCAGGTCTTCGGTCAGGTCGTGCGTCCACAGGTCAGCCTTGGCGGCTGCCACCACCAGCGCGCCTTCCGTCGGGTCGCCCACCATGCGGTAGGTCGTATCGCCGTTCTCCTGCCCGCTCACATCCAGGTGCGCGTCATTGCACAGCACCGCGCCCATCAGCAGCATATGAGTGGAAGCGTTCTCTTTGGGGTCAAAGGGATGGTCGCCGACGGTGAATTTACCATCCGGGTTGTAGCCTTCGCCGGTGACGTGAAAAGTGCGCCCCGCCACCCAGCCCTGCACCACGGTCATCTCGTTCTGGGTGAGCGTGCCGGTCTTATCAGAGCAAATCACCGTGGCGCAACCCAGCGTCTCTACCGCGGGCAGCTTGCGGATGAGCGCGTGGCGGCTGACCATGCGCTGCATACCCAGCGCCAGGCAGATGGTCACCACTGCGGGCAGGCCCTCCGGCACAGCGGCAATCGCCAGGCTCACCGCAGTCATGAACAGCTCGATGATGGCTTTTTGTTCAGCCTGCCAGTACGCCCCAAAACCCGCGGTGAAAATCATGCCGGGGTAGGTATCGCGAATGATGCCGTAGATAAAAATGATGGCGCAAATTGCCAGCGAAACCACACCGAGCATCTTGCCCAGTTCCTCCAGTTTAATCTGCAGGGGGGTGGCTTCGTCTTCGGAGGATTGCAGCATGGAAGCAATCAGGCCGATCTGCGTGTGCATGCCGGTGGAGGTCACCATGCCCTTGCCGCGCCCGTAAGTGACCAGCGTGCTCATAAACGCGGAGTTCTTGCGGTCGCCGATGGGAATTTCGCCGTCCAGCACCACGCGGGCATCCTTATTAACCGGCACCGATTCACCCGTTAGCGAGGCTTCCTCAACTTTCAGGTTGATCGATTCCACCAGGCGCAGGTCAGCCGGGATATAATTACCTGCTTCCAGCAAAACAATATCGCCCGGCACCAGCTCGCGGGTGGGAATGGTGAGCTCTTGCCCATCCCGCATCACCCGGGCATTCGGCGCCGCCATTTTCTTCAAAGCAGCCAGCGCCTGTTCCGCTTTGGATTCCTGAACCACGCCCAGAACAGCATTTAAAATGACAATCAAAATGATTGCAGCAGCATCCACGCCTTCGCCCAGGGCCAGCGAAATGATCGCGGCGACAATCAGGATGCGAACAAGAAAATCGGAGAACTGACCCAGTAAAAGTTTTAGAAAACCCGGGCGGGGTTTCTCCATCAGCTCATTGAAACCATGCTTTTCCAGGCGCGCTTTGGCTTCGGCGCTGCTCAAACCCTGAGAAAGCTGGGTTTCAAACTGGCTGGCGGCTTCTTCGATGGGGAGTGAATGCACGTGTTCGTTCACAATATTGCTCCTCAACCATAGACTGTAAAGTTTTCCCCAAAAGGTGGTGGTATTTGTCTGTGGGGCGGTCTCGCGACCGCCCCACTGAACATTATAACTTTTGAAACTAGAGAATGGGCGAACCGATAGCCGTCAGCAGCAGGCCAACAGCAATGGCAACCGCATTCGCAATCAACTGGTTCCAGATGGAGACCCACATGATATCACCATACGCTTCTTTGTGATTGGTGCCCACCACTTTGAAGAGGGTGATGATGGCGCCGTTGTGGGGCAGGGTATCCAGAGCGCCGCAGGCGATGGTGGAAATGCGGTGCGCCAGCTGAGGATTGACGCCCAGCGCCAGGTAGTTCTTGGCCAGGGCATTCAGGGCGATGGTCAGACCGCCAGAGGCCGAGCCGGAGACGCCGGCCAGGATGTTGGCAGCCACAGCCAGGCTGATGAGCGGTGAGCCGGGGATGCTCAACACCAGGTCTGCAAGAACCTTAAAGCCAGGGGCAGCGGAAACAACCGAACCAAAACCGACCACAGATGCAGTGTTGAACATGGCGATGGTGGCTTCAGTGGCGCCCTGTTCGATGGTCTTGGCTTTGGCAAGCAGGCGCTTCCAGAAGAAGATGAGGCCGAGCACAATACCGCAGGCCAGCGCGAAGGTCACATCTTGCTTGAGGACGTTCAAAACAAGGATGGTGACGATCAGGGGAACGATGGAGAGCAGCGCATTGGGCAGGTCAGCGCCTTCGGGCGGGATGAAATCATTGGGACCAGGAACGAAGCCGCGGCCTTCCTTCTTGAATTGCCGCACTTTCTTTTCAAGGTACCACTGGCCGATAGCCCACATCACCAAACCGGCGATGATACCGGTGATGGGCGCAGCCATCGCATCCGTGCCAAAGTACTTGGTGGGGATGATGTTCTGGATTTGCGGGCTGCCAGGGAAGGCCGCCATAGTGAAGGAGAACGAGCCGAGGGCAATTGCGCCAGCCAGCAGGTGCTTTGGAATGTTGGCTTCCTTGAAGAGCGCCATACCCAGGGGGAACATGGTAAAGACGACCACAAACAGGCTCACGCCACCGTAGGTCAGAACGGCGCAGGCCACAACCACAGCCATCATAGCCCATTTTGGACCCAATTTCCTGATAATCCAGCGGGCAATCGCTTCAGCAGCACCGGAGTCCTGCATGATGCGCCCGAGCACAGCGCCGCCCAGGAACATTGGGAAATAGTTCTTGATGTAGCCAACCGCGCCAGTCATGAATGTATCCAGATAAGCCGGCAGAACGTTCATGCGGCTGAGGAACGCAATGATAACGGCGCAGACAGGGGCCATGACGATCACACCCCAACCCTTCATGGCGGTGTACACAAGAAGGCCCAGGCCAAAGATCAATATGATTAAGTCTAACCAACCCGGAATTTCCATAGCTGTCATTATCTCCTTTGGAATTTTTTTACCGCTTGTTTGAGACTGAAACTAAACTGAGGCTATGTGCATGTCGAGAATGAAACAAGGTATGCGTTGGCGTCTCTCTGAGCTGTAACATCGTGGCTGTATGGTGTTTTGATCTCGTTGCCTTCTCGATCGTGGTGGGCCAAAAATTTACTGGTCATTTGATTGACGCGATCGTGGGCTGTGGGATCCAGCTCGATAATCACCTCCTTCAGCAAAAAAGTGGGTCGCAACGTCGAGCTCGTATTGGCGATGGAAACTCGACGTTGCGAAATTCATTCAGAGGATCGCTGCGCTGGCTCAGGCGCGCTCGACGATCACCGTGGTCCCCATGCCGCCGCCGATGCACAGCGTGGCCAGGCCCAGGGTCAGGTCGCGCTTCATCATTTCATACAGCAGCGTGACCACAATGCGCGTGCCGGAAGCGCCCACCGGGTGACCCAGGGCAATGGCGCCGCCGTTGACGTTGAGAATCTCATCGCGGAATTCCAGGTCGCGGCCAACCGCCAGCGCCTGCGCAGCAAACGCCTCGTTGGCTTCGATGAGCTGGATATCTTTGATGGTGAGTCCCGCCCGCTGCAAAGCCTGGCGAGAGGCAGGCACCGGACCGAGACCCATGTAAGCGGGATCCACCGCGCCCACGCCGTAGGAGCGCAGTTTGGCCAGGGGTTTGAGCCCCAGCGACTTGGCTTTCTTGGCGCTCATCAGCGTCACCGCCGCCGCGCCGTCGTTGATGCCGGAGGCATTGCCAGCCGTGATGCTGCCGTCGGGCTTGAAGGCCGGTTTGAGTTTGGCCATGCCTTCAACCGTGGCGCCAAAGCGCGGGTATTCATCCGTGGCAAAGATGATTGGGTCGCCCTTCTTCTGGGGCATTTCAACCGGCACAATCTCTTCCTTGAAGCGGCCCGATTTAACCGCGGCTTCGGCTTTGTTCTGGCTCCAGCAGGCGAACTTATCCTGCTCCTCGCGGGTAATGCCGTACTTGGCGGCGATATTTTCGGCAGTGATGCCCATGTGGACGTTATTGAACACATCCGTGAGCGCATCCACAATCATGGTGTCTTGCAACTGCGCTCCGCCCATCTTGACGCCCCGGCGAGCGTTCATCAGCACAAAAGGCGCATAAGACATGCTCTCAACGCCGCCCGCGATGATGATATCGGCATCGCCCAGCATGATGGCCTGCGCCCCAAGGATCATGGCTTTCATGCCGCTGCCGCACAGCTTGTTCACGGTGAAGGCCGGTTTGTAATCCGGAATTCCGCCCCAGATGGCGGATTGGCGAGCAATGCCCTGCCCGCAACCGGCGGGGAGGATGTTCCCCATGATAACTTCATCTACCTGGTCGGGAACAATCCCGGCGCGTTTGACAGCTTCCCTGACGACCACAGCCCCCAGTTTACCGGGAGCGATATCTGCAATGGCGCCCATATAGGTGCCAATAGCAGTGCGGCAGGCCGATACGATGACAACATCACGATCACTAGACATGGATCCTCCTGAGATGGGTTGAATGGGTTGTAAACGTTTTGGACGTGAAGAAGACCGGGAAAAGATTAAATTCAGCTTAGAATAATCTAGCAAAATTCAGCCCCCAATACTACGTCCAAACCGGATAGATTTTAGGCCAAATATTTGTCCAAAAGAGACAAACGAAAATCCTGCTCTCGCCGCTGACTTTCACGTATAATCGGGGTACGCTCATGGAGAATTAATCGTATGGCTAAAAAACACTTCCAATGCCCAAAGTGCCAAAAATATGAGGCGCGCCGCACCAAATACGTCTATAACCCCGATGGCAGCAAGAACACGCATCATCCGGTCATCTATTACGGGTTGTTTCTGCTACTCGGGATCACCGTCGTGATGCGCCTGGAGGAATCGCTGCAGCTTCCAGTTGCCATTGCCTTCGCCGCAGTTGGCGTGGCCGTGGTGGTGGGGTTAACCCTGTGGCGGCGCCGGTTGCGTTCCGGCTACCAGTACCTGTGCTGGAATTGCGAATACTTCTGGGATGAAATTGACCCGCCTAAAACCCCCGCAAAAAAGAAATAATCGGCTCTCTGGCCTGGTGCTTTGTCAAACCTGATGATGATAATTCAACTCTATAATGATGTTTGACAGAGTACTAGTTTTGAATGGAAGGCAGTGAAATAGTATAGATGGCCTGGTAGGTCTGGTGCGCGGCGCTCAGGCCGCCGGGCGTCTGCCCGCCAATCACATGCAGGCGGGTATCCAGCGCTACCAGCGCCAGTTTGCTGCCCGCCACCTGCGCACCGCGCTCAAAGCGCACCCACTGGTTAGAAAGCGCCTGGTACTGCAGCGGCGGTAACCCATCCTCCGCCTTGGATGCGCCTTCCCCCCCCAGCACATAAATCATGTTAGCCAGCGGCACAGCCCCCATCGCATAGCGCCCCTCTGGCAGCGCAGCGCGCGCCTCCCAGGCCGGGTTGCCCGCCCGCTGGCGCGAGGGGTAAAACACCTGCACGCTGTCAAGCGCGTTCTGGCCGTCAAAACCGCCAATCAGGTAGATGCGCCCTTCCAGCGCGGCGGCAGCCGCAAACCCGCGCGCCGAAGGCATCTCGCCGCGCGCCTGCCACTGGTTGTTATCCGGGTCATACGTGTATATAGACCGGGTGTATTGCAGCCCATCCCATCCCCCAAACAGGTACAGATCCCCCTCAAAAGCCGCCAGGGCATACCCGCTCAACGCCACGGGCAGCGGCGCCAGTTGCTCCCAGCTGTTCTGGCGGGGCGAATAGGCTTCCAGCATGCCGCCGGGCTGGCTGTTCTCCAACCTGCCGCCGGGGATATAGATTTTCTCCCCCAGCACCGCCGCCTGCGCCTCGCTGACGGGCGTGGGCTTGGGGGCCAGTTCCTCCCAGGCGTTGGCTGCCGGGCTAAAGCGCAGCGCGGAAGGGGTGGTGCCGCCGGCGGTGACCCCGCCGATGACGTACAGCGCGCTTTCAAAGGTCACCGAGGCCATCCCACTGCGCGGCTGGGGCAGCGCCAGCGTGGTCTGCCAGCGCATCGGGGCAGCCGCCTGCGCCGGGTTCAGGGTGGCCGTTGGCGTAACCTGCCGGGCAGCCGCCCCGCCGTTCAGCAGCGCCGCGCTTAGCGCCACCACCGCCACCAGCAACACCGAAAGCAGAGCAACCAGCGCGCGCCGCTGCCACCAGGGGACCGGCGCAGCCGTCACCTGGGCGGCAACTTCCGGCAGCGTGGTCAGCAAGCCCGATTGCCCCTCGCCAGCCGCCAATTCTTCCACCGCGCGCGTTTCGCCCACGCCCGCCACCAGCCCCATGCGCATGGCGGTGAGCGTGGCTTCGGTGCGGCTGGCAGCGCCAATCTTGGCGAAGATGTTGCGCAGATGAACTTTGACCGTGTTGGGGCTTATCACCAGCGCCTGGGCAATCTCCTTGTTGCTCGCCCCGGTCGCCAGCAGCCGCAGAATCTCAACTTCGCGCTCGCTCAGTTCCGTTTCAGCAGTCATACACGCTAATTATATCCTGTTCCACCCGGCGTGCCTTTTTATCATATAATCGAGTGCATGCCCTCCAACCTCACCCTGGCCGTCTTTGCCGATGTGCACGGCAACCTGCCCGCCCTCGAAGCCGCCCTGGCCGATGCCCGCCAGCAGGGCGCAACGACCTTCTGGGCCGCCGGTGATCTCACCCTGGGCGGTCCTTACCCGCTGCAAACCCTCTCCCGCCTGCAAGAGCTGGACTGCCGGATGATCCTGGGCAATTCCGAGCAATATGTGCTGGATTTTGACGCCGGACGCTTCCCAGAACTGGCCCACACCAGCCAGCAGTGGGCTCCACTGCGCTGGACTCACCGCAGAATGACCCCCGAAGCCCTGGTTTTCCTGCAGGGGTTGCCCCAGCAGGCCATTTTCACCGCCGGTGGCGCTCAGCCCGCCCGCATGGTGCACGGTTCGCCCCGCAAAATCAACGAAGGCCTGATCCCAGACGGAGTGCCCGAGGTGGTGACGATATTTGAGGCGGCCAATTTATCCGCCCAATTTCCTTCTGGCAACACCAATTTATCCGAAATATGGCCAGAGGTGGCTGAACCGCTTTTCATCTGCGGGCATACCCACATCCCCTGGGCGCAGCAGCAGGGCGAGCGCCTGGCGTTGAACCCGGGCTCGGTAGGCACCCCCATCAACGGCGACCGGCGGACGCAATACGCACTGCTGCACTGGGACGGATTGCGCTGGCAGGCGCACTTGCGCGCCGTGCCCTACGACCTGGAGCTGATCCGGCAAGGCTACCGGCAAACCGGGCTGCAGGATGAAGGCGGCGCATTTGCCCGCGCCTGCCTGCTCAGCAACGAGACCGGCCTTAACGTTGCATGGTTTTATGTCGCCCATCTCCTCGCCCTGGCGCGGCAAAACGGCGTGGAAGTTGCCGGAGGCTTCCCCGATGACCTGTGGTTTGAAGGCGAGCGCACCTTCAACTGGCGCCACTACGAAAATCAAAGGTGAAACATGGAAGAACCGCAACAGTCCAACCTGGATCCTTACGCCCTGCTGAACAGCCCTGAACGTGAAGAGCGCCTGCTGGGCATTCACCTGCTCGGAGAGCAGGGCGACCTGGCCGCGCTGGAAAAGCTGCGCGAGCACATGCAACTGGTCAACCGCGAGTTGCTGGAACTCATCCTCGCGGTGGGAAAATTGAAGGTGAAATTAGGAATCAAGTAAAATCAATTCTGGATTCCAGAAATAATCAAGAATGTGTCATTTTAAGCCGCCTTTGGGCGGCGAAACATCTCGTTCAACACCTCTCACAACTAACTCGTATCACTTACAAAAACCTAACGCACACCCCCGCGGGCACCTCGGCCCTGGCTCCGCTCAGGCGCAGTTCCCCTGTGCCCGGGTCAATCTCATGCACAAACACATCGTTGCTGTGCTGGTGCGCGCACACCAGCCAGCGTCCCCCCGGTGAAATGGCAAACCCGCGCGGCCAGTTTCCGCCGCTGGGCGTGCAGCCCAAAAAGGTCAACCCGCCGCTGCGCGCATCCACCGCGTAACGCGCCAGGCTGTTGTGCCCGCGGTTGCTCACATAGAGAAAGCGTCCATCCGGTGTGAGGTGCAAATCAGCCACCGCGTTCGTCGCGCCGACATACTCCTGCGCGGGAAGCGTGGACAGCGTCTCCAGCAGCGCCAGTTGTCCGGTCTCGGCCTCCCACCTGAAAATCCCCACCGTGGCGTCCAACTCATTCGAAACGTACACCCACCGCCCGTTGGGATGAAACACAATGTGCCTCGGCCCCGCCCCCGCGGGCAGCTGCGCTGCGCTGTCAAAGGTCAGCACCCCGGCAGCGGCCTCCAGGCGGTAAACGCGCACCTGGTCCATCCCCAGGTCCGCTGCCAGGATAAAGCGGTTGGTTGGGTCGGGCAAAATCGAGTGGGCGTGGGCGCTATCCTGGTTGGGCGAGATCACACTGCGCCCCTGGTGCTGGATTACCTGGCTGGCCCCTTCCAGCGCGCCATCAGGCCGGATCGGAAAAACCGTCAGCGTACCGGAGTGGTAATTGGCGGCAAAAAGCAGCCTGCCGCTGCGGTCGGTGCTCACATAACAGGGGGCAGCGCCGTGAGTCACCTGCTGGTTGAGCAAGGTCAGGCTGCCATCCGGTAGAATCTGCAGCGCCGCCGCCCCCCCGCTGCGTTCCTCCGCCGTGTCACCGGTCTCGCTGACCGCATAAAGGTGCGTGAGCGCAGGATTGAAACACAAATAGGAAGGGTTGCGCACGCCGCGGGTGATGCCCAGCGGGGTTAATGCGCCGGTATTCTCATCCAGGTCATACTGAAAAATCGCCTCGGGGCGGTGCGCCCCGCCGGGCGTAGTGCGGGTGTAGGTGCCAAAATAAACGCGCATGCCGCCTCCTTAGAAGAAAATCGCCGCCAAACATACCCTTTTACCGCGCCCGTGAGGATCAGGGGCGTACCGGGCTGCCATCTGGCAGGCGGGTTTGCGTCCACTGCTCAACCACATCCGTGCAGGGGAACTGCGCCGCCAGTTTTTCGTCAAGGTCCACGCCCAGCC
This sequence comes from uncultured Anaerolineaceae bacterium, assembly GCA_964453035.1. Classification (GTDB taxonomy): domain Bacteria; phylum Chloroflexota; class Anaerolineae; order Anaerolineales; family Anaerolineaceae; genus CAYVOX01. Next base: position 40,793 of record CAYVOX010000004.1, read on the forward strand.
CGGGCTTATCGTTGGGGTACATGTAGCCGTCGCGCACCACCGGCGTCCCCGGGAAGATTTCATACACCACTTCAGGGAAGCGGCACCACTCCTGGATGCCAAAATTGCGCGCCCACAAATCCAGGTGCAAATTGGCGGCATGTCCCACCGGTGAAACATCCCCCGGTCCGTGCCAGGCGGTGCGCACACCGAACTGCCCGGCGAAGATGGCCGCATCCCGCGCGGGGGTCAGCCCGCCCATGGCGCTCAGGTGCATGCGGATGAAGTCAATCAGCCGTTCCTGCACCAGCAGGCGCCACTCCAGCGGGTGGACGAACAATTCCCCCATTGAAAGGGGCGTGGCGCACTGCGCCCGCACCTGCCGGAACCACTCGATATCCTCCGGGGCCAGCGCATCCTCCAGGAAGAAGAGTTTAAAAGGCTCCACATCTTTGGCAAACTGGATGGTATCGCTGGGCGAGAGGCGCTCGTGGATGTCGTGCACCAGTTCCACCTCGCTGCCCACCTCGGCGCGGACGTGCTCAATCAGCTTGAGCATGGTGCGGCAATAAGCTCGCGGATCGAAGTAGTTGCCCTCCGGCGCGCCCTCCGGCTTGACCATCATAGCACCCTTGCCGCCGTAACCACCCATCTGCACGCGCACATAGCGGTAGCCCTGCGCCATGAACTTGCGCACGTTCTCGGTCACCTCCTGAGGGTCGCGCCCGTCGGCGTGCACGTAAACCGCAGCGCCCTCGCGGCATTTGCCGCCCAGCAGCTGGTAAACCGGCAGGTTAGCCAGCTTGCCCTTGATATCCCACAGGGCCATGTCAATGCCGGCGATGGCATTGTTCAGCACCGGGCCGTTGCGCCAGTAGCCGTTGACCATCATCATCTGGTGCAGTTCCTCGCTCCGCGTCGCGTCCCTGCCCAGCACAAACGGCTTGATGTGCCCCTCAATGGCGGCAACCACAGCCCGCCAGCGCTGGGTGAAGGTGGCACAGCCCAGGCCGAACAGCCCCGGCTGCGAGGTGATGACTTTAACCACCACCAGGCGCTGCCCGGCGGGCTGGGTGGTGATGACTTGTACATCTTTGATGGTGATGGGCATGCTTCCCTCCTGGGATAACCTTAATGCGCTTTAAACCTGCGAATCCTCCGGCGCCAGTTGCGCCGTCAGGCCGCCGTCAATGTAAATCACCTGCCCGGTGATGTAACTGGCCTCATCGGAGGCCAAAAACGCCACCAACGCAGCCACCTCAAGCGGAGTGCCGGAGCGTTTCATGGGAATCACGCGCGGGACGGCGGCTAATTCCTGCGGGCCGGGTGGGCGCTTGCGCTGCACCTCAATCCGCCCGGGCGCCACCGCGTTGACGCGAACATTGTAGCGCGCCAGTTCCGGCGCCAGGGAGCGGGTCAGCGCATCCAACGCGCCCTTGGTCAGGTCGTAGGGCAGCGCTTTCCAGTGCGCCCGCAACCCGCCCACCGAGCTGATGTTGATGATGCTGCCGCGCTGCTGCTGCATCATCTGCCGCGCGGCACGCTGGCACAGCAGGTAGGGCGCGCGGATATTCACCGCCACAGAGCGCTCAAACTGCTCGCGGTCAATTTCAGCCAGCGGGGCGCGGCGCAGGTCGGCGGCATTGTTGACCAGCACATCCAGACCGCCGTAAGCCTCAAGCGTCATTTGGATCAACCGCTCTGGCGCATCCTCCCTGGCCAGGTCCAGCCCCACCCATTGCGCCTGCACGCCCAGCGCCGCCAGCTCAGCTGCGGCGCGTTCGGTCTCAGCCGCATCCAGCCCGTGAATCACCAGGCGCATCCCCTCGCGCGCCAGGCGCAGGGCAATCGCCTGCCCGATGCCGCGCGAAGAACCGGTCACCAGGGCCGCCTTGCCGCGCAATTCCGGGTAGCGGGGCATGAGAGCGTTAAATTGAGAAGGAAGCGAGATATTTTCCATCAGCCAGGCCGTAAGCAAATCATATCACCGATTTTGATGAATGACACTTGCCAGGGAGCCAGGTTTTTTGCTAAAATCTTACCAATATCAAACGCCTGATGGGGGATGGCACCACAGCCAGACATTGGAGGAAACGATGCACCACACAGCATGGCGCTTTTTCATTGCAATTCTCTTTGTTGTCAATCTGTTATCAGCCGGCGGAACGGGGATTGCCCCGGTAAAAGCTGCGCTGTCCACCGCCGAGCTGAGCGCGTTAAGCGTGACCCCCGAAGTGGCGGATAACAACGCCATTTCCGGGCAGCACAACGCCATCGCGCTGGATGCCGAAGGCGTTGCCCATATCGCCTATTTCTTTGATGATGACGACGGCACGCCGGATGGCTACCTGATGATGGCCTCTCGCCACGGCGGCACCTGGCAGCCCGAAGATGTGGACGATGCCAGCATCACCGGCATCACCCCCTCCATTGCCATCGATGAGGACGGCCTGGCGCACATCGCCTACTACGACCAAACCAACGGCAACCTGCGCTATGCCCGCCAGCTCACCCCGGATGGCTGGAGCTTAACCACCGTTGACAGCGCCGGAGACGTGGGGTTGAACCCCTCTCTGGCGCTGGATACGCTGCAACAGCCGCGCATCGCCTACCGGGATGCCACCAACGGCACCCTCAAGGTTGCAACTTTCGATGGCGCAGCCTGGCAGGTGATCACCGTGCCGGGCACCACCAACTTTTTTGCCAACGGCAGCATCTCCCTGGCGCTCACCAGTGAAAACCTGCCGCGCATCGCCTACCGCCAGAGCAGCGGCCCTCAACTGGTGCTGGGGCTGGGATACGCCGCCTTCGACGGCACAACCTGGACGGTTGAGACGGCTTTCACCTCCCCCGCGGTGAGCGAGCAGCTCTCACTCGCGCTGGATGCCGCCGGCGTCCCCCACCTCAGCTTTATGGATAGCAGCGTGGGCCTCAGATACATCCAGAAAAACCCGGGGTGGACCTCTCCTGAGACGGTCGTCGCCAGCGTCCTGGCTGGCTCGCAAAACAACCTCGCGCTCGACCCATCCGGCCTCCCGCGCATCGTCTTCTTTGATAGCTCCGCATCACCCTACACCATCAAATACGCCTACAAAGACGGTTCAACCTGGCGGGTAGAGCAGCTGGCAACCAACGCCGCCTCGCCTCACCTGGCGATTGGGCCAGATGGCAGCGCTCACATCAGCTACCAGAACGGCGATAACAAACTGGCCTACATCTCCCTGGCCCCCCTGCCAGACCTGCAGGTGACCGATATCTGGCTGGATGGCGCCACCGTTTACTTCCAGCTTTTCAACGCCGGCTCGGGTGATGCTCCCGCTGGTTACAAAGCAGCATTGAGCGTCAACGGAGATAAAGCCGCCACCCTGGATATCACCGATCCCATCCCCTCCGGTGGGCGCATCACGCGCAGCTTCATTTACCCCTACGGCTGCTCACCCCTCGGAGCTGTCATTCCCGTCAAGGTAGATGCCGACTCCGGCGCAGTGATTGCCGAAATCACCCGCAGCAACAACAGCAAGCTTGAAAGCTGGACCTGCAAAGGCGTCAAGCCCGTCATCACCGCCGGGCCAACCGTTTCAAATATCACCCAGACTGCCGCCACCATCACCTGGACCACCAACACCGATACCGACGGCACGGTCAATTACGGGCGCCGCGCAGCCCTGCTCAACGGCACCGTCAGCAACTCGCCCTACCAGCAGACCCACATCATCACCCTCTCCAGCCTCGCCCCGGCTGCCAGTTATGCCTTCAAGGTCACCTCCATGGATCAGGTCGGGCAAACCGTCTCCTCGGACGTATTTTTCTTCACAACGCTTTCAGATGGCGGCGCGGTCTCACAGGATGTGACCCGCACCATCACCCGCGATGCCGGCCCGGGCGAGGTTTACACCCTCAAGGCAGCCCTGCCCGCCGCCACCGGCAAAGAAAAGGTGGAGTTCTTCTACCAGCTCACCCCCACCAGCCCGCTGGTGCTGATTGGCACCGCCTACAGCGGCACACCCACCGCCAGCGGCACCGTGGAATTTGCCGCCAAATTCTCCCCCGGCAAAACCGGCCTTAACCGTGCCGACCTGGCAAACGCTGCGCTCGTCACCCAGGTCTCCGTCCTGGGCGGTTCAACCGAGGCTTTTGAAGATGTGCTGGATGCCTTCACCCCGCTGGAGCCGGAAGTCACCATCACCGCGCCCAATCCGGGCCATACCATCTTCATCCAGGGCAGCAGCGCCCCGGCTGGCACCACCCTGCCGGTCAGCGCGCACGCAACCGGCTTGGAGTGGGAATGTGACTGGTCGGGGGTTGGTTTAGCGCCCGATTGCGACGACGTGGCCCACGCGGTCGATAAATTCCAGTTCACTTTCAACGGATACGACGTCATCTACGAAATCTCAGCCTTTGATTACGCCTTCACGTTTGATATCGAGGGCATAACCCCCGGAACCTACACCCTGCTGGCTAAAGCCTGGTATAACAACCAGACCAAATCCGCCTCTATTCCCATCACCATCACCCAGGGCACCCCCACGCCCAATTTAACCCGTACTGTCCAACGCATTGGCAACAAATTCAAGGTCAACTTCACCCTCAGCAACCACGCCCTGGCCAGCGCCCCCCTGGTTGTGGATAAGATTTACGACTACACCCGCGGCTTCCAGCCCATCTTTGACGACGCCGGCGATGAGAAACTCACCTCAACTTACACGCCCTCCTCGCGCATTACCCAGGTCGTCATTGACCTTGATGACGGTGCTTCGGAAACGCGCATCCTCCCACCGGGCAGCAGCTACCCCTTCAGCTACGAGCTGATGCCCATCATCTATGAAAACAGCGTGCAATATGCCATCGGCGAAGTCAACGTGACCAGCCTGGTCTACAAAGTTGGCGACGATGAACGCCACCAGTATTTCAACCTGCCCGGTTCAACCCTGCTGGATCCCTCTCCCGCCGTGGTGCCGCTGGCCAGCTCGGTGGCAAAAGCCCTCAAAGAGGATGATTACCTGCTGGTGACGCACCCGGCCAACCTCAACAGCGTTTACGGCGCCACCTCCAGCGAGCCCAACTGGAACACCCTGCTGCGGCGCATGGCCGAGCTGGCGGATTTACGCCAGGGCGCGCTGGCTTACCTCGACAGCACAGATTCCCAAACGCTTAACGAATTGCTGGAGCCCCAGTACCACACCTGGTCCGATAAGCTCCACCCCAACTACAGCAAGTATGCCCAGGGCTACGTGTTGCTGGTGGGCGAAGATAACATCGTGCCCTCCTACACCAAAACCGGCCTGGAGGGCGGCACTGTGCCCATCACCGATAACCCCTTTGCCCACACCGGCGGCAGCGGCGCGCCTGACCTGGTGCTGGGGCGCCTGCCGGGCAACGATATCCCGCAGCTCATCCGGCCAATCGAAATCAGCCTCAAGGTGCTGCGCGGGCAACTGGTCAATGACCGCCTTTCCGCGCTGGGCACCTCCGGCACCGGAGACGGCATCCAGAGCTTCCAGGATGCAGCGGAGAGCGCAAAGAGCAACCTGCAGAGCCTGGGCCTTTCCGTAACCCTCTATCATACGGAGGAAAGAGCCCGCACCCAGAAGATTTCCATCCCCTTCGATGACGGCGACCTGCTGGCAGCCGGAGACCTGGATGGGGACGGCGACCAGGAGCTGGTCATCGGCGACGTCTCCACGGATGATATCTACATCGTCAGCTTCACCACCATGGGGTTCTCGCGCGAACTGTGGTTCCACTACCAGAACGATATCAAAGCCGGGCACGGCTTCGCCGTCGGCAATATTGATACCGACCCACAGGCTGAACTGCTCATCGCCGATGACAACGACATGCTCTATATTTTCGACAACGTCAGCGGCGCTACCCTGAACCTGAACCAGCCGTTCGATAACTGGGATAAGCTCACCCTGGGCGAACTGGATGGTGATGCCCCCAGCGAGATTATCATCGCGCATGGGGGCGGCATCATCAGCCGCAACGGGGACGGATCACCATCCGCCGCCGCCTTCCCGCTCAGCTTTGTTGCCAGCGATGACCTGGTGGCGGGCCAGTTCCTCGACACGGACGGCATTGACGAAATTGCCCTGATGGATGCCAGCGAAAATAGAGGGTTGATTATCAACTCAAGCGGCCAGGTGACCGCCTTTAATGCCGTTTACAGCGAAGGCGATTTTGCCATCGCCGCCGATATTGACGGCAACTCGCGCGATGAAATCTGGGTAATGAACAGCGCCGGTAATTCCATCCAGGGCTACCACACCTTCGCCCCCGAGCCCAAGGCGTATTTCATCCCCCAGCGCGTCATCGAAGGGGATAAAATCGCCGCCGCCACCATCGCCGGAGAATCCTCCCCCGCCATCTGGCTGGTCAAACGCGATGACAACACCTACCAGTTGGATCGCGACTACCCCGATTACATGGAGACCCTGTATGTCGGAGCTTCTAACGGCGCCGATTACCTGTATTACAACGGGCACGGCAGTTCTCAATCCTGGGAAAATGTGAAGGCGGATATGAACCCCGTGCCCAATTTTGGCACGGCTGCCCCCCTGGCTTATGGACAAACCTGTTCAAGTGGCGACTACCGCCCGGAAAAAAGTGCCTCCATGAGCGAGAGAATGCTGTGGTGGGGCGCAGGCGCCTTCATCGGCTCAACGGAAGTATCGTATCGAAGTTTCAATGTAAACGCAGGGGAATGGTTCTCTAATCACATCAAAGATCAGGGTCCCTTCAACCGCTTGTTGGTGGAATACAAGAATAAAAAATGGGATGACGGCTCAACTTACACAAACGCTGACTGGCCGTACTGGGTGCACGAGTACAACTTCTACGGCGATGCCAAGTTCGGCTTCATCGGCGATACCACCGTCTTGCCCTACCCGGATGCAGCGCCAAAGCTGGCAGAGAGCACCTCGCTGCACGTGGATGTGCCCCTCTATACCATCTTCACGGAAGACGGCTACGACTATGTGGATATCCCCGGCGGTGATGTGACCACCGAGGTCGGGCAGCCGCGCATCCCCTACTACGTGGTGACGCAGGAGTACCCCGCCGGCACCCGCGTGACCGGCGTGACCCTCTCAGTGCGCAGCGGCAAAACCACCGCCACCGATCTCAATCTGCCGGATTACGTCCTTGAGATTGACGGCTCAGGCCAGGTCGTTGCCCCCAGCCAGAGCCCAGCCCCAACCCAACCCTCCGCCCCGGATGAGATTGACTGGACGCCGAGCCAGGATCAGATCTTCACCTGGCTGGTGAACGAGCGCGCCGACGGCAGCTCGCAGTTGGTTCTGCGCCTCAACCCGTTCTACTACAGCCCCTCAACCGCCGCCGCTGAGTTTTACACCAGCTACGATTTCGCCATCCAGACCACCGCTGGCAAGCAGGAGATCACCCGCCTGGAAAGCGACAGCGGCGTTTACCGCCTGGGCCAGCCTGTGCAGGTCAGCGCGCAAATTGTGAACAACAGCAGCAGCCCGGTTGACCTGCTGGTGAGCGCCACGCTCCTCAATGCCGCCGGCAGCCCCGTGGTCGGCGCGGATATGCGCGTGCTGAACGGCCTGGCGGGCGATTCTGCCGCCGGGTACCTCGCCAGTTTTGATACCACCGCCCTTCCGGCAGGTAGCTACAACGTTGAACTGCAACTGCGCGATACCGCCGGAAACCTGCTGGATGCCGAAACCACCGAGCTGGAGTTGGGCATGCGCTCAGCGCAGGGCAGCCTGCAGGCTACCCCCAACAACAACGCCACCTTCTCCATCTCTTTGGATGTCACCAACAACGGCGACCTGCTGCTGAGCGGCGCAACCGTCGAACTGGTCATCTCTGGCGCTGATGGCGTGGTGGTTGCTGAACTTTTACAGCCGCTGGCTGACCTGCAACCCGGCGCCTCCCTCCAGGTGCCCTTCAGTTGGAACGCAGCCGGCGCCAGCCAGTGGCCTTACACCGTGCGCGCCCGCGTGCTTATCGGCAGCCAGGCCTCCCCCGCCGAATCGCTGGTTTTGCTCACCTACACAAAGGCTTTTCTACCGTTCACCATGAAGTAACCATCTTAGAACAACCTGATAATCCATAAAGTTGACTAACCAGTTACACCCGCTCTCCCATCCTTTAGAGCCTCACCCTCTCTTCCCTTCAGGGGAAGGGAGGGTTGGGGTGGGATAGGTCAGGAGCTACCGGAAACAACTTGTGCTGAATTAAACTTCAGGGCCAGGCATTTGCGTAAAGTTCCCCGCATTGCCCGGCCCTGAACGCTTCTACCGGCATAATTGCTGATTATTACTGCCCCACGCTTCCCTGAGAAAACCCCTCCACCTGTTTGATCTTGCGGGTTAGCAGGGCGTACACCCCCAGGGCCACCCCCAGGTCCACCATCAGCAGGGTGGTCAGCACCTGCGGGCCAACCGACTCAAAATACTGCCCCACCAGCCAGGGAACAAACAACGTCCCCAGGCTGCTTCCGGAGGAGAAAATACTGGTCACCTTGCCGTTGATCGCAAGGACGCGCCCCGCCAGCGACATGGTGGTGGGGAAAATGGTCGCCAGGAAGAACCCCAGCCCGGCCGTACCCACCACCAGCGCCAGCGGCGAACCCGGCAATAGCGCCATCAGCGCCGAGAAAGCCAGCGCGCCCAGAATGTCAATCAAAAGGATGCGGTTGGGTTTGAGGCGCGCCGCCAGCGGAATGGAAACCAGCCGCCCCACCGTCAACGCCCCCCAGTAAACCGAGGTGAGATATGCCGCGGAGGTTTCATCAAAAAGCTGCATGCGGGTGGCGTAGGTGAAAATCCAGCCGCCCACAGCATAGGAAGCCGCCGCGTAGCCGAAGAAAATCAACGTCAGCAGCGCCACCAGGTCAGGCCTGAACAACCGGGGAGCAGCATTCACCTCCGGTTGCAGCGGGCGCGGGCTGCGCAGGAAGAGCGGGAAAAGCGCGGCGGGCAGCGCCAGCAGCGCCAGCAACCCGTAGGACCAAACCAGACCATCCTGCAGGGGCAGAGTCTGCGCGATAATCAGCGGGGTGATCGAAGTCCCCACCCCGTACGAAAAATGCAGCATATTCATAAAGGGCGGCACCGCATCGCCGTGCAGCCAGATGAGCAAAGCGTTGCCGCTCACGGTCAGCATGCCGGTACCCAGGCCAATGATGAAGATAATCCCCACCAGCGCCCATAACGAGTCCACCAGCGGCACAGCCGCCGTCAGCAGCAGGCTGCCCAGCACTGAAGCCACCACGACGCGGTTGGCGGGAATGCGGTCCAGCAGGCGCCCCCCCAGGATGGAGCCGATAATCGAGCCGACCCCGCGCGCCACAAAAATCAGGCTAAAGTCGCTCAGCGTGGTGTGCGTGTTTCGCGCCAGGGCAGGCAAGGTGGGCCCCAGCGCTGAAAGCATCAACCCCATTGCCAAAAACGCCGCGCAGTAAGCGGCGGTGGAAAGGTACCTCCAGCGTTTGGTTGAGGCAGGGGAATGCACAGGTTGATTATATCAGCGCTGCCCGCTCCAGGCAGCGCTGCGCCAGCAGCGTCAGCCAGCGCGAAGGCACCTTCTTCTGGCCAAACTCCCAGTCCTTCCAGGCCAACCAGACGGATTCAGGCGTGTAGCGGCCTTCAGAATCGGCTTTGGCGCGCAGCAGCGCAAGCATCTCAAGCAGGCGCCCATCCCCGCGCAGGTGCGGAAATCGCGTCAGCACCTCGCACACGTGCAGCAGGTCATACCACACCAGCGGCGCCTTCAGCTTTTCAAAATCGGTGCCCATGTAGAACATGTAGGGGTGTTGCTGGCGGCGGTTTTGCCACAACTGCAGCGCGGCTTCAGCGCCGGCGTGCGCCTGCGGCGAATCACGCCAAACCGGCGAAAGCGCCAGCGCCTTGAGCATGATGAGGTTGGCGTAAGGGCAGGCATCCTCCTTGCGCCCCGGCCCGCGGAATTTAGCCATGTTCCCCGCGCAGGGCCAACCGTTGGCGCGCGCCAGCCCCGCCAGGTGCGCCAGGGCTTTCTGCACGCGCTCATCCCCTCCCAGGCCAAAACTCAACAGCGCATACAGCAGCGAGGGTGAATCGCACAACGCCCAGGCCCATTCATCCCGCCCGCTGCCGCCAAAATGGGTGGGAATGTTCATCAGCACCTGCAGTGGGCCGTTGGCGGCGGCGTTCTCTAAAATGCGCCCGGCGATAGCCCCCACAGGTTCATCCTCAACCGTCAG
>CAYVOX010000004.1:51084-57713 GCA_964453035.1 uncultured Anaerolineaceae bacterium
CGAACACCCCGTTCATTATAGCCAATGTTCAAAGGAATGATCAGATGAGCAAGAAAGTGACCCCAAAGAAATCTGTCGCAAAAAAGCCGCTCCTGCCTGTGTGGGCATGGGGGCTGCTCGGCCTGGTGGTGGTGCTTGTCGCCGCCCTGGTGCTGCTCAACCAGCCCGCTGCCACCGGCGCGCCCGCCAGGCTGCCAGCCGAAATCACCGTGCAACAGGCTGCCCAAAAACAAAAGGAGGGCGCCTTTATCCTGGATGTGCGCGAGCCGTCAGAATGGAACGAATCCCACGTCGCCGGAGCCACGCTCATCCCCCTCGGTCAACTCTCCTCGCGCCTCAAGGAAGTGCCAAAGGATAAGGAAGTCGTCGTCATCTGCCGTTCAGGCAACCGCAGCGCCGATGGGCGCGATATCCTGCTCGGCGCCGGTTACCCCAGCGTCACCAGCGTGGCAGGCGGCATCAACGACTGGAAAGCCAAAGGGCTGCCAACCGTCAGCGGGCCGTAAGGCTTACCATCCCAAACGGATTTCATGTAAAATTACAGGTAAGGGTCAGTCTGCACAACCCTTATCTGTTTTTTATTTTGCGTCTATTCGGGATAATAAAACATATCCAGGAATTTGTCATGTTGAGCCGCTTTCAGGCGGCGAAACATCTCGCCCATCCCGAACTCACGTTTATTTTCAAGTTCACAAGGAGGCCGTATGCCGCGCCTGGCAATCCGCAATGGAACCCCCGTCCGCACCCAACCTTTCCCCCCCTGGCCAGTCGTTGCATCATCCGATGAGCAGGCCCTGCTTGCCGTTCTGCGCAGCGGCACCTGGGGCCGCCACCAGGGCAAGCAAACCCTGGCCTTCGAGGCCGCCTTTGCCGAATACTGCCAGGCACAATATTGCATCGGTGTGGTGAACGGCACCGTGGCGCTGCGCCTGGCCGTCATAGCTGCCGGGCTCGAAGCCGGTGATGAGGTGCTCGTCCCACCCTACACCTTCATCTCAACCGCCAGCGCCGTGCTGGAAGCCAACGGCGTGCCGGTGTTTGTGGATATTGACCCCGAGACCTACAACCTGGACGCCGCCAAAATCGAAGCCGCCATCACCCCGCGCACCCGCGCCATCATCCCGGTGCATTTCGCCGGCCTGCCCTGCGATATGACCGCCATCAACGCCGTGGCCAAACGCCACAACCTGGTGGTGATCGAAGATGCCGCCCACGCCCACGGCGCCGAGTTCCACCACCAGCGCGCCGGCAGCCTGGGGGATATGGGCTGTTTCTCCTTCCAGGCCTCCAAAACCCTCACCAGCGGCGAAGGCGGCGCCATCACCACCAGCCACGCCGGCTACGAGCGCATTGCCCGCTCGTTGCACACCGTCGGGCGCTTCCCCGGCGGGCAGTGGTACGAACACCATCTGATTGGCGGCAACTACCGCATGTCCGAGTTCCAATCCGGCCTGTTGCTGAGCCAGCTGACCCGCCTGGATGAGCAAATTGAGCGCCGCGAGCAGAACGCCCAGTACCTGGATGAGCGCCTGAGCGCCGTCCCGGGCATCCGCCCGCTCAAGCGCGGGGTGGGAGAAACGCGCCACGGATACTATCTCTACGTCTTCCGCTATGATGCCGCCCATTTTGCTAACACCCCTCGCGCGCGCTTCATCGAGGCGCTGCGCGCCGAGGGCATCCCCGCCGCGGAGGGCTATGATAAGCCGCTCTACCGCCAGCCGTTGTTTACCGAGCGCAACTTTGGCCCCTTCACCGGATGGACTCAGCAGCGCAGCGATTATGATTACGCCGCCCTCCAGCTGCCCGCCGCCGAACAGGCCTGCCGCGAGGGCTGCTGGCTGCCGCACAACGTATTATTAGGTTCTCTGGAAGATATGGAAGACGTCGCCGCCGCCTTTGAAAAGCTCTCCCTGCACGCCGGCGAGCTGCTCTGAGCCGCGCAACCAACTTAAATAGAATGCTCCCGCCTGTGAGAGAGTGCAGACGGGAGCTTTTCTATGCGCGGTCTACTTGGGGATGGGCAACCTTATCACCGTTTAAGGTTTACCATTGGGAGAGGGGGAGGTCTGAGGGCCAGGACCGGGCTGAGTACCGCTACCGTTAAACTGGGGATCTTGTGGACCGCGCGCCGTAGGCATAAAGGAGGGATAGGGGCCAGGGCCGAAGGAGCCAGCCGGATTGGGGCCAAAGGGCGTGCAGATTTCGCCTTCGGGGCAATCGGTGTTCGGGCCGGGGCCGAAGCTGGGAACGGGGGTTTCGGTTTCATCGCCGGTGGGCGTCAGAATTTCTTCGCCATCGACGGGGCGTTGGGCCTGCAGCTTGAGCTGCTCTTCAAGACGGTAGCGCAGCTGGTTGGGCTCAGCAATGCCGGCCTCTAACCATTGCAAGCGTTCCTGAAGCATGGCCTGGATGTTGGCCAGCACGGCATGTTCCGGTACGCCAGTGCGTCCCTGGATGCGGTCCTGGTCCAATTTGCGGATGTGAATGCCGATTTCGTCTTTCGTCTCATCCAGCGCAACTAAAACTTCCTCTTCATTCGGCAAACCGGCTGCCAGGCGCATCGTGTTTTCAATCTGTGCCTGGTAGCGGTACTGCAAGCGGGCCAGCACGGCCTGGTCAGACGTGTTGCCGTTGGTCAGCATCGCTGAAATCTCTTCCATGCGGCGGCGTGCAAATTGCATGGAGAGCTGCATCTGGCTTTCAACATCTTCGCCAGCCAGAGAAAACTGCACCTGTTCGGTCCACAGTTTGAGGCCGTAGAGGGGCTGGTCGGGCATGCTCGTCTGAGCAGCCGCGAGCGTGATGCCACTCCCGCCAAATAACACACCCAATACCAATATTATTGTCGATATAACGCTAAACATGTGATACTCCTTCTTTTTGGGGAAAATTTGAGCAGCCAGCGCAGAAAGCCACACCCCCAGGTGCGTCTTCTGAACTGGTGCTACAGCCGGGCGGATTTCTTCGGCTTCAGCCAGGAAAGCTGCTCTGCCCTGTGCAGCCTTTTGCGGGTCGCGCGCCTGGACAGGCCGCAACGCCGCAAGTTGTTCTGCTAATCTCGGTTCAAGTTCATCGTTCTGGTTCATCTAATGCCTCTAATCCCAATAAATTTCTCAGTGAAGCTAAAGCCCTGTGCTGCATGGCTTTGACCGCGCCTTCGGTTTTGTTCAGGGCCGCAGCCACTTCTTCACTGGAACAATCCTGTAAAAAGCGCATCACAATCACCTGGCGCTGTTCGGGCGGCAGGTGGCGTAACGCCGCTCGGATGCGATCCTGTTGCAGTCGCTGCTGCGCTCCGTGCTCCGGTTGGAGCTGCTCATCTTCGGGCAGGCTCTCGGGGATTTCCACCGGAGGGAGCGGCTGGCGGCGGTAGGTATCGGTGATCCAGTTGTGCGCCACGCGGTATAAATAAGCTTGTAAATGATCTTGCGGGCCTTGCCCGGCTTTCAGTGCTTTGAGTAATCGCGAAAAAACCTCTGCCACACAATCTTCCGCCTGCATCTCGTCGCCCAGTAAGCGCAGGGCATATGCATAAATCGACGGGCTGTATTGGTCATAAATTTCGGCCAGGGCTTTTTGGTCGAAGGCGCGGGCGCGGCGCAGCAGGTCGGGATGCTCGGGTTTTTTCATTACCCACTTATTATGACGCAGAATGGGGGAATTGGATACGGCTAAACGATTAAGAATAAGTTAAAAATCGGGGCAGGCTGCCCCACTCCGAGGCAGCCTGCCTTTAAAGTGCGCATCCCTGAACGCGCTACTTCTTAACCTTATCAATCTCTGCCTGCAGCGCCGTCTTCAGCGTGGAAAATTCTATCCCCTTGCTGGTGGCGTAATCCTTGATGATGGCAGAGGCCGGTGGCATGGGCCCGCCCAGCACCAGTTCGATAGCTTCCTTGGTCACACCCCAGTCCAGCAATTCCTGGAAGGTGGTCTTGCCCACAATCAACCCGGGCGTGGAGGTGTGCTCGGCGGCGGGGGTGGTAGTCACCGGCGCGGGCGTTCCGGCAGGCGCGGGCGTTGCCACCGCAGCCCCGGCGTTGACGTCAATGGTGTGCTTTTCGAGGTAGGCCAGCTGGTCAGCGGTCATCTTGCCTTTCGCCTTGAGGATCCCGGCGCCTTCCAGCGTCTGGTAGGTATCCACAGTCAAATCAATCGGCAGCCCCTTGTAGAAGGCCACAAAATACCTGACTGCATCCGTGCCAATTTCCTGCGGCGCATCGGCAAACTGAGTTTCGAGCGTCTTAAGCTGAGCCTCAGCCGGGTTGACGCCTTCCGGAATGTGGAAGGCCACTTTCAGGTCGTCCAGCGGGATCTCAAACAGGCTGGAAACTTCCCCAAATTTATACGAGCCGCGGATATCCGCCGGGTTGTAGGTTCCGGTCAGTTCGCCAGAGGTGAACTTGGCGGGGATTTTGGTGGAGGAGGTGTTCCACACGTTGAGCGCAGCGCCCAGGGTGATGCCCCCGAACATCAGCACAAAAACGAGAATCGCGAGAGGTTTAGCGGTGAGTTTCATGGTTATTTAGCTCCGATGGAGACAAAATCGACCGTGGAAGCCGCCGGGCACTTGGCCTCGGAGGTGCATTCCAGGCAGCTGATGCACTGGTGGTCGCGGATGATAATCTTTTCCGATACCTTGATGTTCATCGGGCAGGTGATGTCGCACGCGCCGTCCAGCTTGCAGGTGCCGGGCACGCGGCGGATGCGGAAGATGCGGAACAGGTTGGTGAGCCCCAGCACCGCGCCGTAGGGGCAGGCATACTTGCACCACGGGCGCTCCACAAACAGCGAAGCCAGGATGGTGACGCCCAGGATGACCAGCCCGGAGATGGCCACTTCATCGCTCCAGAAGTTGAACATGGCAAAGTAAGGGTCGTACTCAGCAAAAATCAACGTGCCGGTGGCGGCGGTCATGTAGATCACCCAGGCCAGCACCAGGTAGCGCGCGTAGCGCAGCACGCGGTCAATCTTCTCCGGGATGAAGTGGTTGTAGCGGCGCTTCTTGAACAGCTTGCGCCCGATACCACCCAGCCATTCCTGCAGGCTGCCGAACGGGCACACCCAGCCGCAGAAAACCGGCCCAAACAAAATCGCCATCACAAAAGCAATCACCATCAGCACAAACGACGAGTCGTGGATTTTGCTGACCATGGTGCCCACCGTGGCGAACTGGTACAGGCTCACCACGCCGCCAAAGGGGCATACCGCGTGCAGCGAGGCATTTGAAATAAATGGAATGCCCGCCGTTGTGCCGTCTTCTGAGAGGGAGTGGTTGACGGCGATCAGCGCGATGAGCGCGAAGAAAAAGATTTGCACCAGGGTGCGTACCCAGATGCGGCGTTTGGTGAATTTACTCCACCATTTTTTCAGGGATGCAAGAGCCATGTGAGGGATCCTTTCAAAAAACCAGTTTGGTATCGCGTAACAATGATAGGATAATAATCGATATTTGTGAATAAAACAGGTAGAAGCTGTGAAGATATTGTGAAGATTGACCAGGAGCAGATCCACCCGGGCATGCCGGGATTAAAAAAATCCCTCACAGGACGTTACATCCTGTGAGGGTTGTGATGGTCTGTTAAGGTTTACTTGCAGGCTTCAAAGGCTGGCAGGTGGCTCTCGAGCGAGGCGCTTTGCAGATTATCGTACACCTGCAGGATATCGGTATGAGTGGTCACCGGCTTGAGCGCATCGTAGAGGGCGGCATCCGCAATTTCAGCCGCGGCGCCAGCAGCGCAGGCATCCGCCAGTGAGGCATAGGTGGAGGCAGGGGCCGCAGCAGGCTGCTCAGGAACAGCCACGCCGTACTTTTCAGCCTGGCGCAGCAGGGCGTTCACGTGCTGCTGCTCGGAGCGGGCAATCATATCGAAGGGATAGATGCTGCCGAACTGGGCCATGATGCTGTTGTAGAGCGTCAGCGCGCCGTACTCTTCTTCAATCGCCTGGACGAGCGCGTCCTTCTCGGCGTCAGAGAGTGGGGTGAGTGCATAACCGCTGCCCACCTGCCCGGCGCCGCGGCTCTGTCCAAAACCACCGCGACCTTGCCAGGTCTGGGTGCTGCCGGTGCCGTCCTGGGGGGCAACCCCGCTGCCAGCGCCCTGTCCGCCGCGCCCGCCGGGTTCGCCAAAACGTTCTGCTGGAGCCGCTGAGACGGATGCAGTGGGGCTGCAAGCCGCCAGGGCCAGGGTGAGGATACTGATTGCGGCCAACAGGCCGAGAGTGAACTTAGATTTGCGATTCATTTTTGTTTCTCCTATGGTTATTTTTTTTATTTTCGCTTTGTTTTTCAAAGCTGATGATATCTTACTGCGCACTTGTGAAGATTTGAGGAAGACGATATAAAGAAATTGTGAAGAAAAGCCCCAGGTGTGAAGAATATGGGAAGTGGCGCCGGGCTGAAATTATGCTATCATCAAGAGAGGGCAGCCCCTCAACTGGAAAAACGCTCCTCATCCCTCCAACCGGTGTGAACGTTTTCATGAAACCATTTCCTCTCAAAACCTTATCCCTGTTTGCAGCCGTCACCCTCATCCTCCTCATGTTTGCATCCGCGGTCGGGGCTGCTCCAGCCGCGCGCTCGCTGCAGCAAAGCGACCACACCTTTTACCTGCCGCTCGTCACCCACC
>CAYVOX010000005.1:0-54996 GCA_964453035.1 uncultured Anaerolineaceae bacterium
GGCATGGCGCAGGCAGCCGCGGAGCTGGTGACGGAGGTGGGGCAGGGGGTGAAGGTGGCAATTCTTCCACCGGGCGCAGAGGAACAGGCGGCGAGCGCCAGGACGATAAGCACGAAGAGGAAAATACGGGTAACTTTCATAGGCTTCCTTTGTGCCCCCAATCTTAATGGTTAAAAGGCAGATTGGCAAGGTTAGCCGATGATATAATTTTAAGGATAGCGTGGGGCATTCACCCCAATGGGAGGGACGATGCTGCTTCATTCTTGTTCTCAATTGCTGACGCTTGCTGGAAAGCCGCAGCGCGGGGCTCAACTGGGCCGCCTGGGAATCATTCCGGATGGGGCTGTGTTGATGCACGGGGGCGCGATCCGGGCAGTGGGCACCACCGCCGAACTGCGCGCGGCCTACCCTTACGAGGCGGAGCTGGACGCGAATGGCATGTGCGTGATGCCGGGTTTTGTTGACCCTCACACCCACCTGGTATGGGCGGGCGACCGGGCTGCCGAGTTTGAGATGCGCCTGCAGGGCAAAACATACATGGAGATCCTGGCTGCCGGCGGAGGGATTCTTTCCACCGTGGTGGAAACGCGCCTGGCCAGCCCGGCTGAACTGCTTGCCCAGACGCGTGAGCGGGCCCAGGAGATGTTCCGCTACGGCACCACCACGGCGGAGGCCAAGACGGGCTACGGCCTGAACACGGAATCCGAATTGCGCCAGCTCAAAGTGCTGCTTGACCTGGATGACGAAGGGCCGCTGGAGATCCTGCCGACTCACCTGGGGGCGCACGCGGTGGCGCCGGAATACCAGGGTTACCCCGAACTTTACACGGATGTGATTTGCCGCGAGATGCTGCCCGAAACGCGCAGTTGGTGGCGCACTTATGCCGGGGGGCGGCCTCTGCCGTTTGTGGATGTGTTCTGCGAGCGGGCGGCGTTTGACCTTGAGCAATCGCGCAAGGTGCTGGAGATGGCCTTCAGGCTGGGCTTCCCACTGAAGATTCACGCGGACGAGTTCGATAACCTGGGGGGCGCCAGCCTGGCGGCGGAGCTGGGGGCCGTCTCAGCGGACCACCTGGTGAAGACCAGCAAGCGCGATATCGCCAACCTGGCTAGCAGCGACACGGTGGCGGTGGCGCTGCCCTGCACCCCGTTTGGACTGGGCGACCCCAACTTTACGCCCGCGCTGGATATTTTAAAGGCCGATGGGCTGCTGGCGCTGGCCAGCGACCTCAACCCGGGCACGGCCTGGTGCGGCAATATGCAGTTCGTCATCGCCCTGGCCTGCCGCTACCTCAAGTTGACCCCGGCGCAGGCTATCGCGGCCTCAACCATCAATGCGGCGGCGGCGGTGGGCTGCGCGGAAAGGCTGGGCTCCCTTGAGGTGGGCAAGCAGGCCGATTTAATTATTCTCAACGTGCCAGATTACCGCCACCTGGGCTACCGCTTTGGCGCGAACATGGTGCGAACGGTGGTCAAGCGCGGCGAAGTCTATCCTAATTAAAAAGAAGGTTTGCACATGGCAGTCAACTTTGATGAAATCATTGACCGCAGGCAGAGCGATTCGGTCAAGTGGGCCACCGGGCGCGTTTTTGGCAGCGAAGAGGTTTTGCCGCTGTGGGTGGCAGATATGGATTTTAGAGCGCCGGAAGCGGTGATTGCGGCTTTGAAGGCACGCGTGGAACACGGTGTTTTTGGCTATATGATCCACGAGGCGGGGCTTTACCAGGCGGTGATGGATTGGTTGGGCCGGCGGTATGCCTGGCAGGTGGAAAAGGAGTGGATCACCTTCACGCCGGGGGTTGTGCCGGCCATTAACCTGGCGCTGCAGGCCTTTACCCAGCCGGGAGACAAGGTCATTCTGCAGCCGCCGGTGTACCACCCGTTTTTCCACTGCGTGAAGAACAACGGGCGGCAAATCCTTGAAAACCCGCTGATTGAGGAAGACGGCTTTTACCGCATGGATTTTGAGGGCCTGGCCCGCCAGATGCAGGACCCCCGGGCGCGCATGTTGATTTTGTGCAGCCCGCACAACCCGGTGGGGCGCGTGTGGCGCGCAGACGAACTGGAGCGGCTGGTGGCGCTGTGCCTGGAGCACAACATTCTGCTGATTTCAGATGAAATTCACCACGACCTGGTATTCAAGCCGCACCACCACACCCCGGCGGCAGCGCTTTCGGCAGAGGCGGCGCGCAACACGGTGACGCTGCTGGCGCCGAGCAAGACCTTCAACCTGGCGGGGCTGCACACCTCGCTGGCGGTGATTGCGGATGAGAACCTGCGCCGCCGCTTTGAAAACGCGCTGGAAAACGTGGGCGTGGGGCACACCACCGTCTTTGGGGCGCTGGCGCTGCAGACGGCCTACGCCCAGGGCGAGGACTGGCTGGAGCAGGCGCTGGCCTACATGGAAGGCAACCTTGACTTCATGCAGGCCTACCTGGCGCAGCATTTGCCGCAGGTAAAGATGCGCAAGCCGGAAGGCACTTACCTGGCCTGGCTGGATTTTAGAGGGCTGGGGCTGAAGGTTGAGGAACTCAACGAGCGGCTGGTGAAGGGTGCCAGGGTGGGTCTGAACGACGGCAGCATGTTTGGCGCCGGCGGCCAGGGCTTTCAGCGGGTGAACGTGGGCTGCCCGCGGGCCACGCTGGCGCAGGCTTTACAGCGCATGGCTGAAGAACTGGGTTAAACAACACAGGCCCGGGGAGGGGGGCCTGTGTCGTTCAACATGAACGCGGTTATGGGGAGGAACTAGATCGCGGAAACGACATTGCTGAAGATCTTGCCGATGGCCGGGCCGAGCAGGGCCAAAATCACGATGACGACGACAGCAACCAAAACAAGAATTAATGCGTATTCAACTAAACCTTGACCTTTTTCTTTCGGAGCGAACAACATGTTTTTTCACCTCCTTCCTTGTTCTTGAATTATTTGTTGCTAAAAGTATTATACGGAGTTCTAGTGCATTTGTACCTTTCAGACTCCTAACAAAAGTTGTGAAGATTCGAGAATAACCAAAACATAAAAAACGCATGAATGAATTGAAATCCAACAATTTTCTAACCCGTTTTTCCACCTGGCTCAAAACGCAGGTCAGGCCGCTGCCCGCCGAAAGGCGCAGTGAAGTTGTAGAAGACATTGCCCAATCGGCCTCACCGGGGTTTGATTTCTTTCTGCTGGTGGTGCTTTCCTGCATGATTGCCACGATGGGGCTCATCACCGACTCGCCCGCCGTGATCATCGGCGCGATGCTGCTGGCGCCTTTGATGTCACCGATTATCGGCATTGGCCTGGCTTCCATCACGGGTAACGCAAATTTGCTGCAAAAGTCCCTGTCCGCGTTGCTGCGTGGCGCTTTGCTGGCCGTTGGCCTGGCTACACTGGTGACACTCATCAACAACCAGATTCCTTTCATTGCCATGCAGGAATTGCCCAGGGAAGTGCTTTCGCGCACGCGCCCCACCCCGATTGACCTGGCGATTGCCCTGGCTGGCGGAATTGCCGCCGCTTATGCGCTTACACAACCAGCTTTATCGGCTGCTTTGCCGGGGGTTGCGATTGCCACCGCGCTCATGCCCCCGTTGTGCACCGTTGGGATCGGCCTTGCGCTGGGCCAGTGGGCTGTGGCGGGCGGGGCAGCCCTGTTATTTTTAACCAATGCGGTGACGATTGCATTTGCCGCTGTTCTGGTGTTTTTTATTCGCGGGTTTGCCCGGGGAAAGCCGGTGGTGAAGGACAGGCGCCTTCCCCAGGGGCTGGTTCTTTCGGCGGTGCTCACTGCCCTGCTGCTCATCCCGCTGACGTATTACAGCGTGCAATTTTTCCAGGACGCCTCTGAAAACCGGCTGATTAACTCAGTGGTGCATGCAGAAGTGAGCAAAATTGCCAACGCCGAATTGACCGAAATCAAAATCAACCGCAATGGGTCGGCGTTGGATATGGTGCTGACCATTCGGACCAATTCCAATTTGCGCTATGAACAGGTGACTGACCTGCAAAAGGCCATCGTGAGCGGCATTCACATGCCGGTTTCGCTCAAGGTCAACCAGATTTTTGCCGAGCGCCTTGACCCGCTCATTCCGCCCACCCCAACACCCACCCCAACTGCAACGCCTTCCGCCACGCCCGGACCAAGCCCCACAGCAACCCGCACCCCCACGCTGACGCCCACCGCGCTGCCTTCCAGCACCAGCACGCCCACACAGACGGAAACGCCCACGCCAACGCACACGCCCACCGTCACCCCCACCGTTTCGCAGGGGCGGATTGTCTTCACGCTTTTCCCGGCCCCAAAAATTTACCAGAGCCCGGGCGGGCCGGTCATTGGGGATTTATATTACCAGCAGCCCATCACCATCCTGTACCGCAGGGTGCCCTTGAACGGGCTCATCTGGGTTGAAATTCAGGATTTGGAAGGGAGAGTGGGCTGGGTGCCCGAGGTGTATATTCAACTGATCCTGCCAACCTCCACCTCAACCCCGGCTGCCAGCAGCACGCCCACCCTGACCGCCGCGCCGTAATACGCCTCAAAGCTTTTTGCGGCGGGCGCGGGCCTGTCCAGACAAGTTTGACAAGTTTAGTTGACATTTTTTGGAATTTCCGATAATATAAGTTTGTGGGTTGTAATAAATGACGAGCGTTGAAATTAGCAATTTTTTACTGCATAACCGCATGCGCTGGCTGCCCGATCCGCCAGCCCGCATGAGGTTTGATCACCCATTGAACCAGCCGCTTCAACCCATATCGTTGAGGTTATTTTGTGTTCGGAATCGATTACTCGCCCGGGGGGAAGAGACGGCGGAAGCGTAATTCCGGGATAATCCTCAAACAAACGAAGAGCGGCTGATTGAGCCGCTTTTTGTTTGAAAGGAGGATTAAATGCCAAAGACCGTCGTGGCCGCAGCGCTGGGGGAATGCGTGCATGTGGCCGGAATCTCCAACTTTTTGCAACTGGCAGAGCGGGCGGGCTGGCGCGCAGTTTTTTTGGGTCCGGCTGTCTCCATTGAGCAGGTGTTAGCCGCTGCCCGGCGCGAGCAGGCTGACCTGGTGGGTATTTCCTACCGCCTCACGCCGGAGACCGGCGAGCGCCTGCTGGGCGAGTTTGCCGAGGCCGCCGATGAATTGCGCGGCGCGGGGGTGCGCTTTGCTTTTGGCGGCACGCCGCCCGTAGCGGAGCGCGCGCGGCGCATGGGCTTTTTTGAAGCGGTTTTTGAGGGCGGCGAGCCTGCGGAGCAGGTGCTGGCTTACCTGAGGGGTCAGCCGGCGGAACTGCGCCAGGAAGCGGATTTTCCGCAAAGCACCATCGCGCGCATCGCCTGGAAAGCCCCCTACCCCCTGCTGCGCCATCATTTTGGCCTGCCCGTGCTGGGGGATACCCGGCTGGGGGTCGAGGCCATTGCCGCCAGCCAGGCGCTGGACGTCATTTCGCTGGGGATTGACCAGGATGCGCAGGAGAACTTCTTCCACCCGGAGCGGCAGGATGCGCGGCGCAAGGGGGCGGGCGGGGTGCCGGTGCGCTCGGCAGAGGATTACCGGGCGCTGTATGTCGCCAGCCGGCGGGGCAACTTCCCACTGCTGCGCACCTACTCCGGCACGGATGATTTCATACAACTGGCAGAACTTTACGTGGAGACCATCAACATCGCCTGGTGCGCCATTCCGCTGTTCTGGTTCAACCGCATGGATGGGCGCGGACCGTGGGACCTGGAGGGTTCTATCCGCGAGCACCAGCAGGTGATGCGCTGGTACGGGGCGCGGGGCATCCCGGTGGAACTCAACGAGCCGCACCACTGGGGGATGCGCGACGCGCCGGATGTGGTTTTCGTGGTGAGCGCGTACCTTTCGGCGCTGAACGCGCGGACCTACGGTGTGCGCGATTACATTGCCCAGTTGATGTTCAACAGCCCGCCAGGACATTCCGATGCGATGGATCTGGCAAAAATGGTGGCCATTCTGCGGCTGGTTGCGCCGCTTGAAGGGCCGGATTTTCACATCTGGCGGCAGACGCGAACCGGGCTGCTGAGCTACCCGCTAGACCCATCCGCAGCGCGCGCCCACCTGGCGACCAGCGTTTACCTGCAGATGGCGCTGCGCCCGCACATCTTGCACGTGGTGGGGCACACCGAGGCGCACCACGCAGCCACCGCCGAGGATGTGATTGAGGCCTGCGGGCTGGCGCGGCGGGCGGTGGAAAACGCGCTGCGCGGTGCGCCCGACCTGACGGCTGACCCGGCGGTGCAGGCGCGCGCTGCTGAACTGGTGGAGCAGGCCCGCCTGTGCCTGCAGGCTATCCAGGCACTGGGGGCGGAATCCTCAGCTGACCCGCTGACCGGCCCGGGCGTGCTGGCGCGGGCGGTGACCAGCGGCATACTGGATGCGCCGCAACTGCGCAACAACCCGTTCGGGCGCGGGCAGGTGCAAACGCGGGTGCTCAACGGAGCCTGCGTGGCAATTAAACCGGATGGCACGCCCCTCTCGGAGGCGGAAAGACTGGCGCAAGTTTTGAACACAGAAAGGAAATGAAGATGACTCACAGCACGCATTACACGGTAATTGGCGCGGGCCACGGCGGTAAAGCCATGGCAGCGCACCTGGCGTTGTTGGGCTTTCCCACCACGCTGTATAACCGCACCGCGGATCACATCTATGCCATCAAAGAGCTGGGTGGGCTTGACCTGGAAAGCTACGACGGCGGCCCGCGCGGTTTTGGGCGGCTGGAATGCGTCACCTCCAACATGGCAGAGGCGCTGGAAAAGGCTGACATGGTGATGGTGGTGGTGCCTTCCTCGGCACACGCGGATATTGCGCGCAGTTGTGCGCCGCACCTGAAGGATGGACAGATGATCATCCTGCACCCGGGGCGCACCTGTGGCGCGCTGGAGTTTGCCAAGGTGCTGCGCGATAACGGCTGCGCGGCAGATGTGACCGTGGCGGAGGCGGAGACGTTTATTTACGCCTCGCGCTCCGATGGCCCGGCCCAGTCGCGCATCTTCCGGATAAAAGAGGCGGTGCCGCTGGCGGCTTTACCCTCCAAACGCACCCGCGCCGTTTTAGACCGGGTGCGCGAGGCTTACCCGCAGTTCATTGACGGGGTCAATGTGCTGCAAACAGGGTTGAACAACATGGGCGCCATCTTCCACCCGGCGCTGACGCTGCTCAACTCCGGCTGGATTGAATCGACCCACGGCGACTACCAGTTTTACATTGATGGGGTCACGCCTTCGGTGGCGCGCGTGCTGGAAGCCCTGGACCGCGAGCGGGTAACGGTGGCTTCTTCGCTGGGCATCCGCGCGCGGACGGCGCTGGAGTGGCTGAAACTGGCATACGACACCACCGGCGAGAACCTGCATGAAGCCATTCACAATCAGCCGGGGTATTACGGCATCAAAGCGCCGCCCACGTTGAATCACCGCTACCTGTTTGAGGATGTGCCCATGAGCCTGGTGCCGATTGCCTCGCTGGGGCAGCGCTACGGGGTGGCGGTGGGCGGGATGGATGCGATTATCCGCATGGCGAGTATCATTCACCGCACGGATTACTGGCGCAAAGGCCGCACGATTGAAAAGCTGGGCATCAACGACCTGAGCGTGGGCGAGCTGACCCACTACGTAACCGAGGGCGTTCTGGAGTGATGAGCATGCATAAAAAGATCGGCGACTGCATGAAACAACACGTGGTTTCGGTGGCAGCGGGCGCGCGCATTGGCGAGGCGGTGATGTTGTTCACCAAGCACCGCATCGGAACCCTGCCGGTGGTGGATGGAGAAGGCCGCCTGGTGGGTTGTTTGCAACTGCGCGACCTTCTGGAGCTGGTTTTGCCGGATTTTATCCACCTGGTGGAAGATTTTGATTTTGTAGGTGACTTTGGGGCGGTTGAGGCGCGCAAACCGTTCCCGGAGGAGTTGGAAAGGCCCATCACCGAGCTGATGCAGCCGCCGGTCTTTGTCGAAGAGAGTTGCGGCTTGCTGCGGGCGTTTTCTGTGCTGCACCACGCAGATTTGCCCGACCTGCCGGTGGTAGATGCCGGGGGGCGGCTGGCGGGGATCGCTTCGCGGGTGGATATTGGCATTTCTCTGCTGCGGGGCTGGAATCCGGCAGCCTGAGGTACAGGCCGGGGTGGGTTTTGGCGGTGAGCGCAGGGAGCTCACCGTAATAGAGAGGCGTATCGAGATAGCATGAGCGTGCCGATGTGGGTGAGCATCCTGATTTTTGCGGCCAGCCTGGGATTAATCCTGACCGAGAAGCTGCACCGTACCATTGTGGCGGTGGCAGGCGCGGCGCTGATGCTGGGCGCCGGGCTGGCGCTGGGCTTCTACAGCGAAGCCCAGGCTGTGGCGGCAATTGATTTTGAGACGGTAGGCCTGCTGCTGGGGATGATGATCCTGGTGGCCATGCTGGAGCCGACCGGGTTTTTCCAGTACCTGGCGGTGTGGGCGGGCAGGCTTTCCAAGGGCAATCCGCTGCGCCTGATGATTTTGCTGGGCTCTATCACCACCCTGCTCTCGATGTTCCTGGATAACGTCACCACGGTGGTGTTGATTGCGCCGGTGACCATCCTGATTAGCGAGGTGCTGGGGGTAAACGCAGCGCCGCTGCTGATGGCGGAGGCTTTGCTCTCGGATACGGGCGGGGTGGCAACCCTGGTGGGTGACCCGCCCAACGTGCTGATTGCTTCGGCAGCCAATTTTTCGTTCATTGATTTTTTAACCCATTCGCTGCCGGTAGCGGCGGTGGCCTGGCTGCTGACACTTTTCCTGCTGGTGCGGTTGTTCCGCAAGGAGCTGAGCCTGCCACCCAGCAACGCGGAAGCGATGGCCAGTCTGGACCCTGCCCAGGCGCTAAATGACCCCAAAACGGCGCGGCGCGTGCTGGTGGTGCTGGGAGGGGCGCTGGTGTTGTTCTTCCTTGAGAACACGCTGGGCATCACCCCGGCTTACATCGCGCTGAGCGCGGCGGCGGTAGCCCTGGTGTGGGTGCGCCCGGCGGTCAGTGATGTGCTGCGCCGGGTGGAGTGGGGGGTGCTCATCTTTTTTGCGGGTTTGTTTGTGATGGTGGGCGGGCTGGAGACAGCCGGGGTGCTGGGTAGCCTTGCTCGCCTGTTGGAGAACCTGAGCAGCCTGCCGCCGGTGGCGGTGGGCGTGGCGCTCATCTGGGTGACGGCGCTGCTCTCGGCGGTGGTGGATAACGTGCCCATCACCATCGCCATGATCCCGGTGATTGAGGGGCTGGGCGCCAGCGGCATGAACATCCAGCCGCTGTGGTGGGCGGTGGTGTTCGGCGCGGGGCTCGGAGGCAACGGCACCATCATCGGCTCCACGGCCAATATTGTGGTGGCTTCGCTTTCGGAGAAGACGCGCACGCCGATTACCTCAGCCCTGTGGAACAGGCGCGGGCTGCCGGTGATGCTGGCGACCTGCGTTGCCGCCAGTCTTTTATACGCGATTTTTTACAATTGGATGAGTCAATAATGAAAACAGTTTTAATTGGCATGTCGCGTTCATCCGAACGTTACGATGAAGCAGCGGCGCAAAGAATCCAGACCACATCCCGCGCTTTGCGGGATGGAGGGATTGAAGTAATTCCTATTGAGAACAGTTCAGAGAAAAGCCTGGAAACCCGGCTTTCGCAAATTCGTCCGGAGTTGGTTTTTAGCACGGAGTACCATACGTTTGAGGACCCCAGGGGTGCAACCAACATTAACGGATGGCTGGATGCAACGGGGTATTCGTATATCGGTTCCCCAGAAACCGTCCTGGAATTGGTGCTCTCCAAAGCAGACCTGAAGGCTGCCTGGAGGCGAGCAGGGGTCAGAACGCCCTGGTCGTTCCTGGTCAAGCGGCTTGGGAATGGATCGGTGGCTGGTTGGGATGGAATTTCGGCCGCACGGGAGTTTCCCTATATTATCAAGCCATCCGGCGAGGGAAACAGCCGTGGAATAGGCGAGGATTCGGTGGTCTTTACCAGACAGGAGATGCTGGCGGTAATTGAAAACCGCCTGGAAATGTTTGATGAACTGCTGGTAGAGCGCTTCCTTGGCTGTTACGAGGATATCCGGGAGTTCACGGTATCCATGATTGGCAGCGGCAATCGCATGTTGCTGATGCCAGCCGAAATCAAGCTCAAGGTTTCTAAAGAGGTACGCGTCATCACCACAAGCGATAAGGATGACCATCTGACCCAGGCACAACCGGTGCTCCAGGCGGAACTCAAACAGGCGTTGAGTGCGTTTGCTGGAAGCGCTTTGAGGGTGGCAGGCGTACGGGATTACGCCCGCTGCGATATCATCCTGGCAGGCGATAATCTTTACGCCATTGAAATCAATGGGCAGCCGATGGTGCCAGATAAATGGTTTGGCTCAGGCGCGTGGGGCGCTGGCATGGATGAGAGCCAGTATCTCAACGCCATATTACTGGCTGGCCTGAGTCGCTGCAGTCGTAAAGACTCCCGGTTGAGCATCCCGGAGCAAATGAGCCAGGCGTTGCCCGAGACCATTTTTTCCTATATTACCGAGGAGGTAATCAAATGTTCATGATATTCTTTGTACTGGATGACCCTGACAGGCTGGATGAAGTGCTGGAAGCCTGGACGCAGGCCGGTGTGCGCGGCGTGACCATCCTGGAGAGCAGCGGCTATCACCGCAAGCGCCGAAAATTCATTCCGATGCGCTACGCTCAATTATCTGACCAGGATATGGTTGAGGGCAACTGCACCCTGTATGCTATCGTGGAGCATGAAGCGACTGTTGAGGCCTCCCTCAAGGCTACCGAAGCCCTGGTGGGCGACCTTGACCAACCCAACACGGGCGTGTTTGCCAGCTGGCCGCTGGGCATGGTCAAAGGCCTGGCGCCTCAACCGCCGATGAAAGAGTAACCGCCATGATCTGGGTACAATTTCTTCTCAGCTCGCTGGTGATTGTGCTGGCAGCCACGCAACTGGCTAAATATGGGGATGTGATTGCCATCAGAACGCGCCTGGGCGGTATGTTCATCGGCATTTTGCTGCTGGCGGGGGCCACCTCGCTGCCGGAGGTGTTGACCTCCGTTAATTCGTTGAGCCTGGGCGAGCCCAACCTGGCAGCCGGCAACCTGCTGGGTAGCAATATGTTCAACATGTTCTTGCTGGCCGTTCTGGACCTGGCGCACCGCAAACAACGCCTGCTGCGCAAGGCGGCGCTCAAGCATGCCCTCACCGGCAGCCTGACGATGATGATGATTGGCCTGGTAGTGTTCTTCCAGCTGGCCAATATTGATGTGAAAATTGGCTGGATAGGGCTGGACAGCCTGATTATCATTGCGGTGTATGGGGTGGCAATTCGCCTGGTTCAATCTAACCCGGTGGTGAGCGCTGCGCCCGCCGTGGAGCAGGAGCTGCCCGAAGGGCTGCCCTCGCTGCGGCGAGGCGTGATCGGGTTTTTACTGGCGGCGGGGGTGCTGGTGCTGATCACCCCCATGATGGTGAGCAGCAGCGCCCAAATTGCCGAGATCACCGGCCTGGGGGCAACCTTTGTTGGCACGGCGCTGGTGGCGCTGGTCACGTCGCTGCCAGAGCTGGTGACCACGTTGGCGGCGGCTAAACTGGGCGCGGACGACATGGCGATTGGCAACCTGTTTGGCAGCAACATGTTCAATATGTTTGCGCTGGGGTTGACGGATGTGTTTTACACCCAGGGGCGGTTCTTTGCCGCCATTGACCCGAGTTTTTTGCTGGTGGGGATGCTGGGGTTGATCATGACCGGCATGGCGCTGGTGGGCAACCTGGCCAGGCTGGAAAAGCGCATCCTGTGGGTGGAGTTGGATGCGCTGGCGCTGGCGTTATTGTATTTTGCCGGGATGTGGTTTCTGTACAGCCGCGGGGCGGGATAGCGAAGGGTGCTTGCTTACCTGATGCGGGCTGCCGATGATACTGGCAGCCCGCGGTGTTTTCTGCTGATAACTTAACGTCAATTCGGGATAACAAAAAATATCCAAGAATGTGTCATGTTGAGCCGCCTGAAGGCGGCGAAACATCTCGCCCCACGCTATTAACATTTTGTTAATATACTGGTAAAATCGTTAATCTTACCTCCGGCAAGGCGGCTCGCCGCCCGCCGAGACCCCTCTGAGATATCTGCGACCATGAGCCTATTTCATATTTTCAAGCCCAAGCCCAATAAATTCTTATCCCTGCTGGTGGAACAGGCCGACCTGACGGTTAAAGGCCTGGATTTGCTCAAGGGATACCTCAAAAAGCGCAATTCCTCGCTGGCCAAGCAGGTGGCTGAGACGGAAAAGCAGGCGGATGAAGTGCGCAAGGTGCTGATTGACGAATTGATGCGCACCTTTATCACGCCGATTGACCGCGAAGATATCTTCACCCTTTCGCGCGCCATTGATGACGTGCTGGATTACGCCAACACCACCGTGGATGAGATGGAAGTGTTGGACGTGCCGCCGACGCAGTTCATGGTCAAAATGGCCTCGCTGCTGCACGAATCCTCGCAGGAAATTCACCTGGCAGTGCAGCGCCTGCAGGATAATCACCCCGGCGTGGCCAGCGACCACGCGCAGCGCGCCAAGGGCTATGAAAATCAGGTGGAAGCAGTGTACCGCGAAGCCCTGGCCGATCTGTTCCGCGGACCGAAAAATTTTGACCACGTGATGGTGATGTTCAAGTCGCGCGAGGTGTACCGCCACCTGAGCAACGCCGCCGACCGCGAGGATGAAGCGGCCAACGTGATTGCTGACATCGTGATGAAGATGGGTTAACGAGGCGCGGTGTGATATTAGTAGTTATTCTGGTCATTCTGTCCATCGTTTTCAATTACCTGAACGGCTTTCATGATGCAGCAAACATTGTTGCGACCATCATTTCCTCGCGAGCGTTACCGCCGCGCGCTGCCCTTTGGATGACAGCAGTAGCAGAATTTTGCGGTCCGTTCCTGTTTGGCGTAGCCGTTGCAAAAACGATTGGCGAAGACCTGATTGACCCCGGTCAAATTTCTATGCCGGTCATCGTGGCCGCGCTGGGAAGCGCAATTCTATGGAATTTACTCACCTGGTGGCTTAGTATTCCCAGCAGTTCATCCCATGCTCTCATTGGTGGCCTCATCGGCGCAGTTGCCGCGGATGGTAACTGGCGGCTCTTGCAGGTCAGCGGTCTGCTGAAGATTTTTATCGCCCTGTTTCTGGCGCCGTTTATCGGCCTGCTGGTGGGTTTTCTGATGACCCGGTTGATTTTATTCCTGACAAGAAATGCCCATCCTCGCGTCAATATCTTCTTCCGTAACGCGCAGGTGTTGACGGGTATAGGCCTGGCCTTGAGCCACGGCGCAAATGATGCGCAAAAAACGATGGGGGTTATCACCATGGGGCTGGTAGCCAGCGGAATGCTCGCCAGCTTTGAGATTCCGATCTGGGTTATCATCACCTGTGCTGCGGCTATTTCGCTGGGAACCGCCACTGGAGGGATGCGGTTGATTCGCACGTTGGGCGCAAAATTCTACAAAATTCAACCTGTCCACGGTTTTGCCACGCAACTTTCATCTGCCAGCGTTATTTTGGGCGCAGCCCTTTTGGGCGGGCCTGTGAGTACCACACAAGTGGTCAGTTCTGCCATCGCCGGGGTGGGTTCTGCGCAGCGGGCCAACATGGTACGCTGGGGGGTGCTTGGCAATATGGCCCTCACCTGGATCTTCACGATTCCCGCGACAGCAGTTGTTTCAGCTTTGATGTATATCATCGTGACGGCCATTACGTAATAATTTCGGCAATATTTATGATGGTTCATTGGAGTCATGCATGACGTTTGTGATCATCCTGGTCATTTTAGCCGTCGTTTTTGACTATTTAAATGGTTTCCACGATTCTGCCAACATCGTGGCGACCATTATCTCATCGCGCGCGCTTTCGCCGCGCTGGGCGCTGACGTTGACGGCCATCGCTGAGTTCTGCGGGCCGTTCCCGTTCGGCGTGGCGGTGGCCAAGACCATCGGCGAGGGCATTGTTGACCCGCTGCACGTCTCCATGCAGGTCATCCTGGCGGCCCTGGGCAGCGCCATCTTCTGGAACATCTTCACCTGGTTCTTCGGCATTCCCAGCAGCTCATCACACGCGCTGATTGGCGGCCTAATCGGGGCGATTGCCACCGGCGCGGGCTGGCAGGCCATCCACGTGGAGGGCGTGCTCAAGGTGTTCATTGCGCTGTTCCTCTCGCCGGTGCTGGGGATGGCAGTTGGCTACCTGCTGACCCGCCTGGTGTTCTTCCTGGCACGCAACGCGCACCCGCGCATCAATTATTTCTTCCGCAACGCGCAGGTGCTGACGGGCATGGGCCTGGCGTTGAGCCACGGCGCCAATGACGCGCAGAAAACGATGGGCATCATCACCATGGGGCTGGTGGCGGGCGGCAGCCTGAACAGTTTTGAGGTGCCGCTGTGGGTGATTGCGGTGAGCGCGGGGGCGATTGCGCTGGGCACGGCCACGGGCGGCTACCGCCTGATTCGCACGCTGGGTTCCAAGTTCTATAAGATTCGCCCGGTGCACGGGTTCAGCACGCAGCTTTCGGCGGCCAGCGTGATCCTGGGTGCGGCGCTGCTGGGCGGCCCGGTGAGCACCACGCAGGTGGTGAGCTCGGCTATTGCGGGGGTGGGCGCAGCGGAGCGGCTGAATAAGGTGCGCTGGGGCGTGCTGGGGAACATTGCGGTTGCCTGGCTGTTCACCATCCCGGCGACGGCAGGGGTTAGCGCGCTGCTTTACCTGCTCATCAAGTGGATTGTGCCGTAAACTTATTGAGGCAAAATTGGCCTGTACCGTCCTCCGTTCCCTGGTGGGAATGGGGGACGTTTTTTTATGGCAGAGGATAGGGAGAAACAGAACGTGGGCTGTTTACCGCAGACACCAGGGTGCTTCTCAAAGCGCCCAGATCCACAGAGTAAAAGTAAAGCCGTTTTTCTCCCTCTCTTCTCTGAAGGGAAGGAAGGGTTGGGTTGGGGTGGGTTAGGTCAAATGCTGCACCCCAAACAGACAAATGCCAACTTTACCCTCCAAAACCTACCTTAATTTTTTTCGATACCTTTGGGGTTAATTAGAAAACGGAAAGATCTCCCGCGGCAGAATTGATGGTTGGAATTGCATCCCGACGCACTGCTGCCCTCCGCTGCTTCTCGGCAGCGGGAAAAAAAAGCCCGCGGGAACGCGGGCGTGAGCCAACGCGAGGGGAATAATGACACTAAAATTGACTGTGCCAACGGACCGGTCTTTGTGGGTCAGCAGAATTGCGTCTTGTCTAAACCACTTGTAACCGTCCTATGTTTTGGGTACAATCAGTTTACAATTACAGCGATTGTGACGTGGAGTCGCCCCTTTTTCGCTGCCGGGTTTGCTCGCTATGAGTCACGGGGAGGTCAAAATGGATGTAATCAAGGTCAAAGCTAACTCCCGAACTGCTGCCGTTGCCGGGGCCATCGCCGGTGTGATGCGCGAACATAAACACGCCGATGTTCAAGCCATCGGCGCGGGGGCTGTCAACCAGGCAGTCAAGGCCCTGGTGCTGGCCAAGGGCTACCTGGCAGAGGACGGCATCCTGATTACGTGTTCACCTGAATTTGTGGACGTGGAGATTGACGGCAAGGTGCGCACCGCGATTAAGATTGTGGTGGAGGTGAAGTAGGCCTCTCAGCAGCATCGCCATTGACCTCGCCGGGGGTAAAAACCACTTCCTCTTTGCCGGTTAATTTTTCTTCCACCTTGCGGGTGACAAGATCGAGGTGTTTTGAGTGCGCCACGTAGTCCAGGTCATCGGCGGGGACGGTGAGCACCGGGCAAAAGGAAAAGCTGCCAATCCAATCTTCATAGAGGGTGTTCAGTCGCGCCAGGTATTCTGGCGCGATTTTGCGCTCGTAGGAGCGGTCGCGTTTGGCAATGCGCTGGAGCAGGGTATCCACTGAGGCGCGCAGGTAAATCACCAGGTCGGGCGGGGGGAGAAACTCAATAAGGGTAAGGTACAGGCTGCGGTAGGTGGTGTAGTCGCGCTGGCTGAAGTTGCCCTGCAGGTGCAAATTGCGGGCGAAGATCTCGGCATCCTCGTAAACGGAGCGGTCCTGGATGACGGAGCCGGGGTACTGGGCCAGGCGCAGGTGGATCTGCAGGCGGTGGCTGAGGAAGAAAACCTGCGAGTGGAAGCTCCAGCCGGTCATGTCGCGGTAGAAATCGCTCAGGTAGGGGTTATCAGCCACCGGTTCAAAGAACGGTTCCCAGCCCAGGCGCGCGCACAACAGTTCCACCAGGCTGGACTTACCCACGCCAATGTTTCCGGCTACGACGATGAATTTTTTCATCGCTCCCCCTTTTATTTTTGGGCTGCCAGTTCCTGGTCAATGATTTTCTGGAAGGCGGAGAAGGGCTGGGCGCCGACCAGCGGGATGCCGTTGATGAGAAAAGTGGGCGTGCCGCGGATGCCCAGGTTGGCACCGTACTGCAGGTCGGCATTGACGTCCGCTTCGTACTTTTTGGAATCGAGGCAGGCTTTGAATTTGGTCATATCCAGCCCCAGGGCAGCGGCGTAGCTTTCATACAGGGCGTTGCTGAAGGAGGTGCCGCCGAAGAGCTTATCATGGAAAGCCCAGAACTGGTTCTGCTCACCGGCGCAGCGCGCGGCAATAGCCGCCGGGACGGCACTGGCATGGGCGCTGAGCGGAAAGTCGCGGTAGTACAGGCGCACCTTGCCCGGGTAGGCTTTGACAATCTGCGGCCAGGTTTCCAGCACCCATTTACGGCAGTAGGGGCACTCAAAATCGCTGAACTCGATGATGGTGATGGGGGCGTTGGCGGGGCCGTAGGGAGGGTTATTGCCCACCGGCACATTCAGGCGCTGCTGCGCGGTTCCGGTGACCTGGGGGGCAGCGTTGGGCGCCAGGGTGGCAACCACCGGCGCGGAATCTGCCGGGGCGCTTTGGCCCCAGACCAGGTAGCCTGTGCCCAGCCCCGCGCCGAAGGCCAGCAGGATGAGCATAATCCAGGTGAGGGTGGAGCGTTTGATGGTGACAACCTCGGAAGGTGAGTCCATGAAAATCCTTTCGGCGCGCCGGGCAAATTCTATATTTAGGATAATTAAAAATTGAGACAGCCTCACGGCTGTCTCTCATTATAAACGGAAATGGTGAATTAAAGCTTCTGGCAGGCGCCAGTGGGGCACACATCTGCGCACGCGCCGCAATCCTGGCATTTATTGGCATCAATGACGTAGATGCCGTCGCCCTCGGAAATGGCGCCTTCGGGGCATTCCGCTTCGCACGCGCCGCAGCTGATGCAATCGCTGGTGATGGTGTAGGTCATGTTTCTTATCCTTTCTTGACGGCTCTCGTTTCCGCCTGGTTTCACAGTAGGATAGCACTTTGCGCGGGCCATGTCAACGGCGGGGGCTGTGTCAATTGTCACCGATTCGAGGATAAAAATGTCACAAATGATGGTGACAAATAAGACCTGATTTGGGTTGATAATCAAAACAGGATTCCCTTACCGGTTTATCCTTGCCTGGCGAGCTAGTTTGCGGGCCAGCGCCTCATCCAAAAAACCAGAGTGGGTTATAATCACGCTGGTGAAGGTACATATGAAAAAGACAATCCTCATCCCCCTGGGATTAATCCTGCTGGGCGCGCTGTTTTTGCAGGCCGTGCAGCCGGCAGAAGCCAGCCCGCAGCCGCAGGCGGTTTACTTTACCCCCACCCCCCGCCCTGACGGGCGCATCATTTATATTGTCAAAGAGAACGACACCTGCATCAGCATTGCGCTGCTCAACCGCATCACCGAGGCCAAGTTGCGCGAGCTGAACAACCTCACCGGAGCCAACTGCCTGATCCGGTTGGGGCAGGAACTGCTGCTGGGCATGGCAGGCCCGGCGGAATCACCCACGCCCGGCCCGAGCCCCACGCCCACTGTGGCGCTGCCCACGCCCACACCCCTGCCCGGCAAGGGCAAGATTTGCGTGCTGCTTTTCGACGATACCAACGGCAACGGCCTACCGGAAGAAACCGAGCTTTCGCTGCCCGGGGGGGCGGTGAGCATCGCGGATAAGGTGGGCAAGGTCTCTAAAACCAGCAAAACCACGCTGGAAGACCGCGAAACGCCGCTGTGCTTTGAAGACCTGCCCGAAGGGGATTACAACATCACCGTGGCGGCGCCGCAGGGCTACAACCCCACCACGGTCAACACCTACACGCTCAAGCTGCGCGCCGGAGACACCTCCACCCTCGATTTTGGCGCCCAACCCAGCGCCAAGTCGCCGCCGCCCGCCCAGCCCGGAGAGGAACAATCGCCGCTGCTGGGTATTTTGGGCGGGCTGCTCATCCTGGCGGGGCTGGGGGCCGGGGTGTTCTTCTGGCGGATGAAGCGCTAGGCGCGGTGGTTTATTTGCCTTTCAGGCGTTACCCGTAGCGTTCCTCTTTCCACACATCGGCATCGTTGTGATAACCGGCCTGCTCCCAGAAGCCGGGGCGGTCTTGCGCCATGAATTCCAGGCCGCGCAACCATTTGGCGCCTTTCCAGAAGTAGGGCGTGGCGAGGTCTTTTTTCTCAGGGATGGCGCCAATCACCCCGCGCAGGGGGTAACCGTGATCGGGAGTGAGCGGCTCACCGTTGTAGTGGGTGGCCAGCAGAAAATTCTCCTGCAGGATGACATCGAGCGGCAGGTTGACGGTGAAGCCGTGCTCGGCGTGCTGCAGAACGTAGCGGGCGCGCGCGGTGGGTTTGATGAGCCCCTGCTCCACCAGCGAGCGGACGGAAACGCCCTCCCAGAGGGTGTCAAACTTGCTCCACTTGGTCACGCAGTGGATATCCATCAGCAGGCGGGTGCGGGGCAGCTCGTTAAACTGCGCCCAGGTGAGCTTTAAGGGGGCTTCCACTTCGCCCCACACGCGGAAATCCCACGCAGCCGGGTTGAAGCCGGGCACCGAACCATAATGCAGCACCGGAAAACGCTGGGTGTAGGCCTGCCCGGGGGGCAGGCGCCCCTCGTTGGCGAAGCGCAATTCATCTTGCTTGCGGCGGAAAAAGCTGTCGAACATGGTTTTTACCTCCACCGCAAATTATACCGGATGCTTTTCAAAAAGCCACCTCTCGCGCGGCAATGCCTGGGGCCGGTACAAGGTTTGGGCTGGATTCCGGAGGGCGCTGCGAACCTTGCGGCAGAATCTTACGTAGATTCTACAAGAAGGCCCCGCCAGGTGAAGGCGCGGGGTATAATTTAGTGCATCGCTTTGTTTTAGCTTTCAGAATGGAGGAAGAAATGAATATCGCTGTGCTTTCGGAAGGTCTCGCGACCATTTTGTGGGTGGGGGCGTTTGCAGTGCTGGCGTTGGTGCTCATTCGCGCCTCGCGCAACCGGCCGGTGAGGAACGGCGGAGTGTATTTCCTGGTGGTGCTCGTCCTGGCGGTGCTGGTAAGCAGCGTGAGCGCGGGGATGGTGTTCATCAACCCCGACGAGCGCGGTGTGGTCATCTCAGCGCTTTCGCCCGCCGGCTACCGCGACCAGGTGCTCACCCCCGGACTGCGCTGGGTGGTGCCGTTTGTGGAATCGGTGGTGACTTATCCCATCTCGCGCCAGACTTATACCATGTCCATCGCGCCGGATGAAAGCGTTAAAAAGAATACCGACGACTCCATCGCTGCCCGGACAGCCGACGGGCAGGAGATTTTCGTGGATGCCTCGGTGATTTTTGCGATTGACCCCAACAAGGTGATCCAGGTGCATATTTACTGGAAAAACAACTATGTTGATGGGTTGGTACGCGCGCAGGCGCGCGGCGTGATTCGCGATGTGGTGTCGCAGTATGGGGTGCAGGAAGTGGTCAGCACCAAACGCTTTGAAATGACTCAAAGATTTAATGCGGCCATGGCCGAGAAATTAAGTGAAAACGGGCTGGTGCTGGTGGATTTTGTGCTGCGCAACATTGCCTTTGGCACAGATTACGCCGCCTCGGTGGAGCAGAAACAGATTGCCGAGCAGCAGGCCCAGCAGGCCAAGTTCACCGTTGAGCAGAAGAAGCAGGAAGCCGAGCAGGCTCGC
This sequence comes from uncultured Anaerolineaceae bacterium, assembly GCA_964453035.1. Classification (GTDB taxonomy): domain Bacteria; phylum Chloroflexota; class Anaerolineae; order Anaerolineales; family Anaerolineaceae; genus CAYVOX01. The sequence goes on from CAYVOX010000005.1 coordinate 20,030, forward strand.
CAGGTGGCGCAGGGACAGGCCGATGCGGTTGTCATCCGCGCCAAGGCAGATGCCGAATCGCGCCTGATTTCAGCAGAGGCGGAAGCCAAGTCGCTGGAGCTGATTGCCAAGGCACTGGCCGGACGCCCTGAACTGCTCAACTACCAGTACATCAACAAGCTCTCGCCCAACACGCAGGTGATGCTGTTGCCGAGCAACGCGCCGTACCTGTTCTCGCTGCCAGACCTGACCCCGCAGCCGACCAAGTAAACTGGCCTTTGCGCCTGTCCGATTCTTATCAGGAGCCGTACATGCAGCCAATTCGACTGACCAGTCTCTCATCCTGCGCGGGTTGAGCATCCAAGCTAAGCGCTGAGGCGCTGGCGCAGGTGCTGCGCCCCCTGGAGTCGATTTTCAAATCGAGCGACTATCCCGACCTGCTGGTGGGGATGGACGTGCCGGACGACGCTGCCGTGTGGCGGCTGGATGACGAGCGCGCCCTGGTGCTGACCACGGATTTCTTCACGCCGGTGGTGGATGACCCCTACGATTACGGTGCCATCGCGGCGGCCAACGCGCTTTCGGATGTGTATGCGATGGGCGGGCAGCCTTTTTTGGCGCTCAACATGGCTGCCCTGCCCCCCAAACTGCCGCCAGAGCTGACCAGCGAGATTATCCGCGGCGGGGCTGAGAAGGCGCGCGAGGCGGGGGTGGTGGTGGCAGGTGGCCACACCATCCAGGACCAGGAACCCAAGTTTGGGCTGGTGGTGGTGGGTTTTGTTCACCCCAAGAAGATCCTCACCAAGGCCGGGGCGCAGCTTGGCGACCGGCTGCTGCTGACCAAGCCGCTGGGCTTTGGCGTGACCACCACCGCGCTCAAGCGCGGACTGGCGCAGCCGCAGCATGTGCAGGAGGCGGTGGACTGGATGAAACGCCTGAACCGCACCGGCGCGCAGCTGGCGGTTGAGTTCGGGTTGCGCGGCGGCACGGATATCACCGGTTACAGCCTGCTGGGCCACGGCTGCGAGATGGCTGCTGCCAGCGGGGTGGGTTTCCGGCTGCGCTTTGAGCGCATCCCGTTTGTCAGCGGGGCGCGGCAGTACGCCGAAGCGTGGACCTTCCCAGGCGGCGCGGCGGATAACAACCTCTACTTTAGCAAGCAGGTGCGCTTCAGCCCCAGCCTGGATGAAGCCAGCCAAATGCTACTGTTTGACCCGCAAACCAGCGGTGGGCTGCTGCTTTCCGCGCCGGCGGAGAAGCTCCCCGGGCTGATGGCGCGGGCAGCGCAACTGGGACAGCCGGTGTGGGAGATCGGCGAGGTGGTCGCGGGGGGCGGCATTGAGGTGGTCTGACCTTTCCGTGGCGTGGCAGGCCTGCCTGGAAGAAAGCTGGGCGGCCTGCCTGTGCGGGTGCAACCCGATCGGCGCAGTGGTGGTCAACGCCACCGGGGAGGTGCAGACTCGCGGGCGAAACCACATCAACGACGCGGACGCGCCGCCCGGGCAGGTGAGCGCCAACCAGCTGGCCCACGCCGAACTGAACGCGCTGCTGGCGATGCGGCAAAAACCCCAGGACGTTCATTCTTATGCCATCTACACGGCGGTGGAACCCTGCCCGCTGTGCATGGGGGCCATTTACATGTCCGGTGTGCGCGCCATCCATTATGCCTGCAGGGATGATTACGCCGGCGCGACCAATTTGCTCGGTAAAACGTGGTATCTCTCTCACAAGCCGGTTAAAGCCTTTGGGCCGCAGGCCGGCGCGCTGGAAGATGCCGTTTTTGCGCTGCAAATGGCGTACCAACTGCAGGAACGCAGCCCGGAGGACCACGTGATCGTCCGGCAGAGCGCCCAGATCGAGCGCGGGGCGCGGCTGGGCGAGCAGCTTTTTGAGCGCAACGAGGTGCAAAGCTGGCGCGCGGCGGGCTGGCAGGCGCCAGCGGTGTTCGAGCGTTTATTTTCCCTACTGGAGGGCTGAAAATGATAACAATTGACTTCAACTCGCGGCGTTCGCCGGTCTATGGGCGCGGGGGCATGGTGGCTACCTCCAACCCGCTGGCGGTGGCAGCCGGGTTGCTGGTGCTGCAGCAAGGCGGCAGCGCAGCCGATGCGGCAGTGGCGGTGGCGGCAGCGCTTAACGTCACCGAACCGACCTCCACGGGGCTGGGCGGGGATGTGTTTGCGCTCTATTATGATGCCAAAACGCGCCAGGTGAGTGCGTTGAACGCCAGCGGGCGGGCACCGGGAGCATTGACTCTGGAACGCCTGCAGCGCGAAGGGTTGGGCGGTGGGTTGCCCCCGCACCACCCCTACACCATCACCGTGCCCGGCGCGGCTGCCGGCTGGTGCGACCTTTCCGCGCGTTTTGGACGGCTGCCGCTCAGTCAAACGTTGGCCCCGGCCATCCGCCTGGCGGAGGAGGGCTTTCCGGTGGCGCCCATCACCGCCTATTACTGGCAGCGCTCGGCGCAAGGGCTGTTGAACAAAGCGGTAAACGGCGTGGAGTTGACCCTTGCGGGGCGTGGGCCGCAGGCGGGGGAGATTTTCCGCAACGCCGGCCTGGGGCGCACGCTGCGCGCTCTGGCGGAGGGCGGCAAGACGGCTTATTACCAGGGGACCATCGCTGAGGCGATTGTGGCAGTGATTACTGAGGCAGGCGGCTGCATGGCGCTGGAGGACCTGGCGGCGCACACCTCCACCTGGATGCAGCCTATTTCCACCACCTACCGCGGGCTGCGCATCTGGGAGTGCCCGCCCAACGGGCAGGGGCTGGCGGCGCTGATGGCGCTGAATATCCTGGAAGGATTTGACCTGGGGGCGCTGCCGGCGCTCTCGGCGGGGCGGCTGCACCTTGAAATTGAGGCCATGCGCCTGGCGTTTGCCGATGCGCGCCGCTACGTGGCTGACCCGCAGCTTTCCCCCGCGCCGCTGGAAGGGTTGCTGGATAAAGCCTATGCCGCGGAGCGGGGCAAGCTCATCAACCTGCGCCGCGCCAATCCGCAAATCACCTACGGCACGCCGCCGGGCAGCAGCGATACGGTTTACCTGAGCGTGGTTGATGGCGAGGGCAACGCCTGTTCGTTCATCAACAGCAACTACATGGGCTTTGGAACGGGCATCGTGCCGCGCGGCTGGGGCTTTTCGCTGCAGAACCGCGGGCACAACTTCAGCCTGGACCCGGCCCACCCCAATGCGCTGGCGCCCGGCAAGCGCCCTTACCATACCATCATCCCGGCCCTGGCCACCTACGCAGATGATGACCGGCTGTATGCCAGTTTTGGCGTGATGGGCGGTTTTATGCAGCCGCAGGGCCATATGCAGGTGGTGGTGGGGCTGGCGGATGACGCGCTCGACCCGCAGGCCGCGCTGGACCGCCCGCGCTTTTGCATTGAGCCAGACGAGGCAGGCAGCCGTACCGCGCTGGAAGAGGGCATTGCGGTAGGGGTGATGGCGCAGCTGGCTGAGATGGGGCATGCCGTCACGCCGGTGAGCGGGATGGGACGTAGCCTGTTTGGGCGCGGGCAAATCATCCGCCGCGACCCGCAGACGGGCGTGCTGTGCGGCGGCAGCGATCCGCGCGCGGACGGGTGCGCGATGGCGCTGTTTTAAGCGCCGGGTTTCAGCCTTTAGAGTTCTGTGCCAGGCTGGACAGGCGTTTTTGATCGATCACGCGGAATTCGGTGCGGGTGATATCAATGATGCCGTCATCGGCGAAGCGGTGCAGGAAGCGGCAAACCATTTCGCGGGTAGAGCCGATGCGAGCGGCCATTTCCTCCAGGGTAAGATCGCGCGACCCGATTCCGTCCGGCGTCTTCTGGGCGGTGCTGAGCAGCATTTTTGCCAGCCGCCCGGCGACCGGCTGGAAAGTCATCTCCTCGAGGATTTCACTGGCGCGGGTCATCCGGGTGACCATGAGACGCATCAACTCCCAGGAAAACTCCCCCGATTCTTTAATGAACGGCAGCAGGGTCTCCCTTGACCACAGGTACAGGTGCGATGCTTCGCAGGCTTTGAGCGTGACCAGCATCGGCATATCCTCATAGAAAAAGCCCAATCCCCAGAAGATATCCCCCGCCGCAAAGGTGGTCACCACCAGGTTGCGGCCCTCCATCGATTCCTTGTGGGCGCAAATACTGCCGCTGGCGATGATGAAGAGATACGGCCAGATATCGCCGTAGTGCAGTAAAACCTCGCCTTTACGCAGTCGGCGAGTGACCGCCTGGCTGGCCAGGGCGGCGCGCTTTGCGGGGGTTAGAACGCCAAACACGGCGTTTTGTGCAAGCTGGTCATCAAGTTGAACCATGGATTACCTCCACCGTTAACTATAGCGGAGAATGGACAAAACAGCCCGGAGAAAATGAACCCGGTTGGAAAGTTGCGTAAAGTCAATGCGGGCGGGGCCGGATTGGTTTAATTTAATAGCAAGACTGGCATCTCAATCTCATCCAAAGAGGCAACGGCCCATGAAAAAGTTCCCTGTGCTCCTCGCAGCGCTGGCGCTGGCAGCGACTCTGTCAGCCTGCCAGCCGGCTGCGCCTTTCTGTGCAAGCGGCGCGCTCACTTACCTTGAGCCGGGGGCAACCCCGCAGCCAGGACGGGTCTCAGGCGCGCCAACCGGTGTGGCAGCCGGGCCAACCACGCTCAAGGTGAACCAGGTAATCTCTGGTTACCTGTGCAACAACGCGCTCAGCGGCAGCGTGTATATTGCCTGTGACGTACAGGTGAATCGCTGGGTGGATAAACCGCTCTTCCTGGACGGCTGCGCCTTCACGGTTGCCCCGGGGACGGTGATTTACGTGGCGGCGCACAACAATGAAGCCTATTACAACGGGTGCGCGGCCTGCCACGCCAGCAGCGCCAAAGCGCCGTAAAGCCTGCGCGCGGCTATTTGCGTTAAGGCATATCCTTTGACTCCGCTTTATGTTATTTATCAGCTATCTCATCATGTGAAAAGGAAATTCCTATGAAAACCAACGATCGGTTAGGTGGTATCCTGGCGGTCATCGCGGCTGCCATGGGCCTCATTGCCCATTTTGCCCTGTTTTTACAGTGGTATCACGCTGGCATGGCTGCCCCCTCGGCTGAGCCGGGCTGTGAAATCCTGCTAAAGTGGATTCACCCGGGCCTGGCTTACCTGGGCATCCTCGGCGGCAGCCTCTTTGCAGTGAGCGCCTACGGCTTTTTCACCAAAAAGAAATGGGCCATGTTCTTTTCGGTGGTGGCGATTGTCATGGCGCTGCTGGCAAGCTGGTTTATCAATGTGCCGTTCATGGCAGCGGATCTTCCCCCGGTGTATTTCATCATCTTCTGGCCGTACCTGGTGATTTACTTCATCCTGATGCGGGCGGTGGGGCATTATTCGTGGAGCCGCACCCTGCTGGGACTGGCAACTGGCCTGGCCTACATCACCTGCTTCATGAACGGGGTTTCGAGCACCAGCCGCATCATCACGGTCGGCGCGCCGATTTTTGTGCTGGTGGATGGGTTGCACTGGGTGGCAGCGGTTGCCTGGGCGGTTGTGACGGTGGGTTTGCTGATGAGCCCAAAGGAATGGATGCGCGTGCTGGGGGTGACCGCCGGAGTAATCGAACTGGTGGTGGGCATTCCGCTGGCTTTCGTCACGGGGGCGCAGCTGGGAAGGTTTTCGTTATTTGCGCTTGCGCCCATCGTTTGCCTGGGGCTGCTGGTGGTGTTGGTGTGGCCCAACCTGTGGCAAAAGCTGACCGGCTCTAAGGAGTAGGGCAACCAGCTTCTGTGAGGTTTGACCTGGTAGGGGCTGTCCTCAAAGTCCATATTTATCAAGCTGCTCAAAGCACACGCTTTAAGTGAGCGAAGCGAAACAGTTCAACCCCAATATTGAGACTCTTCGCTTCGCTCACTCGAAGAGTGCTCTTCGCTCAGAGTGACACCCGCCCTTTTTGACAGCCCTTTGTTGCCCGGGGCTAAAAAAGACCATCCTTTGCCCGGTGGGGTATAATTTCCTCATGCCCCCCTCCGCCAATCGACAGATTGCCCGCGCCGCAGGCACCGTGATGCTGGCTATGGTGCTCAGCCAGTTGATTGGCCTGCTGGCCAATGCGCTGACCGGCGCCGCTTTTGGCACCGGCGCGGAGAGCGAGGCATTCTTCGCGGCAAACCGTTTTTCCGAGATCCTGTTCAACCTGGTGGCGGGCGGGGCGCTTTCCTCGGCATTCATTCCCACATTTTCAACCCTGCTGGCGCAAAACCAGCGCGCCGCGGCATGGAAGCTGGTTTCCTCGATCGCCAACATTGTCACGCTGGTGCTGAGCGCCTTTGCGCTGCTGGCGGCGGTCTTTGCGCCGCAGGTGGTGCGCTATATCCTGGCACCAGGCTTTGCCGCCTCTGACCCGGCCAAAGAAGCTCTGACGGTGGAGCTGCTGCGCCTGCAATTGCCTTCAGCGGTGATTTTTGGGCTGAGCGGGCTGGCGATGGGCACGCTCAACGCACACCAGCGCTTTTTGTACCCGGCGCTGGCCCCCTCGATGTATAAACTGGGCTGGATTGGCGGGATTGTGCTGCTCTCGCCCTGGCTGGGCATCTACGGGCTGGGCTGGGGCGTGCTGGTGGGCGCAGCGCTGCACCTGGGGCTGCAACTGCCGGGGCTGCTGCGCCTGCCGGAGCGGCGCTTCAGCCTGGCGCTGGGGCTGGAGAACCCTGCCGTGCGCGAGGTGGCGCGCCTGATGGGTCCGCGCTTGCTGGGGGTGGCGGTGGTGCAGTTGAACTTTCTGCTCAACACCTTTTTAGCCTCCAGCCAGCCCGAGGGCAGCCTGGCAGCCATCAGCCTGGCCTTTCCGTTGATGATTATGCCGCAGGCAGCCATTGCTCAGTCGGCGGCGATTGCGGCGCTGCCCACCTTTTCGGCGCAGGCCGCGCTGGGCAAGCTGGATGAAATGCGCGCCTCGCTGGCTGCCACGCTGCGCGGGGTGCTGCTGCTGGCCATCCCGGCGACGGTGGGATTGGTGCTGCTGCGCAAACCGATTGTGGCGCTCATCTACCAGCGCGGCGAGTTCACCAGCGCCTCAACCGAGCTGGTGGCGTGGGCGCTGCTGTGGTATGCGCTGGGGCTCATCTGGCACTCCATCCTGGAGGTGGTCAGCCGCGCCTTTTACGCCCTGCATGATACCAAAACGCCGGTGATGGTGGGCGTGGCGGCGATGAGCCTGAACCTGGCCTTCAGCCTGCTGTTTTCGGAATTGTTCCGGCTGGGGGGCTGGGCGCCGCACGGCGGGCTGGCGCTGGCAAACTCGCTGGCTACCCTGCTGGAGACGTGCGTGCTGCTCTACCTGATGCGGCGGCGGCTAAACGGCCTGCACGGTCAGCGCCTGCTGAGAGCGGTGGGAGCAGGCGGGCTGGCTGCGGTGGGCATGGCGGTGGGGCTGCTGGCCTGGCTGGGGGCGGCTTCCGCGCTGGGGGATGTGCTACTGGGGCTGGGTGGGGTGGCGCTCGGCGCTGGTATCTACGTGGGGCTACTGGCGCTGCTGCGGGTGGGCGAGCTGCAGGCCGCCTGGAGCCTGGTGCGCAGCCGGCTGCTGCGCAAAGGATAAACGGATGGATTTACTCATACGACCGGCTTTTCTTGAGGATGCCCCCGCTGGCACGGCGCTGCTGGCGCTCAGCATGGCGCGTTTTGGTGACCTGCTGCTGGGATTGGGCAATCACCAGCGCCAGTTGGATGCGCTGGGAACCTTCTGGCGGCTGCCGGATAACCGCTTTTCTCACCGGCTGGCGGAGGTGGCGCTATTGGAGGGCCAGGTGGCAGGCCTGCTGCTGAGTTTTGGCGGGCGGCAATCCCTGGCGCTCAATTTTGGGATGGGACGGCGCATGTTTAATGCCTACAGACTGGGTGAAGCGCTGCGTTTGGGCTGGCTTGGGCTGCACATGGCAGGCGTGACCGAGGTGCAGCGGGATGAGTATTTGCTCTCCAACCTGGCGGTTTTTCCGTGGGCGGAGGGGCGCGGGGTGGGACGCCGCCTGCTGCAGCGCGCCGATGAGCTGGCCAGAGCGGCAGGCTATGCGCGCATCACCCTGACGGTGGAAATGGATAACCCGCGGGCCAAAGGATTGTATGTCTCTCATGGTTACCGTGTGCTGGAGTCGCATCCCACGCCCAAACTAGAAAAGATGCTCGGCACAATTGGCACCGAGCGGCTGGTGAAGGATTTATAAAGCAATAATTAACCTCTAGCGACCTGACAGTTTGTCATCCTGAGGCTTGAAAAGCCGAAGGATCTCGATATCCGGTCTTTAAGTTATTCATCTACACCGAGATTCTTCGCCTTCGCTGCGCTCAGGCTCAGAATGACAACACATCTTTTGTTAAGATTCGTGAAACTGTCAGGTGGCTAGATTGATCTTATTGACTGAAGGAGAGAACAATGACCCCATCAATCGGTAAAGAGTTTATGCGGCTGACGCGCTATGCCCACCTTGCGCCGAGCGCTGAAAGCCAGGGCTTACCGCAACCACCCCTGGAAGTGCCCTGCCCGCCGGATGCGCGCCTGGTTGACCTGCCGCGTCCCGCAGATGTGCGTCTGCCGGGGGCAGACCTGGCGCAGATGATTGTGCAACGGCGCTCGCTGCGGCGCTATTCCGCTGAGGCGTTGAGCCTGGAGGAACTGGCTTACCTGTTGTGGCTGACTCAGGGCGTCAAAAAGGTGACCGACCGCCCGGTGACTTTCCGCACAGCGCCTTCGGCGGGGGCGCGCCACGCCTTTGAGACTTACCTGCTGATCAACCGCGTGGAGGGGCTGGCGCCGGGCCTGTACCGCTATATGGCGCTCAAGCACCAGCTTGCGCTGCTCAACGAGCAGCCCGGGATTACCGCTGCGGTGACGCACGCCGCCCACGACCAGCGCATGATCGAGATTTCGGCGGTGACCTTCATCTGGGTGGCGGTGCTGGAGCGCATGTACTGGCGCTACGGCGAGCGCGGCTATCGCTATCTGCACCTGGATGCCGGGCACGTCTGCCAGAACCTGTACCTGGCGGCAGAGTCCATCGGCTGCGGGGCGGTGGCGATTGCGGCCTATGATGATGAGCTGATGAACGCCACGCTGGGGCTGGATGGAGAAAGCCTGTTCGCTGTCTATCTGGCGTCGCTGGGTAAGAAGGTTGCATGAGAACCGACAGCGTTTACCTGTTCACCCGCAACGGGCTGGGAGATGGCCCCGCTGCCCTGCAGCAGACCCTGGCCAAAAAATTTCTTGCGCTCACGCTGGAATCGGGCCAGCTTCCGCGGCGCATCCTGTTTTTCACCGAAGGGGTGCGCCTGGCGTGCGCCGAGTCAAATGTGCTGGAAGAACTGCGCGCCCTGGAAGCGCAGGGGGTTGAACTGGTGCTGTGCAAAACCTGCCTGGATACGTTCTCGCTCGCCGGTGAAGTTAAGGTGGGCATCATCGGCGGCATGGGAGACATCCTCGAGACCCTGCAACAGGCGCCAAAGGTGGTCAGCTTATGATTTACCGTCCTGCCGTGGCAGAGGATTTTGAGCAACTGGCGCGGCTGCGCTGGGACTTCCGCACCGAGTACACGCAGGACCCGCCGCCCATCCCGTGGGAGGCGTTCCGCCAGATGATGCTCGACTTTTTGCGCCAGGCGTTCGAAAGCGGAGAATGGACAGTGTGGGTAGCCGAGGAGGAAGGGCAAATTGTTGCACAGGCCTTCATCCGGCGCATTCAAAAGGTGCCGCGCCCGGCCAAAGTGCAGCCCGCTTTTGGCTACGTAACCAACGTGTTCACCCGCCCGGCGTACCGCAACCGGGGGGTGGGGGCGGAGTTGATGCGCTGCGTTCAGGCGTGGGCCAAAGCGAAGGGGCTGGAGATGCTGGTATTATGGCCCAGCAAACGGGCGGTGTCGTTCTACCGCCGGGCCGGGTTTGTGCACCCCACGGAGGCGATGGAGTTTCCGATGGAGTAACCTGGCGCCCGCACTGTTACAGCTCAGGTTTGGCGATCTTTTACGCCGAGCTGGCTGCCGGAAATCAGAATCAGGGCTGCGATGGTGAGGCAAATCAGCACAACCTGCAAAATGCTGCGCGAGTAACTGGCCTGAACAATGCCAATCGGCACGATAAATTCGGTTACGTTAAGCGTCATGTGGAACAGGGCAGCATAGAGCAGCGAGCCGCGAGTGTGATTGAGTACCCACGTGAAAATCACCGCGGTGAGGGTAATGTTGAGAAAAATGAAAACCCCCGCGATGGAGAGCAACCCCGGAAAATTTGCCGGATGGAAATGCCACAGCGCCCAGATCAGCCCCAGCCCCAGGCTGCCCCTGAGCGCACCCCAGCGCCCCTGCATGAGAGGTTGCGCAAAACCACGCCATCCGGTTTCTTCTCCAATCCCACGAATAAGGGTGTGGTAAAGCACCAGCATCAACAGCACCTGCCAGGCATTTCCCGCCGGCACGCCATCCGCCTGGAAGAAAACTGGAGCCGGGCCGCCGAGCAGGCGATCCAGGTAAACGACGGCAAGGTGCAGAGCAGGCGGGTAAAGGAAGATGAACGCCACAGCCTGCCAGCTGGCGCGCCAGATCAGAAAACGCTGAAGCAGGTTGCGTATTCCGCCCGGTTGCCGGGTGAGGCGGGTAGCAATCAGCGCAGCCAGGAAGGGGCCAAAATACCAGAGCAGCACGCCCGGCAGGTTGAGCCAGGCAGGCAGCAGCGGTCCGCTGCGCGGCAGGGTGAAGGTGTAGAGGGTTGAGCCCATCCAGGTGATGGCAAAAGCCAGCAGGAAATAAACCAGCAGGGGGTGTTTACGAATGGATGCCATATCCGACCTCGCCAACGATTAGAGAACAGCCATTGCCACCACGGCGATGGCTTGTGGCAAACCGTGCAGTAGGGCTGGAGCCAGAATGCTGCCCGTTTTTTGACGCACCAGGCTAAAAACCAGACCGCCAAAGAATGTCCATAGGCCCCAGGCCAGGGTGAGCGTGCCGCCCAGGTTGAACAGCACGCCAATCACGCCCATGTGTGAGAAACCAAACAGGGCTGCGCTGAGGATGGTTCCCCAACCGAAGGGGATGCCGTAGAAGCGGTATGGCGTACCAAAGGCGTCATCCAGCCGGCTTTGCATATAACCGCGATAGATGATTTCCTCTCCAAACCCCACAAACAGGGCGTAAGTCAGGAACAGCGCCAGCAGTTTACTGGCCTCCACCGCAGCGGAAGGCGCAACTGCCGGTAAAAACGCCAATGCAGCCGCCATGCCCAGGGTTGGCACGGAGGGCTTTTTGCGCAGGATGAACGCGAGGGCAAAGAGCAACCCAACCTGCACCGCAGAAAGGATGATTGCCCCGCCCCAGGACTTAAAATCCAGAAACGCAAGGGGAAAACTGGAAAGCACCACCGGAAGAAAGCACGCCCCGGCAATATCCAGGTGATAACGGGCAGGCTTGAAGGTGATACCGTAAGCCGCCATGCTCTTGCGCTGCGCCAGGATGGCCGCCAGCGCGCAAGCCACCATAATCACGTCGCCAAAGACCGGGAAGGCGAACCCCAGCGTCCCGGTTTGCCACTCCTCAAACCCTGGGAAGAGGCGGTTTACCGCCACGATGAGCGCGGTCACTACTCCAAAACGCACCAGGATCACTTCCAAAACCGCAATGAGCTTGGACAGGGTTGAATTCACAGCATCACCTCCAATGGATAAACGAGCTAGAAAGGTTTTTGGGCGATGATGGCCATGCCGCGCGCATCCGGGGTGAGAGGTTGACCGCTCCAATCGGCGTAAAGGTGCAGCACCTCAAGCCCGGCATCCGCCAGCATGTTTTGAATCTGGGTGGGGTTATACAGTTGAATTGAAAAGGGTTTATCTTTACGCACGCCATCGCGGATGACGATGCGCTGGTTATTCCAGCGACCGGTAAGCATATCGAATGAACTGCGGTTAATCATTAAGTCGTTGTTGATTTCGACGAGGGTGACAGGCGTGAGGCTCTTCAGGGTTACGTCGCGGTTAGGGATATCAAAGGCCAGGCGTCCGCCGGGCTTGAGTGCCATGGCGATGTTGTGCAGAACGCGCTGGTTTTGAGCATGCTCAAAATAGCCAAAAGCGGTAAAGAGCAGCAGCACCCGATCAAACTCCCCCTCAAAGGTGATCGAGCGCATATCCGCCTGAAGGTAGCGCACGGCTGCGCCAGGTGCGCGCGCCAGCGCCAGGAACCCCGCTGAAGTATCCACCCCGGTGACGGTAAATCCCAGGGCTGCCAGGCGGTTGGCATGACGCCCAAAACCACACGCCAGGTCCAGCACATTGAGCGGGGGCTGCATCTCCAGCAGGGTGATGATTCCGGCAACTTCGCGGTCAGAGCGCTCATCGGTGAGGGATGGCGCATAGAAGTAGAGATAGTCTTCCACCTCAAAAATCGAGTCCAGATCGAACAACTCATCGTCTGCGCTCATCTTGACAGCCCTCTCAGTCTGTAGAGAAAAGAAAAACCAATCTGGTCCAGGTTATGGGGAAAAATCTAGAGAGATTATACAAGAAAAAAAATGAAATGCGCAATATTTCATCCGTATCCGGTTTTTTTGTGTTTTGAGGATTTGAACGCACCGCTGAAGGGAGGTAATGAGAATCAGGATTTCAGGGTGGGGGATAAGAAAAATCCTGCGCATCGTTTTTTGTCCGGATATCCTGTAAATATTCGAGCGCCTGCGGGGAAGCAGGCTAGAGCAAAACACGGTTCCTGTACGGGCGTGGTCGTGAAGCACGCCTTAGTGTTTCTACGCCCCTACCTCAAGCCTCTCTACGTCCTGAGCGCTTGGTGGAGCACCCTGCGGGCTGTGGCAAAAATGCTCGCGCCGCCGCATAAGCCTTCGCCTCCCGGTGAGCACCCCGCATCGCCGGTTCTGCTGTAAAATTAGAAGTATTCCATCCCTGAGGAAAAGTCAATGGCGCCTAGACAATTCGGCAAATACCTGATCATCCAAGAACTCGGCTCTGGAGCAACTGCGGATGTATCCCTCGCTCAAGACACCTCCCAACAAAATAAAGAGGTCGCGCTTAAGATCCTCAAGCCTGTCCTGGTGGCTGACCGCACCGCCTTTTTGCGCTTTCAGCAGGAAGCCAGCACCGCTGCTCAATTGAAGCATGATAATATTGCCAACGTGCTGGAAGTTGGCGAGTATGCCGGCTACTTCTACATTGCCATGCGCTATATCAAAGGCGAAGCGCTGGATAAGGTGCTCAAAAGAGGCGTTCTCTCCTGGCAGATGGCGGCAAGGTTAGTCCAGCAGATTGGCTCGGCCCTCGATTACGCCCACAACCTCGGTTTCATCCACCGGGATGTCAAGCCCGCCAATATCATGATGACCCCCGAGGGCAATTTCATCCTCACCGACTTCGGCCTGGCGCGCGCTATTGAAAGCTCCGGCCTCACCTCAACCACCGGCGCCGTTCTCGGCACACCTCCCTACATTCCCCCGGAGGTGTGGAATACCGGCAAGGCTGTGCCCGCCTCTGACCAGTACGCGCTGGCCTGCGTGGTCGCCGAAGCCCTCACCGGCAAACAGGTCTTCAGCGGCACCACGCCGCAGATGGTTCTCACCAGGCATCTCATCACCGGTCCGGAACTCCCCGCCACATGGCCGTCTGGCGTTCCGGCCGGGGTGGGCGCGGTGCTGCAGCGCGCGCTGGATAAAGACCCCTCAAAACGGTTTCGCAACACCGTCCAGTTTGCCACCACGCTGCTGCACGCCCCGCAAACCCCGCCCCCGCCGCCTCCCCCGGCTCGTAAGCCCTTCCCAAAGCTCCTGGTGGGGATCGTGATTGGCCTGGTGCTGGTGGCAGCCGCTATATTCACCTTCATGACCCTGCAAAATCAAAGCAATCAGGAAAAAACGCAGGCAGCCCTCACCGCAGCCCGCGCCAACCTTGCGTTTTCAAAAACGGTCACAGTCAGTCCAAAATCTCCCACGCTTGCGCCCACCGTCCTCGCGCCGGAGCCCACCAAAGCACCCCTTTCCTCTTCAACCCAACCCCCAACCCAGGCGGCGGCTTCTCTCACGCCCACGACTGTTGAGCCCACCAAAACGCCTCTGCCGGGCGGCGCCCAGGAAGTGCTCTTGGGCACCGGCGTTAAAATCGAAACCGTCTCCGGCAGCGGCCTCATCTTTCGCATCAGGAACGGCGCCGGCACTCCCCTTTCAGGCAAATTTGTCAGGGTTTACTCCCAGAAGAAAGACCTGAGCGGCAACTGGGTTAAAGATCAGGAGAAGGGAAACGGTTACACGGATAATACCGGCACAATAAAATTAGATAAGCTGGCCAGCGCCCGCTATATCGTCTGCCTGGATATCAATGGTTACAACTGGGGCACCGCCGGTGATTGCGACGGTCAGGCTGATGTGCCGGTTGATTCTGGCAAAGCCACCCAGCTGACCCTCTCGCTCACCCGCCTGACGGTTGGCTTTTTACGCGCTGATAAAACCGTGATGAATGGCCAGTTTGTTAGAATCTACACTCAGAAGAAGGATCTGGCTAACAACTGGGTGAGCGACAAGGACGTTGCCAGCGGCTACACCGATAACTCCGGCGCCGTCAGTTTTGACCTGGCCCCGGGTTATTACATCGTCACTTCCAATCTGACCGGTTACAACTGGGGCACCGCCGGAGACCACGAGGGCATGGCCAACGTCCCGCTGCGCTCCGCTCAGGTTTATCCGCTGACCGTCAACCTTGGTCAACTGGTGGTGGGCCTGTTGGATGGCACCGGCAAACCACGCAACGGCGTTCTTGTGCGCGTTTACACGCAAAAGAAAGACGTCTCATCTAATTTTGTGACCGATGGCGAAGTGGATACAGAATACACCAACAACACCGGCAGCGCCACCTTCAATCTCACCCCGGGCAATTATGCCATCCGCGTGGATAACAATTACCTCTTTAATATCGCGGTTGCCGGCGGTAATATTACCACAACGGACGGGAAAACTTTCCAGTTTAAGTAGCCCGCCGGGAATTCCTCGTTTGGGCCGCTGCGCGCAGCAGAGGGGAGCACTGGCTGCTCATGCTCCTCCTTCACTCCCCGCGCCGGGGAGTGGTGGAGGACGGAAGGATGAGAGAGGTCAATCCCCCCCGGCATCTTCCATCCTGTAAATTTCACCTGTTCAGGAAGCCAGACGGGCGCAGCGAAAACCAAGGTTGTTATACCTACTGTTCGGATAATTTCCACCACGAGAAACAGCGCGTACGTGCTTTGATTCTATACTGAAGGTACCACGAACGGCGCGGAATTCACCGCTGGCTGGACCGGTGGGATTACGCAGCGGACTGCCTTTGTAAAAAGTCTCACCGTACCAATCCGCACACCACTCCAACACATTGCCCGCCATATCCAGCACGCCATACGGGCTGGCGCCCCCCGGATAACTGCCCACCGGCGTGGTGTTGCCAACATGCTCGGAGAATTTCACAAGTGTGGCGTCCGGTTCACGATTGCCCCACGGGTACATGCGCCCGTCCGTGCCGCGCGCGGCTTTCTCCCACTGCGCCTCAGTGGGCAACCGCGCCCCCACCCAGTCGCAATAGGCCAGCGCATCCTTCCAGCTCACCAGCACCACGGGGTGCGTCTCCAACAACCTGATGGTACTGCCTGGTCCTGAAGGGTGGCGCCAGTTTGCACCTTTAATGACAGCTCCATATTGTTTCTTCGGGATATCAGTAATAAAGCTAGACCCATCTTCCTCAGCCTGCGTGCGATAGCTGGTTTGAGTCACAAAGCGCGCGAACATAGCGTTGGTCACGGGGGTCTGATCGATCCAGTAAGCATCCAGATACACTTTGTGCTGCGGCTTTTCATTCTTGCCACCGTCCTCTGATCCCATCAAGAACTCTCCAGCCGGGATGTACACTTCCACCATGCCGTCCTTCGGGCGTATGCGCGTCGGAAGGGTTGGCGCAGCGGGTTTGGGCGGGGCAACCACTTCCACGCGCGGGGCGGGGGCAGGCTGGGGCTTTAGCGCTTCTGCCAGCGCCGCAACCAACGCCTCCGCGCTCTTGTAGCGCTCCTCGGGCTTTTTAGCCAGCGCCTTAGCCAGTACCGCGCTCACGCTGCCCGGCAGCCTCACATTCACCCTGTGCGCTTCGGGCGGGGCGCCGCGAATATGCCCTTCCATCACGTCAAATTCATCCCCCTCAAAAGGCAGTTTTCCCACCAGCAGCCGGTAGGCCACCACCCCCAGCGCATACAGGTCGGTTTGCGCGCTCAACGCCTGACGCCGGATTTGCTCCGGCGCCATGTAGCCCGCCGTCCCGCGGCCAATTCCGCCGGTGCTGGTGTCTACACCGCCCGCCTCCAGAGTGCGGGCCAGACCAAAATCAATAATCACCGCTCGCCCATCCTCTTTAAGCAGAACCACGTTCTTTGGCTTGAGGTCGCGGTGCAACACGCCCTTCTTATGGGCAAAATCCAGCCCGGCAGCCAGGTCTCTCAGGATGGCCAACGCGCGCTCACCAGGTATGGGCTTGCCATCCGCTAACACCTGGTCCAGCCATTGCCCTTCCAGGTAGTCCATAACGATGAAGTGTTCCCCGTTGGCTTCGTCGTAATCCAGAACAGGCACAATGTTGGGGTGGCGCAGTGTCATAGCCAGCCGAGCTTCGCTCTGGAAGCGATCCACATTCACCGGCGACTCAGCCAGGGCGTGCCTGAGCAGCTTAATCGCCACGGTCACGCCCAGCGCATTGCGCGCGCGGTACACTTCTCCGTAACCCCCACCGCCCACTCGCTCAAACAGCTCGTATTTGCCAATTCTGGTCATGCGTCACCCTCCTGAAGGTGCGATGCAGATCAATTATAGCCAATTTCACCCCGGGTTGCCGCAATTTAGACATCCTTAAAAGACCTGTCAGGTTTTTAAAAAACCTGACAGGTTTTGAAACGATTATTCGCCGGCCTGCTTCCGCTCGGCCCGCCCCCTTAAGCCGCCTGCGGATGGTTCTCGCGCACCAGGGGTAGGTCAGCGGCGGCGGCGTTGGCAGCCACCTGCGCAGCATTTTTACAACCGGGGATCACACAGGTGACGGCCGGGTGCTGCAAACACCACGCCAACGCCCAGGAAGCCATTTCCACCCCCGGTGGCACTTCGCTGCGCTGGATTTGTTCCGCCTGGCGCAGCCGTTCTTCCACCATGGCCGGGTCGCGTTTGGAGCGGATATCCTCCGGGTCGCTGAAGACGGTGCCCGGGCGGTATTTTCCGCTGAGCAGCCCGCTGGCTAAAGGCACACGCGCCAGCACGCCCAGGTTCTGCGCCAGGCAGGCGGGGAACACTTCGGCTTCGGGCTCGCGGTCCAGGCGGTTGTAAATGACCTGGATGGCCTCCGCGCCTACCTGGCTGGCGCGGCTCGTCTGATGAATGTTGGTGTTGGCGCCGATGGAGATACCCAGGTGGCGCGCCTTGCCGCTCTGCACCAGCCCGCGCAGCGCCTGCCACAGCTCAGGGTTGTCGAACACCTCATCCTTGCCGGAATGGAACTGCAGCAGGTCAACGTAATCCGTCTGTAGCGCGCGCAGCGAATCCTCCAGCGTGCTAACCACCTCGGCGGCGCTCCAGCGCTCCGAGCGGCTAAAGCTGGAGTGGTACTTGTGTCCAAACTTGGTGGCAACCACCCACTGCTGGCGCTGCCCGCGCAAAAACTGGCCGATCAACGCTTCGGAGTGATGGTCGCCGTAACATTCGGCGGTGTCAATCAGGTTGATGCCCACCTCTTTTGCTTTGCCCAGCACGCCATCCGCAGCCGATTGGTCAAAGGGTTGGCCCCACTCCCCGCCAAACTGCCAGGTGCCCACGCCCACCACGGATACCTTGATGCCGGTACTGCCCAGGATTCGGTATTTCATCTTTGCCTCCAGTAAGTTGGTTGATGACTTATTTTAACACCCTGAAGAGCTTAAAATCCGCATTTTCATACACCAGTTCAAATTGACCGGCGTGCCGGTTGGCGTATTCCTCCAGGTAGAAGCGCCCATCCGCCAGCGTATATTCGCTCAGCACCCGCTCAGCCACCAGGTATTGCGGCTGAAGCTCCGCCAGCCACGCCTCCAGTTGCTCATCCGAGCTGAACCGGTCAAAGCCGGAGCAGGCGCGCCCGGTGTAGAGCGCCATGGCGCGGGGCTTAAAGAACACCAGTTTATCAGCAGGGGAAGTGTTCTGGCGAATGGCGGCAAACAGCGCCTGGGCGTAGGGCGTCTCGGGGCCGGAGGTATAAGTGGTGAAGCGCGCGGCGCTCAACTGCGGCAAACCAGCTGCCAGCAGCGCCAGCAGAACTGCCCCGCCAATTTGGTATCTGCGGCGGGTGTTGAGCGCCGCGAGCCCCTGCAGCACGCCGTTGAACAAGTAATAGCCTGAAAGATACGCCAGCGGGAAAATGAAGCGCATGCCCTGGTAATCCCCCCACAGGATGATCACCGCGCCGTAAATGCCGAAGAAGAAATCCACTGCGGACCGGCGGCGCAGCAGGTGATGCGCCCACAACCCGATGATGAGCAGCGCGAACAGCCCCACCGTCAGCGAATTGGAGGGCGCTATGCCCCAGAACTCCGCCAGGTGCTGCAGATAGACCTGCAGCAGCACCAGCGAGACGCCCGGGTCGAACTTTAGCATGGAAAAATAGGAAGATGTGCCCGGAACCCACAGGGCCTGCAGCGCTGCCAGCAGCAGCGCCACCAGCACGCTGCCCACTGCCCTGAGGGTGATGCGCCGGGTTTGCGCCCACTCTGCCAGCACAAAGCAGGGCAGCAGCGCTGCGCCTACGCTGCGCGTGCCGTAAGCCAGGTAAGCCAGCACGCCCATGCCCACCCACTGCCAGGTTTTTAATCTGGGCAGGCGTAACAGGCGCTCAAACGCTGCCAGGGCCGCAAAAACCAGCCCCAGAAAAAGAAATTCCGATAAAACCTGGTTTTTAAAGTCTGCCAGGTAGGGGTTGAACCCCAGCACTGCCAGCAGCAGGGCACCCGCCCCCCACCCCGGGCGCGCGGCAGGCGGCCCGGCGAGCGCCCGCGGTGGGCGCCGCGGGAGGGCCGCTGGCGGAGGCGGGTCAGCGGGGGGATTGAGCCCCGCCAGAGCATACACCGGCGCCAGCAGCAGTGGAAAGACCGGCGGGTAGGCGGCAGGGCCGATATTGGCATGTTGAGGGTTGAAGATGTACCCGGTCTCAGCGTAGGGTTGCCCGGTGACCAGGTTGCGCGCGTGCAGCAGGTACTGGGCAAAATCATCCCCCCAGTCGTGCCCGGGACGCACCGTGGCGCACTGAAAAACCGCCACGGCAGCCAGTAGCACGATGATGGCAGCTCTGATGAGCCGGGAGCGAGCTTGAGGCAAGGAAGGGTTCACGGCCAATTTCTGCGGGCGGTTAGCTCAGGTTCAGGCGGTAGCCGATGCCCGCTTCGGTGAGCAGCAGGCGCGGCTGGGTGGGGTCTTTTTCAATTTTGCGGCGCAGGTTGCTGATGTTGACGCGCAGCAGGTGAGAATCGGTTTCGTAACCCTCGCCCCACACCAGGCGCAGGATCTGGCGGTGGGTGAGTACCTTCCCGCCGTGCTGCGCCAGCACGCGCAGCAAATCGTATTCGGTGGGAGTGAGGGAGATTTCTTTGCCCTCCACCCACACCAGGCGGCGGGCAAAATCCATCCTCAGCGATTCCATCTCAAAGACCGGCTCAACGCTGGCCTGGGCGAAGCGGCGCAGGGAGACGCGAATGCGCGCCAGCAGTTCACCCACGCCGAAAGGTTTGGTCAGGTAATCATCAGCGCCGGCGTCCAGCGCGGCAATCTTCTCGCGCTCGCTCTCGCGCACCGAAAGGATGATGATGGGAACCTGCGTCCATTCGCGCAGGCGGCGGGTAACCTCCACGCCGTCCATATCCGGCAGCCCCAGATCCAGCAGGATGATATCGGGATGCGTCTCCACGGCGGCAGCCAGGCCCGCCTGCCCGCTGGCGGCTTCGGAGATGCTGAATCCGTGCGCGCCAAGCAGCGTGCTGAGCATGCGGCGGATCTGGCGCTCATCATCCACCACCAGGATACGCGCGCCTTCAGTCATGCGGCACCTCCGGGCTTGACTCTGGCTGAACCGGCCTGACGGGCAGGCGCACCACAAAGCTGCTGCCGCCGCCCGCGCGCTGTTCAGCCGAAATGCTGCCGCCGTGAGCCTCAACCATCCCTTTGCAGATGGAAAGGCCGAGGCCGATCCCGCCGCTGCCTTCGGGATGGCGCAGGCGGTAGAATTTATTGAACACCTTATCCAGCTCATCCGCAGGGATGCCCGGGCCGCGGTCCATGACGGCAATGGCGAGCAGGTCGGGTTGCTGGCAGAAGGCGCTCACTTCCACCGGCGCCCCCGGCGGCGAATAGCGGGCGGCGTTATCCAGAAGGTTGACCAGCACCTGCTCGATGAGCACAAAATCCACGATGACGGGGGGCAAATCTTCCGCCACGCTGGTGCGGACGGGATGCCCGCTCAGGCGTTCGCTCAGGCGCGCAAGGCTGGCGCCGATCAGATCCTGAGCATCAGCCTCCTCCAGGTTAAGGCGCAGCGCGCCGGCTTCCAGGCGGGTCATATCCAGCAGATTGCCCACCAGGCGGTTGAGGCGGTGCGCTTCCTCGCGGGCGGTTTGCAGCAGGTCGAGCCGGGCAGCCTGGTTGAGCGTCACCTTATCGTGCCCGTTTTCAGCTTCCTGCAGGCTATCCAGCACGCCGGAGATGGTCGAGAGCGGGGTGCGCAAGTCATGCGAGATGGAATTGAGCAGGGCAGATTGCAATCGCTCGGTGGCCTTAAGCACTTCTGCCTGGTTGGCCTGCTCCTCAAGGTGAGCGCGCTGCACCGCCAGGGCTGCCAGGTTGCAAAAGGCTTCCATCTGGCGCAATTCCGAGCGGTGCTGAACACCCTCTCCACGCGGCTGCAAGACAAGCGCGCCAAGAATGCCGCCGGTGGTTTCGAGGGGGATGCAGTACAACGGTTGACCGGGTTCAAGGGAAAGATACACCTGGCGGTCATACACCTTCTGGGCCAGTTCCTTTGCTTCAGCGCTCAGTGGATCGTCGGTAAGGCTGGCGCGCACTTCCAACCCGGACTGGTTATGGGGCAAAAGGATGTAAACGCCGCCATTGAACGTGGGGCGGATATGCGCCAGCACCACCTCCAGCACCTGGCCCAACCCGGAGGCGGTGGTGAGGTCGCGGCTGAGGGAGTACAGGGCGGCAGTTTGCGTTTCGCGGCGCTGAATAATCTCCACCTGGTCCTTGAGGCGCACGGTGAGGTTGCTGATAATGATGCCCACCAGCAAAAAGCCGGTGAAAGTGAGGATGTACTGCGTGTCGTAAACGGTGAAGTTAAGGCGCGGCTCAACGAAGAAGAAGTCGAAGGCCAACATGCCCAGCAGCGAGGTGAGCATGGCAGGTCCGCGCCCCAGGAAGACCGCCGCCACCACCACCGCCACCAGGTAAAACATGATGAGATTGGTGGGGTGCAGAAAATAATGGAGCGGGAACCCCACCAACAGGGTGATGAGCGCCACCAGCGCGATGCTGTAGATATACCCGGGTAAGTGGGCGCGCGCCCAGGTCAAAAAAGCCGCGCGCCCGGAGGGTTGGGTGATCATGCTTCTATTTTACATGATAAGGCACTTCAACCACGATGATATTGGTCCGGTTGAGCAGCACTTCTCGCAGGGTTTCGGCGGTGCGGGTGTGCAGCAGATTGCTGAAAGTGGACTTGGAGATGAACTGCGGCACGACGATGGTGATGACCTCATTTGGCCCGACAACGCGTTCGAGGTGCTCCAGGTACTCTACCAGCGGTTCAATCAGCAATCGGTAAGGCGAGTTGAGGATCACCATGCGGATGCCGTCGCCCCAGTTTTCCCATTTCGTTTGGATTTTTTCGGCTTCCTGCGGTTCGACGGAAACGTGAACGGCGGTGATATCGCTGGAAAGGGTGCGGGCAAAGCGCAGGCCCACCAGGCTACCCTGGTGAACGCCGCCCAGCAGCAGCAGCACGCGGTTGCGCTTGATGCGCGGGGTTTCGTTGAAGTGATCGAGCGAAAGCTGGTTTGCCAGGTTTTTGTAATGGCGGTGAATGGTGTAAAAGCCGCCAACCAGCACAGGCACCAGGATGACCACAAACCAGGCGCCATCCGCAAATTTGGTGATGGCAAATACTACCAGCACCACCACCGTGCAAACGGCGCCGAAGCCGTTAAGCAGCATTTTGGACAACCAACCTTTATCAGGTTTTACAACAGAACCACGCTCCCTCAAGGTCTGACCGGACTTGAGTTGGCCCGACTTCCACCAGCGGCGTGCCATACCGGTTTGGGAAAGGGTGAACGACAGAAAAACGCCGATGGCGTAGAGGGGAATGAGGCGGGTGGTGCTGGCGTCGAAAATAATGATCAGGATGCTGGAAATGACCGCCAGGGCTACAATGCCGGTGGAATAAACCAGCCGGCTGCCGCGGTAGGTGAGCTGGCGGGGGAGGAATCCGTCGCGCGCCACCAGCGCGCCCAGGCGAGGAAAATCGGCAAAGGCGGTGTTGGCTGCCATGATTAAGATGACGGACGTAGCCGAGAGCATCATCAGGTACAGCGCGCCGCGCCCATCAAACACGGTGCGCGCCAGCTGCGAGAAGATGGTTTCTTCTTCGGAGGGCAGCGTGCCGACTGCGTTTGAAAGCACCGCGATACCCACCAGGAATGACCCCAGGATGAGTGACATCCAGATGAGGGTGGTGCCGGCGTTCTTGCTGCGCGGCTCCTTGAAGGCGGTAATGCCGTTGGAGATGGCTTCAACGCCGGTGAGGGCGGTGGTGCCGCTGGCAAAGGCTTTTAGCAGCAGGAAGGCGGTCATCGGTTGAACCACGGCATGGGTGAGCATATCCTGGGGCGGATCAACCACCATGCCCAGAGAACCGGTGAGGTAACGAAAAACGCCCACCACCACCGTGATGAGCATCATCACCAGGAAAAAATAGGTGGGGATGGCGAAGGTGATGCCGGATTCTCTCACCCCGCGCAGGTTGATCAGCATGATAAAGAGAATTACTGCCACGCAAATCCACACCCGGTAGGGGAATAAATCCGGATAGGCTGAAACGATTTGCGCCACGCCCGAAGAGACCGAGACGGAGACAGTCAGGATGTAATCGGTCAGCAGCGCCGCGCCGGCGGTTTGGGCGGGTAATTCCCCCAGGTTATCTCTGGCAACGATGTAAGCGCCGCCCCCGCTCGGGTAGGCGTGGATGGTCTGCTCGTACGAGAGGGTGACAATCGCCAGGAGAGCCACGATGGCAAAGACGATGGGGATGGAATACGAAAGCGCTCCGGTTCCGGCAGCGATGAGGATGATGAGCGCTTCCTGGTTGGAGTAGGCGGTGGAGGAAAGCGCATCCGAGGCGAAAACGGCCAGCCCGACCAGTTTACCTACCGTCTGGTGGGGGGCATCGGCGGTGGCCAGCGGTTTGCCAATAAATAGGCGGCTGAGTGAAAAGGGAACCCTGGTAGAGGTTCGTTCAAAGGTAGTTGACATGACTCTTGCTTCTCTGGTTCATAAAAATTACCGCGCAGAGCGGCAACTGTGGGTTATACCTGAGAAGCGGCGAGAAATTGTCAATATCCTGGCAAAAAACCGGGCGGGAATGTCAAGAAAGCGTCAAGAAGGTGGAAACTCAGGCCAGGTTGTAGGCTGCCAGCAGCATCAGGGTGAGTCCCTGCCCGTAGAGGGTGGGGTAGCGCGAAAGCTGGTTGTATTCCTCAATGGTGTGCATGATGGGCGTGCCGCCCGAAACGCCGGTCACTTCACCCTGCGGCGTGATGACCTGCAAAAGCCCGGTGACGGCCCTTTCGACGGCGGGCAGATAGCTTGCCGGCAGCAGCCCGCGCTGAACGGCTTTGAGCACACCGCAGGCGATGCCGGCTGTGCCCGAGGATTCCTGGTAGAAGGCGGGCCGGTCCATCACCGTGTGCCAGAGCCCGTTTTCAGCCTGGAAGTCCAGCAGCCCATCCACCAGCCGCCGGTAGCGCGTGAGGATCTCCGCCGGGGGCGCTTCCAGTTCTTCCGTTTCGGCCAGGATCAGCGGTGTCGCCAGGGTGATCCAGGCATTGCCACGCGTCCAGCGGGCGCCGGATTTGTGATTTTTAGCGGCGCAGTCGTAGCCGTGGAAAAGAACGCCGGTTTTGGGGTCCTGCAGCAGCTGAAGGTGCAGCAAAAGCTGGTTGAGGGCTTCGCGTGCCAGGGTTGCATCGCCCGCCAGGCGCGCAAGACGCGCCAGGAACAGCACCGCCATGAAGATCGTATCCGCCCACACCTCTTCGGTGAGCCCGGCGCCGTGCTGCAGCGCGCCGCTGGAGGTGCGCAAGGCGTTTTGCACAATCCACTGACCGTATTCCAGGGCGGTTTCAAAAAAATAGGGGGTGCCGGTGCGGCGGTACATATCGGGGAAGATGCCAAAAGGCGCCATCACGTTGACGTGCTGGAATTTGCGGGCTTTGTGGCGGTTGCGCTCCACCCACGCCACCAGGTAAGCCAGCACGTCCTCTCTGCGGGAGGCGGCAAAGTATTCGGAGATGGCTATCACGGCCACCCCCGGGCACCAATCCCAGGCGTTGATCTCCATGCCCCAAGAGGCCGGGTTGACGTCCACGCTGGCTGCCAGCGCGGTTTGCCCACTGTGTTCGCGGATCATGGTGCTGTAAACCCGGTCGGCGGTGGATTGGATTTCGGATTTATCTGGGGTTGGCATGCTGCGCTCCTGAGGGGTGAGAGTTTTCTGCAATGTTGATTTTAATGCCAATCGCGCTTTCACGAATCATCACCTGGCTCGCGCAGCACCTTCGGAGAGAGTTTGGAACCTGACGCCCTCTGCATAAAATGTCTGCATCTCTGCACAATCCTTTAACTACCGGTGAGCACCCCGCTTGACCAGTTCTGCTGTAAAATTAGAAGTATTCCATCCCTGAGGAAAAGTTAATGGTGACCACACGATTCGGCAAATACCTGATCATCCGTGAGCTTGGTTCCGGGGCAACCGCAGATGTGTACCTTGCTCAAGACACCTCCCAATCCAATCAAGAGGTCGCCCTTAAGATCCTCAAGTCAGTCCTGGTTGCCGATAAGACCGCCTTTTTGCGCTTTCAACAGGAAGCCAGCATCGCCTCGCAACTTAACCACCCCAACATTGCCAACGTGCTGGAAGTTGGCGAATACGCCGGCTACTTCTACATTGCCATGCGCTATATCAACGGCGAAGCGCTCGACAAGGTGCTGAAAAAAGGCGTCCTCTCCTGGCAGATGGCGGCAAGGTTAGCCCAGCAGATTGGCTCGGCCCTTGATTACGCCCACGGTCTCGGCTTCATCCACCGGGATGTCAAACCTGCCAATATCATGATGACCCCCGATGGCGATTTCATTCTCACCGATTTCGGCCTGGCGCGCGCCATTGAAAATTCGGGACTGACCTCAACCGGCGCTGTTCTCGGCACCCCATCTTATATCCCCCCCGAGGTGTGGAATACCAAGGCTGTGCCTGCCTCCGACCAGTACGCGCTGGCCTGCGTGGTTGCCGAAGCCCTCACCGGCAAACAGGCCTTCCCCGGCACCACCTTGCAGATGGTACTTAACAACCATCTCATCACCGGTCCGGAACTCCCTGACGTATGGCCGGTTGGCGTTCCGGCCGGAGTGGGCGCGGTGCTGCAGCGCGCGCTGGATAAAGACCCCTCAAAACGTTTTCGAAAGTGCGTCCACTTTGCCACCACGCTGGTGCACGCCTCGCAAACCCCGCCTCCCCCGGCCCGTAAAGCCTTCCCAAAGGCACTGGTGGGGATCGTGATTGGCCTGATGCTGGCGGCAGCCGCCATTATCACGGTCTTGACCTTGCAAAATCAAAGCAATCAGGAAAAAACGCAGGCAACCCTCACCGCAGCCCGCGCCAACCTCGCGTTTTCCAGAACGGTCACAGCCAGCCCTAAATCTCCCACGCTTGCGCCGACAAGCCCCACCCCAGAGCCCACTAGCACCACTCCCCCTTCCACTTCAACGCAATCCCCAACCCCAACCTCGACATTCATTCCGACCAACACCTTCACCCCAACTATTACCAAAACGCTTATTCCTACTCCGGTAATTCTCTTTGAGGACAATTTCGATAATGGTCTAGCTTCGGATTGGGTTATCAAGAGCGGTACATACTCAATAACTGATGGGAAGTTAGGTGTTCTAGGTAGTGAACCTTTGCAGATATCAATTGGAGATCAGACCTGGAAAAACTATAAGGTCAGTTTTAAAACTTACAACTGGTGGTGTTCAAGTACTGACACCAACTTTTCATTGGGTATCAGGGGATCAAGCTGGACGCACAAATTATTATTTGCCCAGGTATTTTCTTTTTATTATGGCTGGGCAGCCCAGGATGGCCAGAATTATTCCGAGATTACCGATACCAGAATGAACCCCTGTTACTTAAAATCAAACCTTATTGAGGTTAATACCAGTGGGAATAAAATCATTTTTGATCAGACAAGTTTTATTGTTTCTGGATACGATCAAGGCGGGGTCTATCTGTGGATGAAAAGCAATATGCTGATAGACGACTTTAAAGTGGTGGTCGTCCCCTAGAGACTGGTCAAACCCCTGGCAATGTATTGTTTTTCTCGTCTCTATATGTAAATGAGCTACTTGCCAATCTCACTAAGGAAGGCAAGTTGCGGCAGGGTTTGTTCGCTCTTGAACACGCCCTTATGTTGCTTCTCCGAAGTCGTAGGCCAGCTTGCGCAGCACCGTGTCTCGCTCAAGCCCGCGCACTGCATGATCCGCGCGGACGGGAGGAGACCTGTCAGGTTTCCAAAAACCTGACAGGTCTTTTTGGCAAAGGCGCCGTTTTTGCAGGATATCAGGATAAAAAAGAATGGACAGGATTCTCTTTAAACCATTCTCGTCATCTTTGCATCCTTTTACGCTCTTCGAACTTCCCCCGCCAATTCTGTGTAGCAAATCCATTGGGTTATAATCAGTTCAAATCAAGCCCAAAGGTTGTGTTCATTTGGAAACTGGCGCTCATCTCTCCGCAATTCGCATCCTGGTCATCGAAGACGACCCAGCCGTGGCGCGCAGCCTGCGCGACGAACTGTCCATGAACGGCTATGAAGTGGTGGTCAGCTATTCCGGCGCGGAGGGCATCCGCAGCATGCAGAAGGACCGCCCGCACCTGGTGATCCTCGATGTGCGCCTGCCGGACGGCTCCGGGTTTGATTTCTGCCGCAAGATGCGCCAGCAGGGGCTGCTGCAGCCGGTGCTGATCCTGACGGTGCAGGATGATGAGGTGGATAAGGTGCTGGGGCTGGAAATTGGCGCCGATGACTACATGACCAAGCCCTACAATCCCAAGGAACTGAACGCCCGCATCCGTGCCCTGCTGCGCCGGGCTTACGGTGAGTTCTCGCAGGCCGAGAGCCGGCTGCTGTTTGCGCAGGATTTGACGGTCGACCTCATCCGCGCCAAGGTGACGCGCGGTGGGGCGGAAATTAACCTGACGCCAACCGAGTACCGCCTTTTCACCCACCTGGTGAAGCACCCGGGCCAGGTCTTCAACCGCAACCAGTTGATCAATGCGATGTGGGGGAATGTTGCCGAGAGCGATAACGACCCGCAGGCGGTGACGGTGTACATCCGGCGCCTGCGCGAAAAACTGGAAGCCGACCCGGATCACCCGCGGCTGATTCTGACCGTGCCGGGACTGGGGTATCGCCTGGCAGCCTGATTGCCCGCGGAGATTGCGTAGTTCATTTTTGTAGGTCGGGCTTGCAGCCCGACGCACTGCTGCGTTCCCGGCGGTGGGCTTCAGGTTGCAAACCTGACCTACGTGCTGAAGCATTCATTGGCGAGTTCCACCAGCAGCAGGGTGCGTTCAAGAACGCACCCTACATTCTTTGTACCCTGCGTAAAGCAACCGGCGGGGCCAGATTAACAAACTGTAATAACGGTGAAAGCCCCCTGAAACAAAACAGGAGTATCCTTTACCATTAATCATTCTTTAATCGAGGATAGCCCTGTGGACCTAGACCCCTCTTCCCTGTCAGAAACAACCGCAGAAAAGTACGCCGGAGCGCCGACCAACTTCACCCTGCTGCGCCAGGTGATCTTCCAGCCCGGACAGGCGTTTGCCAGCATCATCCATGCGGAGCGAAAGAAATCCTGGCTGTTCCCTGTGCTGGTCGTCTCCGTGCTGATTATCTGCGCGGCGCTCATCTCCACCTTTCTGACGGCAACCCCCACCACGCCGGCTGCCACGGTCAGAACCACGCAAAGCGCCGCCACCACCCGCACCGTCACCACCAACCGCGGCACCACTCAGAACAACCAGCTCCCGGGCGGGGCTCAAGGCGGCTTCCCTGGCGGCGAAATGCCCCCCGGCGGGTTCGTGGGCGGCACCTTCCCGGGCGGCGGGACGACCACCACCGGCACCACCGCCACTGGCGCCTCAACCACGTCCTCCTCTAACATCTGGCTCTCCCTTCTGTGGCCGGTGGTCAGTTTCCTTATCACCTGGCTGTTGATTGGCGGCTTCACCAATCTCTTTTCGCTGGCGTTTGGCGGGGCAAGCCACTCGCGCATGGCGCTGGGCATTGCCGCCTGGTCCAGCATTCCCATCGGGGTGCGCAACCTGGCGCAGATTGTGTATTACCTGGCCAGCGGCACTTCCATTCAATCCCCGGGGCTTTCTGGCTTTCTGACCAACACCAATGGCAACGCCCTGCTCATCTTCTCGCAGTTCCTGCTGGCGCGCGTGGATATTTACCTGTTCTGGCAGGTGGCCCTGCTGGCCATCGGCGTGGGCATCTGGGGAGCGCTCTCGCGCAAGAAGGCCGTGGTCATTGCCGTGATTGTTATCGTGCTGGTGGTGCTGCTGCAATCTCTGGTGGGACTGGGCGTCAACCTGCTGGGTAACGTCAACATCAACACCAGCATGCTGCTGCGGATGAGATAGCCGCGATGATCTCGGTCTCAAACTTGCGCAAAACATATGTGATGGACGGCGATGTGCGCATCCAGGCGCTGGATGGGATTGACCTGAACATCACCGAGGGCGAGTTCGTCGTTGCCATGGGGCCTTCCGGCTGCGGAAAGAGCACCCTGATGCACATCATCGGCGGATTGGACCGCCCAACCTCCGGGAGGGTTGAAGTGGGCGGGTATGTTATCAACAACCTCGACGCGCACCAAATTGCCATCTACCGCCGCAAAATGATTGGATTTGTCTTCCAGGCCTTCAATCTGGTGCCCAGCATGACCGCCATCGAAAACGTGGCCCTGCCGCTGCGCCTCAACGGGGTTGCCAAAAAGGAACGCCTGCAGCGCGCTTACCAGTTGCTTTCCAAAGTGGGCATGAAAGACCGGGTTTTCCACCGCCCCACCCAGCTCTCCGGCGGGCAGCAGCAGCGTATCGCCTTCGCGCGCGCGCTGGCGCAGAACCCGCGCATCATCCTGGCGGATGAGCCCACCGGCAACCTCGATTCTTCCAGCGGCGAGGCCATCATGGAGATGCTCGAAGAACTTAACAACAACGGGCGCACGGTCTTTGTTGTCTCGCATGACCCGCGCATGACCCGCTTCGCCTCGCAGGTCATCCAGATGCTGGATGGCCACGTGGTGATGCAGGCGCCAACCAATTAACTTTGCCGATTGATTAACTAAGGAATTCATCTTCTGATTAAACGAGGAATTACGCCATGAAAAGAGCCGCCATTATCGCCTTACTCATCACCCTGCTGGTTGGCAGCCTGAGCGCCGGCAATTTCTTACAGGCGCAGGCCAGCGCCGAGGAAAGCGCGCTGCTGCAAGCCACCACCACCCCCTCTAAAACGCAAACCCCCACCAAAACCCCCGTGCCCACCAACACCCCCGGTGCGTACGACCGCCCGCTGATGACCCTGGTGAGCAACACTTACGTGGCTTCCAAAGCCTACGTGGGCGGCTCCTTCACGCTGACGGTCAAGTTTAGGAACTCCGGGCAGAAAACCGCCTACAACATGGTGGTGACCTTCACTTCCAACTATCTGCAACCGCTGGATAACGGCGGGGTTTCCGTTGTCAGCTCGCTGGCCCCCGGCGAGGCAGTCACCTTCACGCAGGATTTCTTCATCAAGAGCGACATCAACACCTACCAGACCAATGTTGACATCTCGATTGAATACAAAGACGAAAAGGCCGCCAGCTACACTCAGAAGTTTGCTGCGCCCATCAGCGTTTACTGGCTGACGGGCAGCACCTCCACCCCCACCGCCACGGCAACGCCTTTTGGCAGGCCGCAGATTGTGGTCAATTCTTATACCATTGATAAAGCCGCCCTGCAGCCCGGCAGCAGCTTTGTGCTGACTATGGCCATCAAGAATCACGGCGCGATGGATGCCAAAAATGTGAGCCTGACGATGGGCAGCAGCAGTTCCAGCAGCGGCACCACCACCTCCACCGTTTTCCTGCCGGTGGGCTCTTCCAATATTCGCGTGCTGGGCAATATCGCCCGGGGGCAGGAAATCCAGGTGCAGCAGTCCTTCGTGGTCAACTCAACCACAGCCGTCGGAGCCTACCCTCTGAGCCTGAACTTCTCCTACCGGGACCCGAACAACGTCAGCCTGAGTGACGATCAAATCATCACCCTGCTGGTGTACCTGGTGCCTTCGATTGACGTGAGCTTCTACGAAACGCCGGGCACCTACACGGCGGGCACCAAAGGCAACTTGCCCATCCAGATTGTCAACCTTGCCAGCACCTCCGTGCTGCTGGGCGATATTGTCGTCTCGATGGAAGACGCCACCCTGGCAAATTACCAGATGTTCGTTGGAACGGTGGACGGCGGCGGAAACTTCACGCTGGATACCGAAATGACCCCCAAAAAGGGCGGCGCGCAGACGGTTAAAGTGGCCATCACCTACCAGGATAACTTCAAGAATCTGCAAACCATCAACCGCACGCTTTCCATCACCGTCGCTGACCAGAGCAGCGCTTTCCAGCCCGGGCAGGCCACGCCCGCCAGCCTCACTCCCGCCGCCGGGCAGGGTCGGGCTGCCGCCGCGGCCCAAACCGGCACCGAGACCATCTGGCAAATCATCCTGCGCTTCATCCGCGGCTTCATCGGGTTTGATAGCGCCGCGCCAACTGCCGTTCCGGCGGTGACCTTCCCCAATCAGGGCATGTTCCGGCTCACCGCCACGCCCTCCCGCTAACCCGGTTAATGAGGACAGCATGACGTTCATTGAACTGGTCAAATTCATCGGTGAGAACATCCAGCGCCAGCGCGGGCGGGTGTTTTTAACCTCGCTGGGGGTGGTGATTGGCTCGGCCTCCATCATCCTGCTGGTGGCGCTGGTGGGCGGCTTGCAGCAAACCGCCACCGCTCAGTTCACCGGTAATGCCGACCTGACAAAAATCACGGTTAATTCCGGTTTTGGGCGCTTTGTGATGGGTGCTGGCGGGGCTGCGCGAACCTCCAGCAGCACCAGCACGCAGCTTTCCATCACCGATTCCGTGGTGAAGGATTTTGCCGCGCTCGAGAACGTGGCGTATGCCATCCCGCAGCAGAGCATCCAGGGCGGCAACCTGGTGGTGCAAATGTACACCGGACGGGCCAACATGACCGGTATCGGCGTGGATGACCTTTCGGTGCTGGGTTACCAGGCCGCCGAGGGCAGCGTTGAGCTGAAGCGCGGCACGGTCATCATCGGCTCCAAAGTTTCAGCCAACTTCTACCGGCGCAACTATTCGGGCGCCAATGCCGCGCTCAACTTCAGCCTGCTTAACAAAACCTTGAAGATGACGCTGACCAAGGGCGGCGCGCCGGGCACCAGCCAGCAGCGCAAAACGGTCTCCATGCGGGTGATTGGTATCCTCAAGGAAACCAGCACCCAGGCGGATTACGGCCTGTATATCCCCATGGCAGATGCCGATGAGATTACCTCGTGGCAGAACGGCAGCCGCGTGAATCACAACACCGACAGCTACTCCGGCGTGATTGTGAAGGTGAACGACACCAGCAACGTGAGCAAGGTGGCTACCACCATCACCAACCTGGGCTACCAGGCTGCCACGCCGCAATCGGTGCTGGATAACATCAATTCCCTCTTCACCGCCCTGCAACTGGTCTTCGGCGGGGTAGGCGCCATCACCCTGCTGGTAGCCGCTATCGGCATCGCCAACACCATGACGATGGCCATCCTGGAGCGCACCAAGGAGATTGGCCTGCTCAAGGCGCTGGGGGCCACCAACCAGGATGTGCTCAGCCTGTTCCTGGGCGAGGCGACGGGCATCGGGCTGATTGGCGGACTGGGGGGCACAGCGCTGGGGTTGATTCTGGGCGAGGTGATTAACGCTGTGGCGGGCTCTTACCTGGCAGCGCAAACCGCTACCACCAGCACCACCACCCTCTCCTCGGTGGTGTATATCCCCTTTTACCTGCCAGTTTTTGCCATCCTGTTTTCCATGTTGATTGGTTCGCTTTCTGGTCTGTACCCTTCGCTGCGCGCTGCTTCGCTGCAGCCGGTGATTGCCCTCAAACACGAGTGAGCTTGCGATGAAACGCTTTGCCTTTACCCGCAACATCCGCTTCCAACTGCCGCTCACCTATGCGGGCATTGCCGCGCTGGCTGCGGTTCTGATTGGCGCCATCCTCATCCTGGTGATTGGCAATTACTATCACGGCATGGAGTTGGAATACCTGGCGGGTAATGCGGAGGGCATCGCCCGCAATTTGACGGGCTTTGCCAGCCGGGAAAGAATCGGCCCGGAGAACACGCTTGAGAAAAACGCCTCGTTTTTCCAGGTGCAGGCGCGCGCCACGGCCTTCCTCATCCAGTCACGGGTGCAAATCCTCGATCAAAACAACGTGCTTATCGCCGATTCCGGCACGCCCACCCAGGCCTGGTATATCCGGCTTTCGGAAGCGCGCCCGGAAAATCGCCCGGAACCCACCCCGGGCAGCGGCGAACCGGCGCCATCCATCTCCTTTTCCACCGCGCCGTTGCAGGTGCCGCCCCAGCGCGACCCGAACGCCCCATTTTCGGGCATCTCCACCGGGCGAAACATGTTCGGTTTTACCCTGCAAAACCCCACCATCGAGGAGGGCAACCGCTCCAGCCTGAACACCCGGGTCAATTTTTTTGACCAGTACGGCGACCCGCTGGGAGTGGTGGTCATCTCGGAGGGGCCGGAATACGGGCGGCACATCCTTTTTAACGTCATCCAGGGCTGGGGCATCGCCGGGCTGATTGCCGTGCTGGCCTCCGCGCTGATTGGCTGGCTCATCAGCCGTCAAATCAGCCGCCCGATCACGGTGCTGGAGCAGGTAGCTACGGAGATGAAAGAAGGTAACCTGGCAGTGCGCGCGCCAACCCTGAAGCTGGCCGAGATGGAATCGCTGGCGCAGACCTTTAACCAGATGGCCAACCGCATCGAGAGCAATATCCACACCCTGCACCATTTCGTCTCGGATGCAGCTCACGAGCTGCGCACCCCGCTGACCGCCCTGCGCGCCGACCTGGACATGGCCCTGCGCGAAAAGGACGAGCAGAAAACACGTTTGCTGGTTACGCGGTCGCTGGAGCAGCTCACCCGCCTGGAGCAACTCTCAAAGGAATTGCTGGACCTCTCGCGCATTGAAACTCAGAGCGAAAAAGCCGGGTTCGAGCGGGTTGACCTGCGCCAGTTGCTGCTAAGAACCAGCGAGGTGCACGCTTCCGCTGCTGAACAGGCCGGGATGGACTTTCAGATGGCGCTGCCGGAGGGCGAGATGACCGTGCAGGGCAACGAGATGCAACTGGAGCGGGCGGTGAGCAACCTGCTGGATAACGCCGTCAAATTCAGCGCGGCGGGGGGCTGGGTGAAGCTGACGTTGAGCCGGGAAGAGCAGTCAGCCTGCATCCGGGTGGAGGATTGCGGTATTGGCATTCCGTCGGAGGACCGCGGCATGTTGTTTAACCGCTTCCACCGCGGGCGCAATTCGCACGGTTACCCGGGTTCAGGGCTGGGGCTGGCTATTGCCAGGGCAATTGTTGAGAAACATCACGGGGAAATTGGCATTGAGCCGGCTGAGGAAACCACGCGCTTCTTTATTCGCCTGCCGCTGGCCTGATTTAACCTGCTTCGCCGCGCGTCTCGGGCTTTTCCGGCAGGGGTGGCAGAGCGGCTTCGGGTGGCGCGGTTTTGATCAAGCCCAGGTGCAGCGAAACGCCCGCAGCAATGATCAGCAACAGCAGGCGCATCCACCACGAGGTGACCACAAAGAGCACCGCGCTGCCTATCGAGAGCCAGACGAGGGCGATGGTGATGACCTTGTGGCGCAGCGGCAGCCCGCGTCCTTCGCGGTAGTTGCGCAGGTATGCGCCAAACCAGCGGTTGGTGACCAGCCAGGTGTAAAAGCGCTGTGAACTGCGCGCGTAAAAGTAGGCTGCCAGCAGCAGGAAGGGGGTGGTGGGCAGCACGGGGATGAAGGTGCCAACCGCTGCCAGGGTCACGCATAACGTGCCCAGGATGACCAGAAGGGTGCGCCGGGTTTGCGTCATGGGGCAATTATACCAACAAACCGCACTGAATTTATCATAATTGTATAAGTTTGGGAAAGGCGCGGCAGTTCCACAGGAGGCTCTGCGCCACTACTCCCATTCGGAGGGGTTATAGCGCCGCGTTCGTTTGACTACCCCTCTGCGCTTCTTCTCATCCACGCGCGCCGCGCTGGAGGTGACGGAGGGGCGGGTTTTTTTACGCGGCTTAGGCGCCTGGAGGGCCTGGCGCACCAGCGCCGCCAGCCGGGAGAAGGCATCCAGCTTGTTCTGCTCCTGGGTGCGGTAGCGTCTGGCTTCGATGATGAGGATGCCTTCGTCCGTGGCGCGGTTGCCCGCCAGCCTGAGCAGGCGCGTCTTCACCTCCGGCGGCAGGGCGGTGGTGGCATTCACGTCCCAGCGCAACTGGCAGGCGCTGGAGACTTTATT